>CAXTTV010000010.1:9241-54105 GCA_964247295.1 uncultured Ktedonobacteraceae bacterium | reverse complement strand
GCGACCCGATCTACGGACGATGGCACCGTGTGAGAAGACCCTTCCTGACTTTCCCCACAGACTCGTTTGCGATGCTGCTGGGAAATGACGGTGGGAAAGGGAAGACTCCCCTTGGGTGCGGCGTAGGACGGCCCATCGAGCAGAGCGAAGACGTGCCGCTTCTGGCGCGCAGCGCCATCCATCGAGGATGCAGCATCGAACCCCAAACCTTGCGCATGTTCAAGAACAGCGCTCCTACGAAAACAAAGACCTTAAGCGGAACCCTGTTAAAGGAGCCGCTTGAGGTCTTTTTGCAGCTCCGCGTAGCTTTGATAGCGCTGACCGTTATCCTCCATTAGCGCCCGATCCAGCAGGAGGGCTGTCCCTTCTAAGATCGCCGGATTGAGCAGCCGGGCCGGTGGATATGTAGGATAGTGGGGTGGCGGGCTATTGGTCAGCATATAATGGCAGGTCGCGGCCAGAGCGTAAATACACGTCCGTTGATCGTAGGGGACATCTTTAACCGGCAGATAAGGGGAGATGCCCAGCCGCCGCGTAGTGCGCCGCGCCCCATGTTTATCGAGAGCGTTCAGCGGGGGCGCGGGAACCTGAAAGCCAGTAAGAAAGACCCGGTTCCGGAATCTCTCAATCAACACATTCGCGGGCGAAAGATCATAAGGGCGGATCGGTGGCTGCTGCTGCTCTAGAAAAATCAGAGTATTGAGCACCGCGTTCATATACCCGAGAACCTCTTTTTCGGCCAGGGGGCGCAACAGCTTCCGCATCCGATCCTCAAGGCTCTCGCCGTCCACATAGGTTTCCGCGAAATAAAAGTAGCGGCCCTCGGTAAAACGCTCCAGTCCCTTTGGGATCAACGGATGGTTCAGACGCGTGAGCTGCTCTGTCGCCTGTTGATAATGCTCAAACTCCCGCTGGCGCTGCTCGATCGGTTGATCTGTACATTGCCAGCGCTTCAGCACCACCCTTTTCCCAGGTGCACGTTTATCGCTGGCGAGCGCGACCACAATATCGCTATCGGGATCATGCTTAATGATCCGCCCGATGGTATATCTTCCCCGATCAACGCTCAGGCCCGCCAGAGGCTGTTGGCGCGGCTCCGAGGGGGGATGCAGCAGTCGACCGCAGACCGAGCAGACGCGTTGTCCGAAGCGAGTCACAGCTCCACAATACTGACAGCCGCGTTTATCGGCCTGGGACCCGCAATTAGAGCACCGCCGCGCCCCACTCCGGTTTTGGTGGCCACAATTGCTGCAGAGGAAGCGGCTCAACGAGATCTTCACCGCCCGCTCATACTCCTCCGCGAACTCCGTAATGCTGGTATAGCGCTGTCGATAATCCTTCGCCAGAGCGCGTAACAGCACGGCGGAGACCTCAACCGGGATACGTGAATTCCACTTTTGAGGCGGGGGGGGCGACTCATTAATATGCGCGTTCCACATCTCCTCGATGCGTTGATAAGAGAAAGGGGGGCGACCAGCCAGCATCTCATAGATACAGATCGCCAGCGCGTACTGATCGGAATCGCGGCGGGGATTCCCCTGCCATTGCTCCGGCGGCATATAAGTAGCCGTCCCCGTAACCTCTCCCAGAGACGCATGAGTCTGCATCCCGAGATAGAAAGTCGCGCCAAAGTCTGAAAGCAGCAACTGCCCATTGCGCCCGATCAGCAGATTGCCCGGCTTCACATCTTGATGGATCAGCCCATTTGAGTGCAGATAACTAAGAGCCTCGGCAGCCTGCCGCACATACGGAAGCAGTTCCTCAGGGAACGCCAGCCGCATCGTGCCATCGGACCGCTTAAAAAGATCCGTAATCGTTTTAGGAGCCAGCTCCATCACCAGATAGGGGCGTCCATCCTCGACCTGCCCAAAGTTATAGACCGGAAGAATATGGAGAGATTGCAGACTGGCGATGCGTCGGGCCTCATCAAAAAAGATACCGAGAGCCTTTTCATTGTATTGATCGTAGCGCAACACCTTGAGTGCCAGAGGACGGCTGAGTGGGGGAGGTTCCTGTACCTTATAAACTTGACCGTAGCTACCAGAACCAATGTAGGAATGCACCTCATAGATGCCGATATGAGCCCCCTGGATCAAAAAGTCGCATCGTTGACAGATAGTTGCCTTATCATTATTTTCATGTCCACCGGGGACACGAGGATTTAGACAGTGGGCTACCATAATCCCTCTTCATTGTGGAGTGTTCAGAGAGGAAAGGCCTGATGCCTTCGCCTTCTTATTACTATTTACGCCTGTTCTCTCCCATAAGTTGCGTTCCACAAAATAGCAGAGATTAGGAGAGCGGGTTCTATACTTCTACTTAAATCAAGATATAACCTAAACAAGTAAAAAGTTTTATACTACTTTAATGGTAGTTATTCATCGTTTATTCATCACTTAAATTTTTGTAGTCTTTTCCCCCTTGCCATAAGCTAAATTTGTTCATACAATTAACAAAGGATGTATTGTGAATATACCGGAGAATGTTAAAAATATGTGAGGGCCTATGGCAAAACGGAACGAAAGACTAGAGGCAGCCAGGCTCAAGAATAGATGGACGTTGGAAGTTGCGAGCGAAAAGATTGGTGTGAGTCTGAACACCTATCATCGCTGGGAGCTGGGGGTGCAAAATCCGCGTTTATCATCGCTTGATATGCTATGCAAAGCCTTTGAGATGACGCCGGAAGAACTGGGGTATGGCCATCTCACCTCATTACCTGAAACCCGTATGGCCGAATGCCCAGCAAGCTTTGGGAATGTTACTTCGCGGATCGTATCCACACCTGAGTTTTCGCTCAAGGAACCTGTGGTCACGACCTCGCTTCCTCTACATTTTGAAATTCCACCACTTGATCAATCCTTATTCAAGTCAAGCGTTTTCAATCTTCTCGTTGTTCAGCAACAAAGGCAATGGTCGTTTGATACTCTCTTATCACAGATTGAGCAATCACTACGGAGCTATAACGAGATGACAATGCAACAAAATTCACAGGATGATACCTTTTCGCGTCGCCAGGCTTTAGTGATGGTCGCTAGCATGCCGATCTCTTTGCTCGGATTAACCGGTAAAAAGCCGGAACTTCTCTCGCCTGACGAGCTACTGCCGCTTTGTTCCTCGGGTATCGCGGCTTGCTGGCGCTTATGTAATGCCAAAGGATTAGCCGAGGTAGAGCATATGTTGCCGGGGTACCTGGCCCATCTTACACCGCTTGCCCGTGAGGAGTCTCGCTACCAGATCGAGGCGGCGAACCTCACCTCACAGGCTTATGGTCTGGCCTACCTGGTCGCACTGCACAAAGAAGAGTTTGGGACCGCCCTGACACATTCTCGCGAGGCCCTGTTCTATGGCAGGTTGGCTCAGAACGATAACCTGAAATGTGTCGCGTTGATCCGTCAGGCCAACACCTTTTTCTATCGCAAGCGTCCCCTTCAGACCATGCAAGCTTACCAACAAGCCTTGCAATATGCCAATACGATCTCGCCTCTTCTTCTGGGTCGGGTCTATATGGGGCTGGCTGAGGTGCATTCGCGCATGGGGCAGAAAAACGAGGCCACCAACTACCTTGGAAGGGCCAAAGACAGCTTCCCGGACTATCCCGAGCAGGATACCAGCTACTCGTATGCTCACATCAGCCATTCCTCAGTTTTGTTGTTTGAAGGCATGACGTATGCAAATATGCGAGATTACCGGCGGTCGCTGGACACCTTTGAGCACATCAACGTCATTCATTCGCGATCCACCGTCCCGGAGCGGGTCAGGGTCGAGTTTCAGAACCATGAAGCGGCCACCGCTGTCGCCGCTGGCGACATGGACTTAAGCTGTTCTTTATTAACCTCAGCCGCCAATGCCTCGCTCGCCATCAAATCAGATCTTCGCTATAGTGAGTCCTGCAATGTATATCAAAAATTGCAAACACGGTGGGCGAAAGAGCCGAAAGTCCAGGCCCTGAGCAGCCTGTTCCAGCGGTAACCTCTGAAATCGCAAAAAAGTACGGCCACCTTGCCAAAGGTGGTCGTAATTGTCTATGTGTTTTAGAGCCTACAGGGATGATAAACCATCCTATTTCGCGCATGGACTATTGAGCTGACTGGTTATAGAAATGTAGAGCTCACAGACTGTACAAAGTGCCTGACTCGTCCCCAATTGGAGCTCCAGCTCACCCTGGCATTGCTCGATCCGTTCCATCTGCCTGTGGACGAAATTGTGACGCGCCGTACTACCAGCGAGGCCGGCCATCCCCTCATACATCGTCTCTATCTCCCAAGTAATCTGCCGTTTCAAGCGAGCAACCTTGATCTTATTCACAACCTGCCTCCTTCGCGAAAAAACGAATTATATCCTTGTATAGAATAGACAAGATCAAGTATCGAGTACATACCGTTTATCCATATATAAAGTGCAGGTTGTCATAGCTTTATCACGACTCTTTCATCAAGTTGATGTTTGTGTAATGAAAAGAGGAGCCAGTTTTTGGAGTGGCGGTACAAGGAAAGCAAGCGAGTAGCCATACGGGGGAAGTTGTTTGCGAAACATCATGCTTTGTCAAGCACCATAGGCTATGATGCGCATATGTTCAGAAGATCTCTGCTGGGAAAGTCAGGAAGATGCTGCTGAACGGGCTTGGGAGAGCACCCAGGCCCACAGCCGAAGTCATAGGAGCGCTGTTCTTGAACATGCGCAATCTATCGGGACCGATCCGGCCTGCCTGCACCCGAACGGGAGGGCTTCGCTTTCCCACAGGTCAACACGTGACCCGATCTACAAAGGAATTTTAGTGCGCGATCATAATCTCAAGGCCCTGTTCGCGTAACCTGGATATGATCTCGGGATCTGCCGAAGCGCCAGTGATTAGCAGGTCGATCTCAGCGATCCCACAGAGGAATGCGAGTTGAACCTCACCAACCTTCGAGCCATCAGCCACAACGATGCGCCTCTGAGCTGCTCGTAGCATCTGACGCTTAAGCGAGATCTCAGAAAGGTTGCTATTGGTCACACCGCCCTCGGGATCAATGCCATTGCAGTTCAGAAAAGCCGTCTGCACGTTGACTTGTTCCAGCACCACCTCTCCCAGAGGGTTAGCCAGTGTGTTCCGCGATGGGGTGAGCGTCCCACCCGTCACAATCACTGTTACCCGTGGGATCGAGCACTCCAGCTCAATCGCGATATCCAGGGCGTTTGTGAAGATTACTGCATCGCGGAGATCCGTCCGTCCATTGATTGCCTGAGCGATCGACGCAGTTGTTGAGCCGGCATCCAGAATGAGTGTTTCTCCCCTGGCAATCAGGCTAGCAGCCATTCGTCCAATCACCGTTTTTTCGGATACCGTCGTTTCTTTTGACATCTCGGTGGATTGTTCTTGATGTGAAAGGGAGCGGGGAACTGCCCCTCCTCGGACGCGATGGATCAGATGTTGCTGAGTCAAGGCATCGAGATCTCCACGAATGGTTACCTCAGAGACATGAAACTGCTCACTCAGGTCGGTGACGCGAATAAAGTCCCTGTTTCTAATGAGCCTCACAATCTGTTCGCGTCTGACCTCGACAGGCATCTCGCCGTTGCTTTTTTTCTCTTTCATAATCTTTTGCTCGGGATTATCGAATGTTCTACATCTGGAGTTATTGAAAGGATTGGGCTAAGGAGAACTGGTGGATGAGGGGACTTGATTAACGCAATAATCACAGTGTTTTCACTTAATATGTATCTCTGGCACTTTTTTAGACGGTTCTATCCCTATTACGTAAAAAAGCCACCAAAAGGTAACTACAGCTTCATTATTTTGTATATAGGCTTTCCCTATCATGGCTGGCTCTGGGGCTCGAAGGCCTTTAACCCTGACATCTGACCCTCTAGTAACAATCGGCTAATACATTGGCCGGTGATCCCGCTAAGCAGGATACCAAGGCTGTTGTGACCACTGGCAATAGTGAGATTGTCCCAGCCCTGTGCCCGTCCTAGAATCGGCCTCAGATCGGGGGTGTGGGGTCGCAACCCGGTCCAGGCTTTGACGAGCCGTGCTTCCTGGACAAAAGGGAGTAGCCTCGCGGCTGAGGTGACCATCTCCAGAGTCTCGCTTTCTCGAACGGTGGTATTGAAGCCCTCATCGCTTTTGGTCGCACCGATCAGTACCGTATTGTCCGGGCGTGGTACTACATACAGACCATTGCCAAAGATCATGCGTTGGAGCTTCAGACCTTGGGGCTGTTCGATCGTGACCAGTTGTCCTCGCTGCGGCCCTATTGGGAGCTTAAGCCTGAAGCGGTCAGCCCAGATCCCTGACCAGGAGCCAGTCGCCAGTACAACCTCGCTACACGTGATCCTCTCGCCTTGAGCGGTCACTATGGCCTCAATACGGTTCTTTCCCTCCTGGGTTCCGACGATCTCACACCCGGTCCGTAGAGTTGCTCCCTGCTGCTGGGCCGCCTGGGCGAACGCCCTGGTGAGCTTCTCAGGGTGAATCTGGCCCTCATCGGGGATTGAGACGGCTCCGCGAACCCCAGATCCCAACAACGGCTCTTGCTGACGCGCCTGTTCACTCGTCAGCCAATCGGCCCGCCAACCCACAGATCGCCAATCCTTTTGTCGGACCCGCAGACGCTCACTTGAGCGGGTATGCAGTCCGACGCGCAACGCTCCCGTCAGTTGATAATCCAGCTCCAGGCCCGTTGCCGCTTCTAATCGCGGGACCAGTGTGGGGAAGAGCGCATAACCCGCGAGAAGAAGATCCGCGAAGGGGCCGGGCTGAGGGAGCGGACCCAGTGGAGCCAGCAGGCCGGCAGCCGCCTGTGATGCGTGGGACCCGATCCCGTCGCGCTCCAGTAAGAGGACGCTGGCCCCAGCTCCGGAGAGAAAGTAGGCGATGGAGCAGCCAATCGCTCCACCGCCGATAATCACGACATCTATTGACATACCTTAAAATTTATTCGCCGCTGCTCGAAGGCCCTCACTCAGGGTGGGATACGGCATCACGGTATTAGCCAGTTGGTCGATCTTGAGATGGTTCTGCATCGCGATCGTCACCTGCCCGATCAGATCATCGGCATTGGGACCCAGAATATGCCCGCCCAGCAGCTCTCCATCATAGTCTACCAGAAGCTTAATCAGTCCTCCCATCTGCCCATTGAGTAGGGCGCGCTCGATATCGGTATAGGAGACCTTCAAAGCTTTATAAGGAGTTTTCGCCTCTTTCAGTTGCTCCTCAGTCTTGCCCACGTGCGCAAGCGGAGGATCAGTATACATAACCCAGGGGATTGTCAGATCAGTAAAGCTGTGGAGTTTATCCGAAAAGGCATTGTGGCCCGCGATCCGGCCCTGTTCCGAAGCCACATGCGTGAATGGAAGCATATTTGTGACATCGCCAGCGGCCCAGATGTGAGGGACGTTGGTGCGCTGGTGCTCATCAACCTTAACCGCCCCTTTCTCAGTCTGAACGCCCGCAGCCTCCAGATTCAAAGCTTCAATTTTGGGGGCCCGTCCACTCGCGATCAGAATCTCATCGACCACCAGTTCTTGTTCGCTTCCATCCTTATGCTTTAGCGTCAGGATCTTCCCCTCGGGTGCACGTCTCACTTTCGTCAGTTGTGTATTTGTCAGCAGGCGTAGACCCTCATCCCGCAAAGTTTTTTGCAAAATTTCGGCCAGCTCAGCATCCTCTTTATCCAGAATACGGGGGCCACTATCAATCGTAGTAATCGAGACATTGAAGCGATGGAACAACTGAGAGAACTCAATACCGTTCGCGCCGCCGCCAAGGATCGCCATACTCCTGGGCAAGTGAGAGAGCCAGATCGCCTCAACATTTGTCAGGTAGCCCGTCTCCTTCAGGCCCTCAATCGAGGGTACCACTGTCTGGCTGCCGACGCAGATAACAAAGCTATCGCCCTCAATCGTTTCCCCGTTGACCATAACAGCTTTGGGAGAAACAAAGTGGGCCTCGCCACGAATGACATCGATCCCCGACTCCTGAAGCTGCTTTTTCCCTTGCTCGAAATCACCACCGCGCAACTGATCCACCACTTGATGGAGGTGTTCCTGAACGCGGGGCCAGCTAAAATCGGCCTCAGGGATATGCAGGCCCAGCGCCTCCGCGTTCAGGGCCTGATGAAGCTGTCCGGCGATATTGAGCAGGGTTTTCGTAGGATCGCAGCCGTAGTTCAGACAGGTCCCGCCCAGATTGTCTTTCTCGATCTGAAGGACGCGTTTCCCTTGTTTTGCGGCGCTTGAAGCGACCCCGCTGCCAGCGGCCCCGGCCCCAATTACAATCATCTCATATTTTTTATGTGCCATGAAATACCCTTCTATCTATTGAAAAGAATAGCCGTTTGCGGACGCAATCTTTGGAAGAGAGGTCGGCCAGCCGTGTGCTGGTGGGAAATTGTGGATGCGGGATTGAAGAGGTCCGTTTACGCGGTGTAGGACGGCCCGTGGAGCGCAGCGAACACGTGCCGCTTCTGGCGCATAGCGCCATCTTTCCGTGTCCTATCATTTGCTTCGATCCGTTGAGTATGTTCAAGAACAGCGCTCCTCCCACATCCCAGGGGGTGTCCCCTTTCCTCATCTTCATTTTCTCAACAAGTCATTTTTTACTTCCCCTACATAGTAGACGATCGAGGAGGGAAGAAGATGTATCGGAAAGCCCATTCATTTACGTGTAGAGCTCGTAGAAATGGTGATTTTTTCTCCCAGTAGTTCTTTCTAGAAAAAAGTTAATGAACTACTAGAAAGGGCACTGTTTTTCTAGAGCGTTCTCCATAAATGCGATTTTTAGTGTGTGTTTGCTTGTAAAAGAGAAAAGTAGGGCGCATGTTGAGTCGAGATCAACGGATGAATGGGTCTTCTCCAGACCCTGAGGAATCGTTGACGGTAGCGAACATTGAATATCATCAGTCAATTGTCAGTGCGTTATCTCAGCGTCGGCAGACCCTGGATATTGCTCTCAGTCAGATGGCGAGCCATTCATTTAGCTTAACGGCTGTGGCACGTACGCTAGTGGAGACGTTGAGGGTGGGTAACAAAGTGCTGGTGGCTGGGAACGGTGGGAGCGCGGCGGAGGCCCAACATTTCGCGGCTGAACTGGTCGGGCGCTTTAAGCGTGAGCGATCCGCCTATGCCGTGCTGGCACTCACAACCGATACGGCGATCCTGACGGCGGTAGCAAACGATTATGGCTATCAGGAGGTATTCGCTCGTCAGGTTGAGGCTTTTGGGCGACCTGACGATCTATTGATTGCTTTCAGTACCAGTGGAGAGTCAGAAAACCTGCTTCAGGCCGCGCAGATGGCTCGGGGATGTGGTATGCGTCTGATCGCGATTACTGGCGAACGAAACAGCCGGCTGGAGCAGCAGGCCGATCTGACTGTACGCGTTCCCACTATTGATACTGCTCTGGCGCAGGAGCTGCATATGATGATAACGCATATTTTATGTGATATTGTTGAGAGAGAGTTGACAAAAACGAAGGGAGAAGCTTTTTGAGCAATCCGACTCCACGCGCGTTATTTTTGGACCGGGATGGTACGCTTGTTTATCCCCGACATTATCCCTCACGTCCAGAACAATTGGTTTTATATGAAGGGATTGGTCCCGAGCTTCAAGCATTGCAAGCCGCCGGATTTTCTATAGTGATTATTACCAATCAGGCGGGTCTGGCACGTGGTCTTTTCACGGAGGCCGATCTGGATCTAATGCACGGTTATCTGCGCTCCGAACTGGCAGCCTTGGGTGTTCGTATCGATGGAATCTATTTTTGCCCGCATCATCCTGAGGGCCAGGTCCCAGAGCTGACCAAAGTCTGCGATTGTCGGAAGCCGCGACCAGGCATGCTGAGGCAAGCGGCTGAGGATCTGCATCTGGATCTTCAGCAAAGCTGGTTTCTAGGAGACATTCTGGATGATGTGGAAGCCGGTCATAGAGCCGGGTGTCGCTCGATCCTGGTTGATCAGGGAACAGAGAAGCTCCCGACCTCTGAAATCCGTCGTCCTGAGTATGTGTCGCGTTCGACCGTTCATGCCCTTCAGATTGTCCGGGCGCTTGAACAGTCTGGGCCGGCGGTGGAGATGACTTATCGGCCTGAAAGCTGGCAGCCAGTTCTGGATAGCCACACATAGGGGAGCCGCAAGCGAGTCTGTTGGGGAAAGGAAATCGTTTTATTTTGAGAGAAGGATGTTTGAATGGGGTAGACCGGGTCGCGCGCGGACCCGTGCCCAGGGGAGCCATGACGGGTGCCACGAAGAGGAAACGGTGGTCCATCTCGTCGCGCCGCTGTGCTGCGGGTCCCAGAGGTTTCCGCTTCGTGCGAAGATGCGTGCATTCCGTCGCCACGGGTCCACACGTGACCCGATCTACGGACAATGGCGAGGTGGGAAAAGCAAAAACGCTCTTTCCCTTCCCACCGTCTCTTCTTCTATAGAACGGGTTTATATATCGAATTGGAGCATATACGTATGGCTAATGCTGTAACTCTCGTCAGCACCTTTCGCCAGTTGCGTGTCCTGGTGATCGGTGATGCGATGCTGGACACCTATCTGGAGGGGAGTGCTGCTCGTCTGTGCAGCGAAGGACCCGTCCCGGTTGTCCGCAAAACCTCCGAGACGCATCTACCGGGTGGAGCGGCCAACACCGCCGCTAATCTACGAGCGCTTGAAGCTCAGGTCTGCTATCTAGGGATCGTGGGGGATGATCATGGAGGGCAGGTGTTACGCGAAACCTTGCGCTCACTAGATATCGATGATCGCTGGCTGGTTCGCGATCCTCAGGCCACAACCTTACGGAAGATCCGCATTCTCGCGGATGGTCAGTACGTGGTCCGTTTTGATGAAGGGACCTCGGATTATACCTCGCGCACACATGAGCGGCTGGTGCGCAATCTGGAAGAGGCCTTCGCCCAGTGCGATCTGGTCGTGATCTCCGATTATCGCTATGGGGTGGTGACCGATAAGCTCCTGGCCCGTCTGAATGAGCTGCGGCGCGTGGAGCCCCGTATACTGCTGGTGGACTCAAAAAATCTGCATCGCTTCACCGGGGAGACCGCGACGGTTGTCACACCGAATCTGTTAGAGGCCCGGCTGCTGGTGGGCGATCGTTCGGACGAAATGCCTGACAATACAGATCATCAGAGCTGGCTGTCCTATCTCAAGCGGCTGGGTGAGCAGGTGCTCGCGCTGATTTCAACCGAGCATGTCGCGATTACCCTGGCGGATAAAGGCGTGTTTTTGCTGGCCCGTCAGGGGAAGGCGGTGCATCTGCCGGCCCATCCTGTCCCTCAGGCGAATGATGTCGGGGCGGGTGACTCGTTTGCTTCGGCGATGGCTCTGGCTCTGGCTGCCGGTGGCTCAATGGATGAGGCGGCTCAGGTGGGGATCGACGCCGCCGCGATCGCGATCTCCAAGCGCCGCACCTCGGTAGTCCACCTGCAAGAGCTTTTGCAGCGGGTAAGCCTGCGAGATCATGGGGCCGAGGTAGATCGGCGTTTCCCGCTGGAGCGGGCGGAGGCGCAGCGCGCGCTAGCGCGCGTCGTGGCCGAGCTGGAGATAGAGCGGCAGGCCGGGCGCAAGATTGTGTTTACTAACGGTGTCTTTGATATTCTGCATGCCGGCCACGTCCAGTTTCTAAGGCAGGCCCGCGCCCTGGGGGATCTCCTGGTTGTGGGGATCAATCGGGACCGTAGCGCGCAGCGTCTCAAGGGGCAGAGCCGACCGATTAATAGTGAGCGCGATCGTCTGGCCCTGGTCGCGGCCCTGGAACCGGTGGACTATGTGGTGCTTTTCGATGAGGACACCCCAACCTCATTGATCCGCACACTGCGTCCAGATATCCATGTCAAGGGCGGCGATTACGCGAACGAGGTTCTGCCAGAGGCCGAGGCGGTACAGGAGATTGGCGGCCAACTGGTCATCCTTCCATTAGCGGGAACCTTAAGCACCAGTGGCGTCATTGACAAGATCCTATCCCTGGTTGGGGATGAGCAGGTGGTTGATAGTGCCGAAAGAGGAGAGAGCCGTGATCGATGAGCAGTGGCGGACGGTAAAGAAGGTCCTGGTAGTGCGTCTGGACAATCTGGGTGATGTGCTGGTCACGACTCCCGCGATCCACGCGATCAAGCAGTCGCTACCCGAAGCCAGTCTGACCCTGCTGGCGAGCTCGGTAGGAGCCCAGGTCGGACGGCTCAATCCCGATATCGATGATGTAATTGTCTATCCCGCTCCCTGGATGGATCCCTGGAAAAAAATGCCTCAGGATAGTGAGCGTGAGCAGCGGATGATTTCCCAGATCCGCGAGCTGCATTTCGATGGCGCGATTATCTTTACCTCATATCATCAGAGTCCCTTGCCAGCAGCCTACCTGTGTTATCTGGCGGATATTCCCTTGCGGGTCGCGGCTTCAATCGACGGCCCTGGCTCGCTTTTAACCACTCGGCACAAGCATCCTGAACGGATGATGCACGAGGTTGAGCGGGGGCTGGATCTGGTTGGGGCCATCGGTATGCATACTACAGAGGAAAACCTGGTGTTGCATGTGCCCTCTGAGGCGGAAGCGCAACTGGAGCAGATCTTACAGGAGAGGGGAATCGAGGGGGAGCGGCCCCAGGTGGTTGTGCATCCCGGTTGTAGCATGCCAGCTCGGACCTATCCCTGGGAGCTTTATGCTGAGATCGTAGAACTACTGGTGGAGCGCTTGCACGCTCGGGTGGCTCTAACGGGTGCGCCAGATGAGCAGGAGCTGGTGAAGCGCGTGCTGGGAAGGGTCCGGCCCGATCTTCAAGCTTCGGTGACCGATTTCGCCGGCGGGCTGAGCTTTCCCCAGTTCTGCGCGCTGATCCAGGCTGCCGACCTGACAATCACCAACAACACGGGCCCAATGCACATCTCAGCCGCTGTGCGGACGCCGGTGATCGCCCTGTTCGCCCTCACAAATCCTCCGGAACAGTGGGGGCCCTGGCAGGTACTGCATCGGCAGCTTTATCATGATGTCTCCTGCCGGATCTGCTATAGCCGGATCTGCCCCTATGGGCATCAGTGCCTGCGGCTGGTCACACCGGAGATCGTGCTGGGGCATGTGGAGGATCTACTGCGTGAGGCCGCGCCCGTTGGAGGGCCGCGATGAGAGATGTGCAGGAACTAAAAGACCAGATGCTCAGGGAGCCACCTCGGAAAATCGCGATCTTCCGGGCGCTTCAGCTTGGTGATCTTATGCAGGCAGTGCCGGCCTTTCGAGCGATCCGCCGCCAGTTTCCCGGAGCCGAGATTACCTTGATCGGCCTGCCCTGGGCGCGGAGCTTTGTGCAGCGCTTCCATCGCTATTTGGATCGCTTTGTCGAGTTCAAAGGCTATCCCGGCCTGATCGAAGTGGAGCATGAGCCGCTCCGCACCCTGCGCTTTATCGACGAGCAGCGAGAGGAGGGCTACGATCTGGTGATCCAGATGCATGGGAGTGGTGGGAGCTCAAACCCTTTCGTTCTCACTCTGGGAGGGAAGATCACCGTTGGATATTACGAGGGAGAGCGCCCCGATGGCCTGACACTGGCCCTGCCATATCCTCAGGGGGAGCCGGAGCGGCTACGCAATCTTGGGCTGTCCCAGGTGCTTGACCGTCAGGATCTGAAGACCGACCTGGAGTTTCCCCTTGAGGATCAGGATCATCAGGAGGCCGATCAGCATCTCCAAACGTTTGCTTCTCAAGCCGGGCCGCTGATCGGTCTGCATCCGGGATCTCGCTCGCCCGCGCGCCGCTGGCCGCTCTCGTATTTTGCCACGCTGGCCGATCTCCTGATCGCGCGGTTGGGGGCGAAGATCTTTGTCACCGGTGGGCCGGGCGAAGAGGAAAGCGCCCGAATGGTCTGTCAACAGATGCGGGAGCCGTCCCTCTGCCTGGGGGGGAAAACCTCCCTGGGCGGCCTGGGAGCCCTGATCAAACGGAGCGACCTGTTTATCTCCAATGATACCGGTCCCGCGCATCTCGCCGATGCTCTGCGAGCGCCCAGCATCGTCCTGTTTGGTCCAGCCGATCTAGCCCGCTGGGCCCCATTGGACCGGGAACTGCACCGCGTGATGCGCAGAGACGTGTCCTGTAGTCCCTGTAACTATCAGGACTGTCCGATTGATCATCGTTGCCTGCGTTGGATCTTCCCCATGGCGGTTTTTCAGGAGGCAACCGGGCTACTAAAGAAAGGGATGGTTCAATGCGCCGCCTCAACATCTTAATCTGGCATATTCATGGAAGTTATTTGAATACGCTGGCGCGGATCGAGCACAACTGGTATCTTCCTGTGCGACCGGGGAAGCCCGAGGGCTATGGTGGGCGCGGCCCCACCTTTGATCTTCCCAATTATGTGAAAGAGGTCTCATTTGATGAGGTCAAAAATCTGGATCTGGACCTGATTATCTTCCAGACGCCTAAAAATTACCAGGAAGATCAACATGAGATCCTGAGTGAAGAGCAGCGCAGGCTCCCCAAGATATATCTAGAGCACAACACGCCGAAGCCGCACGCCTGCGACACAAAACACCTGATAGATAATCCCGAGATCCTGCTGGTTCATGTCACACACTATAATCGCCTGATGTGGGACAGTGGACGAACGCCAACCGTCGTCATCGAGCACAGTGTCGCCATGCATCCCGAGGCCCGGTACACCGGCGAGCGCGTCCAGGGAATTACCATGATCAACGGGATGCAGAAGCGACCAAGAATCGCCGGCTACGATCTTTTCCTCCAGGCTCAAAAGAAGGTCCCACTGACATCTGTAGGGATGCAGACCGAGTCACTGGGAGGGCTTGGGGACGTGCCCTATCGAGATTTGCACCGCATAGTTGGTCAATATCGTTTCCTGTTCAGCCCCATCCGTTACACCAGCCTCCCGCTGGCCGTTATCGAGGCGATGACGCTCGGCATGCCCGTAGTCGCACTCGCGACCACCGAACTACCCACCGTCATTCAAAACGGCGTCAACGGCTTTATCTCCTGTAATCCCGATGAGCTCATTGAACGGATGAAATCGCTGTTGGAAGAGCCGGAGAAGGCCCGGAGGATTGGAAACAACGCTCGCCAGACCGCCGAAAAACGCTTCGGTCTGACCCGGTTCATTAATGATTGGAACCGGGCCTTTCAGATGTCAGTGGATATGTAGAAATGCACCTTTAAGTGCATTTCTACATATCGTTGTTGATGGAGAAAATTATATGCACCAACCAACGCGGATCGCCTTTATCAGTGAGCATGCCAGCCCCCTTGCCTTGCTGGGAAGCGTGGACGCCGGTGGCCAGAACGTCTACGTGGATGAGGTTACCCGTAGCCTCGCCCGTCGTGGATATCTGGTCGACATCTTTACCCGGCGGGACACATCCGATCAGGCGGAGATTGTGGAGTGGGCTCCTGGTGTGCGCGTCGTTCATATTGAGGCGGGTCCCTCGCGATTCCTCCTGAAGGACGAGATCTGGCCGTACATGCCAATTTTCCGCGATGAGATGTTGCGCTTCATGGAGCGGCAGGAGATCACCTATAGTCTTCTCCATGGCAATTTCTGGATGTCTGGCTGGGTGGCCGTTGAATTAGGGGAGCATTTAGGGATTCCCGCCGTCCAGATCTTTCACGCGACCGGTAAAACCAAGCGCCTGCACCAGGGGGCTATAGACACCAGTCCGGAAGAGCGGATCGACATCGAGACGCAAGTGATCCGCAGATGTGACCGCGTAATTGCCCAATGCCCCGAAGAGTGGGATGAACTTGTCCATAACTACGATGCCGATCCTCACAAAGTTGTGGTGATACCTTCCGCCGTCAATACCGAGGTTTTTCATCCCGTCGAGCAATTGGAGGCTCGACAGACCATCGGGATCGAACGGGAGGCGCGAGTGATTGCTTACATTGGGCGGATGCTGCCGCGCAAAGATATTCGCAATCTAGTGCGGGCTACGGCTGAACTGCTACGCCGTCGACCGGAAATCGTCGATCCCTCCCTGGCACCGCTCCAGCTTTTGCTCGTGGGAGGGGAGACCACCGAGCCAGATCCGGTCGTGACCCCCGAGATCGGTGAGTTGCAAAAACTTGGTCAGGAACTGGAGATCTCCCAGTATCTGACCTTTGTTGGGAAGCGGCAGCCGAAAGATCTCTGCCAGTATTACAGTGCCGCCGATATGGTCGTCACCACCCCCTGGTACGAGCCCTTCGGCCTGACACCTTTAGAGGCCATGGCCTGTGGTCGCCCGGTAATCGGTTCAGCGGTAGGGGGGATCAAATTTACCATCAAGGATCGTGAGACGGGACTGCTTGTGCCCCCGAGGGACCCCGCCTCGCTGGCCGAGGCCCTCTACAGCCTGCTAACGCAACGGGAGGTGCGGGAAAACATGGGGATCTCCGCTCGCCAGCGTGTAGAGCAAGAGTTCACCTGGCCCGTCGCCGCCATGCGGACCGCCACGCTCTACAGACACCTGCTGGACGAGCGGTCCTCGATAGATAGACCGGCCATCGTCGATACCATCCTTGGAGATTAAACACAATCATCAAACACTATCAAATGGAGAGAAAACGTGGCATTGGTAGACGTTCTCATTCCAACCTATCGCCGCAAGACCGGGCTCGCGATCGTCTTGAGCAGTCTGCTCGGCCAGACATTTACCGATTTTACTATCACGATCTCAGATCAGAGCGGGGATCAAGATGCCTCTCTGGATAGTATCGAGATTACAACGCTAGTGGAGGCCTTACGGTGGCATGGGCATCGAGTCACACTTTTGCGGCATCCCGACCGCCGGGGACTGGCTGAGCATCGGCATTTTCTCCTCTCTCAGAGTAGGGCAAAGTACGTGCATTTTCTGGACGATGATGTTCTTTTAGAACCGCATGTCATGGAGCGGATGCTGAAGGTAATGCAGGAGGATCGTTGTGGCTTTGTGGGCTGTGCGGCCATAGGCATAACCTTTCTCAAAGACGAGCGCCCACATCAGCAGAACATCGAGATCTGGGAAGGCCCGGTGCTTCCAGAGCCCTTCACGCCCGATACTCTTCCCTGGGAGCGCCATCTGGTCAATAATGCCGCGAACCCTCTCCATCTTGAGAGAAAGCTGGTCAAAGATGGGAAGCCAGTCCGCTATAAAGTCGCGTGGGTTGGTGGGGCCAACGTCCTGTACGATCGCGCGCACCTTTTAAATGTAGGAGGCTTCTCCTGGTGGGATCGTCTGCCGCCCAACCATGCCGGTGAAGAGGCGCTGGTTCAATTCCTGTTGATCCGCAAATACGGCGGTTGCGGTCTGCTTCCCAGCGGAACCTATCACCTGCTGCTCCCAACGGGCGTAGAGGATCGAACCTATAATGCCACCGATCTTTTGGGAGAACTCATAGAGCAGTATAGGCTCTAAAAGTCTCTTTGCCGTATCGGCAGATTTCCGGCTGGTGCGGCAAAGATCTACTATTTTTGTTTATCCACGAAAAGGAGGAAAACCATGCCAAAGGATACACTTCAAGGAAACGTTGTCATCGTCACCGGGGCGGGCAGTGGCCTGGGAGAAGCCACCGCGCGAGCTTTCGCCGCCGAGGGCTGTAAAATCGCCTGCGTTGATCTCAAAGGTGATCAGGTCGAGCGGGTCAGCAAAGAGATCCAGGGGCAGGGGCAGCAGGCCCTATCCTTTGCCTGCGATGTCAGCAATCCCCAGCAGGTTGGCAACGTGGTAGACAGCGTTGTTGAGCGCTTTGGGCGGCTGGATATCGTCGTCAACTGTGCCGCCATTGACCACACCGTCTCCGTCGACGAGATGAGCGTTGAGCAATGGAACCAAGTGATCGGCGTCAACCTCAACGGCCCCTTCCTGTTCTCCAAAGCCGCCTTGGCCCCCATGAAAAAGCAGCACAGCGGCCATATCGTCAATGTCTCCTCGACCGCCGCGACGCGTGCCTGGGCTAACGCCTCGGCCTATCATGCCTCAAAATGGGGATTAATCGGCTTTAGTCGGGGATTGAGCGTCGAGGGGCGTCAGCATGGTGTACGCGTCACCACAATTATTCCTGGCGGCATGAAAACCCATTTCTTTGATCGCTTCGTCGACCAGGGGATTCCCATGCCCGATCAGGCCAATCTGCAAGAGCCAGCAAACGTTGCTGATATGATCGTCTATGCCGTCCAGGTACCGAAAGACTCAGCCCTGCAAGAAGTCATCATCACCCCCTTCACCGAGACAAGCTGGCCGTAATCTGAAACCGTTAACCGGCTTTTTCGCGTTCATAAGTGAGAACGTGGAAAAAATTGCTCAAGCCTAGCAATCGGCACGCCACTGGATTTTCCCACAGCGTGCCGATGCTTGTCGAGGTAGAGAAAAAGGAGAAAAAGAGAATGTTGCAACTTGGTTGGAAAGCCGGTCCAGAGCAGTATGAACCCGTGGAACTCATGGAGTACGCGATCGCGGCTGATCAGGCTGGCTTTGACATGTTAGATGTTAGCGATCACTTTAATCCCTGGAGCGAAGAGGGGCAGGCCTGTTTCTCCTGGACCTGGTTGGGCGCGGTCGCCACCCAGACCAGAAGGATCACCCTGAGCACAGGCGTCACCTGTCCTATCCTGCGTTACCATCCGACAGTCATTGCTCAGGCAGCCGCCACCGTCACGCACTTTGCCCCTAATCGGTTCTTTATTGGATTGGGGACCGGAGAGGCCCTCAATGAATTTGCCGCCATGGGTGAGTGGCCCAGCTATGCTGAGCGAAGAGATCGACTGGCAGAAGCGATTGATTTAATGGACAAACTCTGGAGTGGTGAGCAGATCAGCTACCAGGGGAAATATTACAAGACCGAGAAAGCCAGACTGTATACCCCGCCAAAATCTCCGATCCAGAAGGTGATCTCTGCCCTTGTTCCGCATAGCGCTGAGTTTGCCGGCGAGCGTGGAGACGGCCTCTGGACCACCGGTGGCAAGCAGCCAGATCTTTACAAATCAATTATTAAAAGCTTCGAGACCAGCGCCAAAAAGGCCGGCAAAAATCCCGCGAACATGACGCGGATTATCGAGCTTAACGTGGCCTATACAGACGATATTGAGGGGGCCATTCAGGAGCAATTAAAGTATTGGGCCGGTACCTACGTGCCCGCGCTCTTCGATCAGAACATCTACACCCCCTCGATGTCGCAGGAGAACGGTGAAGTCATTGGTGCCGACACCGTGAAAAAGACCGGCTGCTTCTCCAGTAATCCCGAGGACCACATCAAGTTCGCGCAGCAATACATTGATCTGGGCTTTGATTGCCTGGTCTTCCACACCGCAGGACCGGACCAGAAAGCCTTTATTGAGAGATATGCCAAAGATGTGCTGCCACAGCTCCGACAGGCGTCAATCACCAGCGCCACCTCGTAGGTGATCTACCAGCGAGCCTATCGAGAAAAGGGAACCGCGCCACGCAGGAGATCGGGCCATGGGGTCTACACGTGACCCGATCTCATTGTTTAAGAATGGTCTCAAGTGTTATTTGGGAAGAGCGATCCAGTAGCGGCGGACAAACCCCTGGTACGATTGGACATAAATCTCATCTATATATTGCCCACCATTTGCTTCAATAATTTTACGGGAGGCCCAATTCGTGGGATCACATGTGAGGAGCACGTGGGTAAACCTAATTTCACGAGCCTTTTGGAGGCCCAGCCGCAGGATCTCTTTTCCATAGCCGCAAGCGCGCTTTGAGGGGCGGATCTCGTAGCCGATATGGCCGCCGCGCTTCAGGAGATCGTCCGTTAAGGCGTGGCGCAAGGAGAGGCGACCAATAAACTCTTCATGGTCTATCAGCCAGAAAACGCTCTCAGGTACCATCTTGAATCTGGTTGGGTGTTCGCGATCTCGTTGCTCCTGCGCAAAACGCTCAAAGTTGTTCTGGATCTCCTCATAGTCATAGTAGAGATTATGGCCTTCCGCCTGGAATTCGAGAAGCCCTTGAAGGTATGAATGCTTATACATTTCCAAAGGGGAGGATAGAACGGGCATAAGCTCTCTTTCTAGCGCTGCTTTTTGAGCAAGCAGAGAATATATATTTTGTACCCTTATTCTATCCTATTATGGTTCGTAAGTCATTCTTGTTCAGCAAATGGCAGGGCCTTTTCATTCTCTTCTTCTGCCGCCTACGGCGACGAGAAAGGGGGGGGGAGTTGGGATGCCCCACTTCCGCCAGGGGTTGACACCCCTGGACCCTGCTTCTTTCTAGAACGAAAAGACCTTGGGCAAATGAATCAAGAATAAACATTTGAGTTTAGCGGCTCGCCATCTTTATCATCGGATGGGTTGCCTGTTGCCGCAACCAGACATAGCCATCTTCCAGCGTTGGTGAGATATGGCGAATATCAAAAATCTGTCCCTCAGGCCGGCTCCCGACGATTCTGTAGAGCGTTCCCTCAGCCTGAGGTATCGCGGAGATAATACTCTGATCAGCTTCTGGCGTAAATGAAGTTTCCGCTAGAAATTGCCAGGTATGCTGCTGAGCCGCCGCAATCAGATCCTTTGTTGATCCATCGAAAGCAATCTGTCCTTGATGCAGGACCGCCAGTTGTTGGCAGGTCTGCCCGATATCCTCGACGACATGCGTTGAGAGAAGAATAGTGCGGTCGCGAGCCAGATTAGAGAGCAGAGTGCGCAGACGGATGCGTTCCTCGGGGTCCAGACCGGCAGTTGGTTCATCGACAATTAGCAGCCGGGGATCTCCAAGTAGCGCCTGAGCGATCCCCACACGGCGTTTCATCCCACCCGAATAGGTTTTGATCTTGCGCCTGGCCGCTGAAGTCAGGGAAGTGACCTCCAGCAGTGCCTCAATCTGGTTGCGGCGGCTCTGGCGATTGCGCAGCCCCTTAAGCAGGCCCATATAGTCCAGAAACTCGCGTGCCGTCAAATCTGGATAGAGGCTAATCTCTTGAGGCAGATAGCCGAGATGCGTTCGCAATTTTTTGCGCTCAGCCATCTGCGCGAGATCGTGCCCGCCAATTAATATCTGACCGCTTGAAGGCTGAAGTAGCGTCGCGAGAATCCTCAGCAGCGACGTTTTACCCGCGCCATTGGGACCGAGCAGCCCAAACATGCCCCTGCCAATATGAAGGCTGATACCGCGCAGAGCCTCTTGACCATTGCCATAGCGTTTACGAACATCCTTAACTATAATATCCATGATCATCGACCTTTCTATTTTTAGGAAATTTATGCGTGAGATTCCAGCACATGCTCTTCACTGCGTAGCCACCAGACGTTCCAGAGTATCAGTAGCATACTGATTCCTAGCAGGCTCAGTCGGTTGGTTAGCCAGCCAGGATTACCGGGGAAGTATTGCTCAAGTTTAAGATTGAACTCTGTATAAGGAATAAATATCAGGCGGCCAATGTAGCTTAATTGCAGATCATCTTTCGCAAACAGTTCGGCCATGATAGGTAGGATCGCCAGGGTCGCGCCCAGGGTTAGATTGCGAGTCAGGAGCGAAGTCGTGAAGCCCAATGTACCCAGACATAGGATGGGCGTCAGCCAGACCAGCACAAGGTTCCGGACCTGATCCTTGCTCCCGTAATCAATTCCTAAAAGACGCGTCCAGGCGTAGAAGGCAGTTAGAACCAGTAGGAGCAGGCCCAGGATCAGCAGAGAGCGCCAGAGCAGAATACGAGATACTCCATCTCGTAGCGTAAGAGAGAGTTCCAGCCCTGGATCGCCGATTAACAGGGAACTGGCAAGACCCGCTGCGATAATTCCTATGCCAGACTCCATAATAAACAGGCTAAAGTCGTGAGCCTGGTCGAAGGCCAGAGGTGTTGGATTGCGCACCATGAGCCAGCAGATTGCTCCAGCAACCCCCATGCTACTCATGCTTAACAGCAGCACCCGCCATCTAAGAAGACGCAGATGGTAGCCAACAAGCAGAAGTGTCTCACGCAGAGCCGCCCGGTGACTCTCAGCTTTATAAAGATCTGGAGAGCTTTTCAGCCCTGTCTTTGTATCTGTTTGGAGCATCGTTTTTACTCTTTCATAAAAATGTGACCGAACAATCCCATCAGGAGATAGCCTCCCGGTAGTTTTTGTAGGTGTGGATAGCGACTGTGAGGAGCATAAATATGATCGTCGCTCCAATAAGCGCAGTAATATTAAAAAGCATATCTGACGAAGTAAAGCGGAGTACCTCTTTTCCGTATTTAACAGGATAAAGCGTCTCCAGAACATACTTGCCGGAAGGATTAAAAATTGTGCTGGCGATGGTTGTCCAATTAAAGGGAGACAGAACACTGTACAGCCAGATGATCGGAAAACCTATCTGAACCAGACGTGAAGGTAATAGCGTCGAGAGTACTATGACGAGAGCAACCACTACACTAAAGGCTGGAATACCAGCCAGAGTTGTTGAGATCAGCGTTGCTGGCAGCAGCTCTGTTGTCACTCCCGTGATTACAATATAAGAAACCGCCATCAAAAGATTTATGAGATAGATTGGAACCAGAACCGCAAACAGATTTCCCGCAAACTTTGCCAGCAGATAGCTGGTCAGACTCTGAGGAGAGGATAGTTGCAGATCGCGCATCCCTAACTGTCTATCCCGTGATAATCGGTCAGCAACCACCAAAGCCGCAATTATCGCTCCTAATTGGATTGTCATACGTACTGTTGATGCCAGTGCAAGTGGAAACAGGATAGAGGCTGGAAGTTGATGGATAGTAGTGTATGCAGGATTGCGCAGTGTAAGTAAAAGTAAAGGGATGACGCTAAAGGCCAGCCAGAAGCCCAGACGCCGCCACTGCATTGAGAGTTCCACTCGAATAGTGCCAAGAAAGCGGGTCAATGAGCTAAGAGCATCAGTCTGGGGAGCAAGCGTTGGATAAGAAGAGATCATACGGTTACAAAATCCTTTCTTTCAAGCAGCATAAACGTAAGAAGTAGAGCGCCAAGAGCGACCAACCAGAGAAGATTTCCCTGATGCCAGAAATCTTTGTAAGCCTGAGTCAGGCCGCTATCCGGTATCTTCGATAGTGGCAATAGTCCTCTTAATAGCCAGAGCACTGCGGTGATTCCGATTGCCGCCCTGGCATTCAAAAGGGTACTGAGAAGCAGCGAGATCGCTCCCAGGCAGCAGAGCGGCGCGAACCAGTGAGTCAGGAGCCAGGAGAGAGGAAGTACGCCTGTCTGGCTGATCAAAGCAAAACCCAGCAAACTTAGTAGATTGAGCAGGAGCGTATAACCTAGAAATAGGATCAGCCGGAACGCCAGCACCAGGTGCGGTGAGGTAGAGGTTGAGAGCGTCATCTCACGCGCCGGATCAACCTGATCTCCATAGAGAAGAGCCATACCAAAAGCAGTTGCCAGCGCTGATAAAAAAGCCGCCATCTCCATTTGCTGTAAAAGTGTCGCTCCATAAAAGAGTAGATAACGCGCCAGCATCGGAGTCAGGAGGAGCAGGGCAGGCATTCCCCAAAGCTCATGACGCAACACCCGAACCTGAATTCTGATAAAGTCAGCCAGAGCCTCTCCACGTTCGCGCACTTGAGTTCCCCAGCCTGATTGTTGATGAGCTGAGATCTGTGGTTCATTTTCAAGACGTAAATCAAGCGCGGCCCAGGAGTCCTTAAACGCCAGTATCTGGCCCGAGCGCAGCCCCTGATTGATCTCAGCCTGCTGTTGAACTCGGAGTTGAGAAAGCGCTTGCCAGTCTCGTAGCTCTTGTTGACAGGTGAGGCAAGTGCTCAGGTGCTGGCTCAGAGCTGCTTGCTCCTGATCTGAAAGCATCTCCGAACGCCTCGACACATACCAGGGCAGCAGCGAGCCACAGGTCTCGCAATCAATAATGGATGGATTATGATCTGTCACGGTTGTATCTCCTGCTCCTGTTCCGGTGTGTGCATCAGTGTAAAAAGCGCCTTGCGTGCATAGCTCAGGCGGCTCTTCACAGTTCCTGGAGGGATCTCAAGGATCTGTGAGACCTCCGTTAATGAGAACCCCTGGAAGCAGATTAGCTCCAGAACCTCTCGATGCTTGATTGAGAGGCCTCCCAGGGCATCAGCAAGCTCCATTCGCCTGATTACCGCCTCCTCATGTGAGGCAGCAATCAAATAATCAGGTTCGCTCTCTACTTCCTCACCGGGCAGATGAGAAGTATCGATGAGATGGCCTTCGGGCCGGCGGCTCCGATTGCGGGCCGCATTCATTGCCAGATGATGCGCGATCCGAAAGATCCAGCTAGAAACTGAAGCCTCAGCGCGATAGCTCGCGGCTGATCTCCAGACGGCCAGAAACACATCCTGCACCAGTTCCTCAGTCCAGGCATGATTCCTCGAAAGGAGAGGCCATAGATAGCTATAGATGCGTAAGCGGTAGCGCGAATAGAGCTGTTTGAGGGCCTCTTGATCCCCCTGACTTACCTGTTGTAAGAGGATATAATCATCAACCAGCATCATAAAATGTTTCTGTAAGCTTTCTCATCTTTTTGGAAGCAGCAAACGTGTTCAATACAGAGTAAGTACCCGATAATAAGATGAAGGTTCAATGCCAGATAGAGATTGAACATGGTATACTCTCTACAGATTAACTGTAATTAACCTCAAAGCAGTAATCTTTTGTGATGTTCCTCTGTAATTCATCGTACATGTAGTATGGATATGGTATCAATCTTTTTATTGTTGAGTTATAAGATTGATACAGAACGTATTCAACTGGGAATTGTCTTGAACTTGTAATGCCGCTGGAGGTCTTATATGCTTTAAGCGAGTTCACAAGTGTCGCTCACCCCTCTTTCCATGTAAAAACAACGAAGTCCCTTTCACCGTTACACCAATCGCCATCATTTTATCGATGTATCTTTTGTATCCAAAGGAGGATCCATCATGCATCATGAGCAGCGTGAGGCTCTTGACGAGGCAGTTGTCAAAATCCGTTCAGGCCGAATGACGCGCAGATCTTTTATGGAACGCGCCATCGCGTTAGGGCTTGCCAGTAGCGCGGCGGCGAGCTTGTTAGAGGCCTGTGGGGGTTCCAGCGGATCGTCGGTTACGACTATTCACTGGGAAAGTGAGCACGACGGCTCCAACACATATGCCAAGCTGGTGGATATGTTCAACAAACAGAGTAAGACAGTCCATGTAACCTACACAAATGGACCAGCTTCTACCGATCAGTTACGTACCAAAACTATAACGATGCTCAGAGCACGTCAGGCGAGCACCGACATTCTCTCAATGGATATTGTCTGGCCGGCTGAGTTCGCGGGCAACCAGTGGACAACTCCCATCACCGATACTCAGTGGCCCACCAGTGAGCGCGCGAAATATCTTCCGGGCCCTGTACAGGGATGTACCTTTAATGGCAAGCTGTGGGCCGCGCCTCTACGAACCGATGCTGGTTTGATGTATTACCGCAATGATATCAACAAAAACGCGCCCACGACCTGGGATGAGCTGACCGATATGGCGAAGAATGCCCAGAGCGGGAAAGCCAAGTATGGGTATCTTTGGCAGGGAGCGCAGTATGAGGGGCTCGTCTGTGACTTCGCCGAGGTTCTTTATAGCTATGGTGGGGCTATTCTAGACAAGAATGATCCAACTAAAGTTACCGTTAATAGCCCTGAGGCTACCCAGGCCCTGACCAAGATGGTGAGCTGGATCGGCCAGATTTCGCCAGACGCGATTACCAACTACATGGAAGAGGACTCGCGTTCCGCCTGGCAGAATGGTAGTGCCGCCTTTATGCGCAACTGGCCGTACGCCTATGTGCTGGGAAATGATCCCGCCAACTCCAAGATCCCCAACAAATTTGGCGTTTCCGCTCTTCCTAAGGGGGGGAGTAGTTCGGTTGGTCACTCTGTTATCGGTGGTTGGCAGTTGGGTATCAACGCCTACTCCAAGAATACAGATGCCTGTTGGGAGTTTATCAAATACATGTTGAGTCCCGAGGCCCAGAAAATTTCCGCGCGCGATGCTTCCGTCGCGGTCACGCTTCAAAGTGTCTATGACGACCCCGAGGTCTTGCAGAAGAACCCGCTCTTCAAAGACCTGAAACCTATCCTACAAAATGCCTTGCCTCGTCCAGTCTCGCCACAGTATCCACGCCTGACCCTGGCGATCCAGCAGCGTATCCACTCGGCCCTCACGAAACAGGTCAGCCCCACGGATGCGTTGACCGGCCTGAATAGCGATCTTCAAGGGATTGTCACGGCGAAATAACCGACTCGCAGGCTAATGATAGCCATAAGGCTATTGTTAGCCCGCATTGTTACGTGTAGCGGAAGCCATGAAAAGTCAGAAAGGATTGGTTGTATGGCAACACAGGCAGTAGAAAGACCTGCGTCAGCTAAAGTAACCTGGCGCGAACGCCTGGACAGAGGCAATGGTGTCTTGCCCTATGTTCTTGTTGCACCGACATTGATTCTTATCGCATTAGTAGCCGTGTATCCGATCCTCCAATCAATCTGGTATAGCTTGCTTGATAATCCCCTGGTGAACTCAGGATCAAGTTTTGTTGGTCTGCGGAACTATCTACAGGTGATAGGTGATCCCCTGTTCCGAGGCTCAATTGGGATTACTCTGATTTTTAGCGTGCTTAGCGTGGGCCTTGAACTATTGCTGGGTATGTTTATTGCCCTTTTGATCAACCGCTCATTTCCAGGACGTGGTCTGGTCCGGGCCGCGATCTTGATCCCATGGGCCTTTCCAACAATCGTTTCTGGCCGGATCTGGCAGCTTATGTACAATGACCAGACCGGTATTGTGACAGATATTTTACAGCGTCTGCATATTCTGGCCGCTGGCGATACGGTTCTGCGAACCGCACCTGGCTTGATGGCCGCGACTGTGGTGACCGATGTCTGGAAAACTACCCCCTTTATGGCGTTGCTGATCCTGGCCGGTCTTCAAGTGATTCCGGGCGATCTCTATGAGGCTGCCAGTGTTGATGGGAGTACCAAGTGGCAGCAATTCTGGACAATCACGCTCCCAATGCTGAAAAACTCCCTGCTGATTGCGCTGCTGTTCCGCCTCCTGGATGCGATCCGCGTCTTTGATCTGTTCTATATTCTGGCCGGCACCCAGGTGCAGACAATCGCCTCCTATTCCTACTACAAAATGTTCACCAGCACCACAGGCGATTTTACGACCGGGGTTGCTGCGTCAGTGTTGCTCTTCATCTTTGGTATCGTGATCAGTATCATCTTTGTCTCGCAGATGCGTGGCATTGTCTCGCAGGATTAGCGGAAGGGAGGAACGGATACAATGGCAACTAAGACATCTCAGGTAATGACCGCTGCCCCGGCGAGAACGAAAGCGGCAGAGGAGCCTAAGCGTCAATTTAGCTGGGCTCGTTTTGGACAGATCCTCGCGGTCGTTGTGATTGTGTTTGTCGCGATGGCACCTTTCTATTGGACGGTCGCGACCTCGTTTAAGACCGGCCTTGAACTGAACTTTTCGCCGCCGACGCTGTACCCTCAGAACCCTTCTGGCGAGAACTACAGTATCGTTCTCACTGATCCAAATACAGCGTACTTCCTGAAAGATCTGCTGAACAGTACGATCGTGGCGATTATTACGACGGTTCTGTGTCTGTTGTTTGGCTCGGTCTGCGCGTATGCGGTTGCTCGTTTAAAGTTTCGTGGCAAGGGTCTCGTTCTGGCCGCAGTGCTTTCTGTGAGCATGTTCCCGTTTATTGCGATGGTTGGCCCACTCTATATCTTCTTCACAAATGTGAACCTGTATGATACCTATGTCGCGCTGATCGTTCCTGATCTGGTGCTGAGTTTGCCGCTGACCATCTGGTTCTTGACCTCGTTCTTTAGGGATCTGCCAGCAGATCTGGAAGAGGCGGCGATGGTTGATGGTGATAACCGTCTGGGCGCGCTCTGGCACGTGGTGATTCCTTTGACTGCACCGGGTGTCTTCGCAGCCGCGATCCTCTCGTTTATCGCGGTCTGGAACGACTTCCTGTTCGGCCTGACCCTGACATCCAGCTCGAAAGCGCAGCCGGTCACGGTCGCGATCACCCTCTTTAACGGTGAGCACACAATCCCCTGGGGTGAGATTGCCGCCGCCGCCGTTATTGTGACTATCCCGCTGGTCATTATGGTGCTGATCTTCCAGCGCCGTATTGTGGCTGGTCTGACAAATGGAGCAGTTAAGGGCTAAACTTTCCCTCATAAAACGTCACCGGGAGGCTGTTTCTCCGGTGGCGTCTTTCTATTTAGCCGGGATGACGCATCTCAATAAAGGTTCGCTCTCCACGCTGGTTGTGTATCTGTAGGACCTGTATTTGTTGAAAGCCTGTCTGTTCATAGATGTGGATGGCACGGGTATTAAAGCTGAGGACAAAAAGTTGGATTGCAGTCGGAGAGAAATTGGTTCGCGCAAATTCCAGGCCTGTCCCGACAAAACTGCGCCCGAGCCCTTGACTTGTCAAATCAGGTCGTATGCCCAGACCCATGGTGATGGAACCATCCTCATTATAAAGATATGATTCCTGATGAGCCCATGGCTGAGCACAGGTTCCAAAACCAAAGAAGCCAATAAACGCATCTTCTGGTGTTGAAATCGCGTAGTAAGGGCTGCGGCGATCCAGGAGTTCGGCAAGGGTTTCCTCATCATCAGATAGATTGTAAAGATCATAAGGCGCGGGATAGCGCCACCCTCGCATGCTACGCGCCTCTGACTCATTTAGTAAATGTACATCAAACTGCATCTCTGTCTCTCCTCTTTTTTTTAGTATATCCCAAATTTCGATTTCTGGCCTTTGTTTAATATTGGTAAAAGAATGATAGATATTACCAAAATAAAGCAAAAATATTGAAAAATTGAAAATGTAATGGTATTATTACCATATCGTTAACGAAAATCACCATCCATAGAGGAAAAATTTCGTATACAGGGAGAGCGTGCATGCATCCGTTGATTACACGAGACCCGATAAGTGGCGAGGAACTAGTTGTTACCCGGCTGGAGTGTCCGGGCAGTGGGATAACGATTGAAGGGCGTTTTAGTTTGGGCTGGCTGGGTCAACTAAGCCGGGAGCAATTAGATTTTGTGGAACTGCTAGTGAAGAACCGGGGGAATGTCCAACGCGTGGCCGTCGATCTGGATATCGCCTACAACACAGCTCGTAGTCGCCTGGATGAGATCGCGACTAGCCTCGGTGGGGCCCCTGAGAACATTGTGCGCCAGGATCGCCGGACGGTGCTGGATCGTCTGGCTGCCAAAGAAATTACTGTCGAGGAGGCGGCGCGCCTCTTAAAAAGCTGATGGAATACAGATTGCACTTTAAAGGAGATAGAAAACCATGTCTGAGCAAACATCTGACACAAGAACACCGCTCCATTTTATGATCAACAGCGTTGGGAAGGATCTGTCCATTCGCGCCGGAGGCCCAGGACAGATACTGGTAAATGGCGAGCCTTATCAGCCAGCTCTAGAGCAAGAACGTATCATCGCGTTGCGGGATTTCTCGTGGGACCTGGACCTGATTGTGCCGCCAGACAGTACGATTGTCATTAAAAAAGTCGGAGCCGATACCCGAGTGCAGGGAATTGAAGGGATCGAAATCGAAAAGGTTGGTAGCGATCTTGAATTGGAGAACATCGGGACCGCTACAATTGGGAGTGTAGGATCTGATCTACTGGTTCAGGGGATCAGTTCGGCGCTGCATCTAGGAAAGGCTGGCAACGATTGTATTATTCGAGGGAGCGCGGATGCGGAGCTGCGGCTTGGTAAAATCACGAATGATCTTGAAATTGAAGGAGCGGCGCGCGTCTCCATT
The DNA here is from genome assembly GCA_964247295.1 of uncultured Ktedonobacteraceae bacterium. GTDB lineage: Bacteria > Chloroflexota > Ktedonobacteria > Ktedonobacterales > Ktedonobacteraceae > CAXTTV01. The sequence goes on along the minus strand of CAXTTV010000010.1, from coordinate 24,398 downwards.
GGGACCGTTGGCAATGACTGTGATATCGAGCGGGTGCAGGGTCATCTAGAGATCGCCAGCGTTGGCAATGACGGTACGATTGAGGGCGTCGGAGATGGTCTGAAGATCGCCAGCATCGGGAATGACGCAGTGCTCACAAAGATTTCAGGTGCCATTAATGTTGGCAGTGTTGGGGAAGATCTGAATCTGCAATCCACTTTTATCCCTGGAAGCTATAGCCGTATCTATGTGGGCAATGATGCTGTTCTGCATTTGCCCGAGAATACTAGCCTGGCATTAGAGGCCAGGGTTGGCGGAGATATCAGCGGAGCCTCAATCTCTCAAGACAGTAATGGCAAGATTGTAAATATCCTTTATGGAGAAGGTGAGAGTCACTGTGTCATCTACGCTGGCGGAGATCTGATCGTCCATGGTGCCAGTGACGTGAGAAGTAATGTGAGCGGTGGTTGGCAGGATTTTGGGTTTGAGATGGCGAACCTGGGCCGCGAGATCGGCAGAATGGGAGAGGAGCTGGCTCGCGATTTTACCACAACTTTTGCCGAGTCTGGCTGGAAATGGGGAGCGGACTGGTCGCATGATCTTTCTCAGCGTTTGCAGAAAGAGGCTCGGAAAATGCAGAGGCGTGTAGAGAAGGAGGCCCGGCAGGCCGAGAAGCAGACCCGATGGGTAGAAAAAGAGGCGAAGGATGTTGAGAAACGCGCCCGGCGCTATGCCAGTGACCGATTAGAGAAGGCTGTCTCAGCTCTCTCAAATACGCCCACTCAGAAAGAGTCACCTCGACGAGACCCTGCGCATCTCCAGAAAGATCGAAGATCTATTCTTCAGATGATCGCCGAGGGGCGGCTCTCGCCGGAAGAGGGGGACCAGCTTCTAGAAGCTTTGGAAAGATAAAGTAGGGTAGCCCGATCGCGGAACATCACGCTCTGTCGAGCACTGGGGAACTCGAATGAGGTAGATCGGGTCACGTGTGGACCCGTGGGAAAGGGACTCGTTCCCGTCACCATCGCCACACACGTGACCCGATCTACGGCGATGGTGGGGTGGGAGGCAGATCCTCTCCGTAAGCAAGCAACTTTCCTACTACTCATATGAATGCTTCTATCATAGAAAGGTAATTTCTCGTATGCTACGTGGCACGACTATTATTTTACGAGCAGTCAGGCAGGAAGATCTAGAGACGCTAGAACGCTGGGATCATGATCCCGGCTTTATTGGCGAGTTTAATAACTTTGGCTTGCGTAGTTATGGCTTACAGACACGCGACTTCGCTAAGGAAGGATTTCTCAACGATCGCTCGGGGAAACTCGTCGTTACAACCTTGGAGGAAGCACTTGTGGGAAGCGTGGACTACCATGTGACCCGCTATGGCCCAAACGAGGGGAGCAAAGCGTATATGATCGGCATAGCCCTCGCTCCTGAGCATCAGGGAAAAGGGTATGGCGTCGAGGCTCAACGACTCCTGGCTAATTATCTTTTCTCAGCCTTTCCAATAATGAGAGTGGAGGCTGTTACTGATATCACCAACATCCCAGAGCAGCACGCGCTTGAGAAAGCGGGCTTTACACGCGAAGGTGTGATACGTAAAGCGCAGTGGCGCAACGGTATATGGCACGATCAGGTCCTCTATGGCAAACTGCGTGGAGAATAATACAACGAAATGGAGAGCCCGGCCCCTGGGCTCTCCATCATCGGTTTAAGCCCAAGGATTGAGCACAACCTTAATGCAGTTATCTTCCTTTTTCTTGAAGATATCGTACGCATGGGGTGCCTCATCCAGAGAGAAGCGATGCGTAATCAGGAAGGTGGGATCAATATTTCCCTCCTGAATATGGTTGAGCAGCGTCTTCATATAGCGCTGGGTATGTGTCTGGCCCATCTTAAAGGTCAGTCCCTTCCCAAACGCCGCCCCGATTGGGAACTTATCGATCGCGCCACCGTAGACGCCAGGGATCGAAACAGTGCCACCCTTGCGGCATCCCTGGATGACCTCGCGCAGAGCTGTTGGGCGATCCGTCTGTAAGCGTACCTGCTGCTTCAGCTTATCGTAGAGGGCATCGATCGCGAAACCATGGGCCTCCATACCAACCGCGTCAATACAGGAATCGGGGCCGCGACCACCGGTCAAAGCCTTGAGCGCCTCGATAATATCGGTCCCCTCATAATTGATTACCTCTGCCCCCGCCTGTTCTTTCGCCATCTGAAGGCGCTCAGGAATGCGATCAAACGCGATCACGCGCTCGGCTCCCAGCAGGTAGGCACTTTTAATCGCGAACAGTCCAACCGGGCCGCAGCCCCAGACAGCGACCGTATCGCCCTTCTGAATATCGCAGTTCTCAGCCGCCATATAGCCAGTCGGGAAGATATCGGAGAGGAACAGCACCTGGTCATCGGTAAGGCCATCGGGAACCTTCAACGGACCAATATCCGCGAAGGGGACGCGCACATACTGTGCCTGCCCACCGGCATATCCACCGTAGATATGTGAGTAGCCAAAGAGGCCGCTACCAGAGTAGCCATACATCTCCTCAGCGACCGCCGCATTAGGATTCGAGTTATCGCAGAGAGACCACTCATTCTTTTTACAGAAGTAGCAATCGCCACAAGCGATATCGAATGGCACCACCACACGATCGCCCTTCTGTAGATTATTTACCTCTTTACCAGTCTCAACCACCTCACCCATAAACTCATGGCCCATAATATCGCCCGGCATCATCGCGGGAATATAGCCATCGTAGAGGTGAAGATCGGAGCCACAGATAGCGGTCGACGTGATCTTAATAATCGCGTCTCGCGGATTAAGGATCTCGGGATCGGGAACCGTCTCCACATTGACTGTACGTGGGCCGTTCCAACAGACTGCTTTCATCTATCTTTCTTCTTTCTCTGATCTACTTCTTTAAATTCAGCTTAGCGCGGCCTGAAGTCTGCCCTTCGGTTGTAATCACGATGCCTGTCTCCATTAATTGCTTGAAGTGGCGGAGATCCTCCTGAACCTGGATCTCGGGCTCCTCACCCAGCAATTTCGCCAGACTGCTTCCCAGCAAACCTCCGATCGGCGGTTGATACTGCATGGTAACCTTTACCTCAGTTCCGCGATCTGCTGGTGCGGGCGTAAAGGTTACGGTTCCCTCATTGGGGACGCTGGTCTGACCAACCGTTTTCCAGGAGATGCTCTGGTCGGGGATTTCCTTGATGATCTCGGCTTCCCAGGAAACCTTCGTTCCGATCGGCCCTTTCGCGGTCCAACGCGAGTGGCGATTATCGCTGACTATAACTGCTTCCAAATGTTGCATAAAACGTGGGAGATTTTCAAAGTTGCGCCAGTAGGTATAGAGCTTGCGCGGCTCCTCATCGATCGTCAGGCTTTTCTCCACCAGAATATTTCCATTGGGCAGGACTTTACCACTGGTAAGCTGCTTCTCAGCCGTTGTCACTCCCAATTTCTGATAAACTGCGCAATAGCCCGTCAGACCGCGATATCCAAGAAAGATTCCGCCTGCCATAAGTAGCACACCGCCCAGAGTGCCCTGCTTAAACCCAAGATATGTAAGGAGCCCGCCTGCTCCTACTGAGATCAGGCGCTCATTCTGGCCTACATTTATCGCATTTTTTTGTACAGGCCGATTTGTAGGATTGCTCTTCGGAGCTGTATAGATCGAGCCTGGAGTAGAAGAGCGAGATTGTTGTGTTTCAACCATAGCTATTTTCCTTTTTTTAATATCTGTACTTGTGCTTAATGCTAGAGCATGCATGATCTATTCATAGTGACATATCATAAGTTGCACGCATATTCAGAAGTTCCGGTTTCATCGCATTCCATCCTCCCTTGGATATCCCCTTGAAGCCATTCGTTAAGCTTGCGACGTGTACATGAATGTGCATAAGATAAAGCTTTGGAAGCGTCTAGAAAGTTCAGAAGAGGGAATGTAATGCGAACAAGACAGCTTGGCAATACAGATCTTCAGATCACTTACGTTGGTTTTGGTTCCTGGGCCGTAGGTGGAGGCGACTGGTCTTTTGGCTGGGGCTCGCAGGATGACAACAATTCGATTGCCGCGATCAATCGTGCGTTAGATCTGGGCATTAACTGGATTGATACAGCCGCAGTGTACGGGTTAGGCCACTCTGAAGAAGTCGTGGCGCGAGCTCTGCGGGGGCGGCCTGAGAAGCCTTATATCTTCACCAAATGTGGTCTGGTCTGGGGCGAGGATCGGCAGACCCGTAATGATCTGACCCAGATCAAACGCGAGGTGGAGGACAGTCTGCGTCGCCTCCAGGTTGATGTAATTGATCTCTACCAGATCCACTGGCCTGTCCCCGATGAGCAGATTGAGCAGGCCTGGGAAGCCATGGCTCAGATCCAGCAGGAGGGCAAAGTTCGCTATATCGGGGCCTCCAACTTTAATGTAAATCAACTTAAACGCGCGATGAGGATTGCTCCGGTAGCTTCCTTGCAGCCACCCTACTCCTTGATCAAGCGGGATGTCGAGCAAGAGATACTTCCGTTCTGCCTGGAGAACAATATTGGGGTGATTGTCTACTCACCTATGCAGTCGGGGCTACTCAGCGGCAAGATGACGCCCAGGCGGATCAGTGAGATGCCTGATGACGATTGGCGCAAAAAGGACTCAGAATTTCAAGAGCCACGGCTCTCACGCAATTTGAAGCTCGCGCAGATTTTGCAAGATATTGCTGATATTCACAATCGCAGCACTGCTGAAGTCGCGATCGCCTGGACACTGCACAATCCAGCCGTCACCGGAGCGATTGTAGGGTCGCGGCGGCTCGAGCAGGTCAACGAGACTATTGGCGCGGCTGAGTTCCGCTTTACCGATAGCGAACAGGCCGAGATCCAGAAGTTTTTAGAAGAGAACCCTTAATCCTCACTGTTTTGAAGAAAGAGAAAGCCGGACTCTCCCATAGTGAGGAGTCCGGCTTTCTTGCGGAAAACTGTCAACACCGCAATTAAGGGAACTTTTCGTCCTCTTTTGGCGTCCTGAGAAGTGTAGAGTAAGCGTTGGTAAGAGCGCTACTATTTTCGCGGGGGAAGAAGAGAAAATGAAAAGAATAACTCGTTTAGGGGCATTTTTATGCCTTTTTCTCGGCTGTTTACTGGTGTGAGAAGTGTTTCTGTTGAAAGGAAGAGTATTTTCCCACCTCGCCATCGCCGGTAGATCGGGTTACGTGTGGACCCGTGGAGACGGGAACCTCTCCTATCGCCATCGCTACGCCCATGCGTCTGCGGAGAACGGAGAACGGTGAGCTGACGGCGACCATGCCCCCGTATGTGTATTCCTGTTCCCGCAGCCACCCACAGGCCCGATCTCCAATCATTTGCAGGTTTCGGCTTCGGTGTACAGGTGGTGCATCCCTTTGCCACGGGTCCACACGTGACCCGATCTACCTCATTCGACTTCTTATCTCTCTGCTGAAACCTCTTTTTCTTTTCCTATGGTGGTGTGAAGAGGGCCGTGGACGTGGCGTAGGACGGCCCGTCGAGCGCCGCAATAACGTGCCGCTTCTGGCGCGGTACGCGCCATGAGCAAGGGAGACCACGAAACTGCAAGCTTTTGCGTTCCCGCACACAGGCAGAAGGCCTACGCCTGGGGTGGGACCCGCACGTGTCGGTTCCCGTGTACGCGTTTCTCTTTTCCCAACAGAGTCGCAAGCACCTTCCCTAATTGTGATGCAATCGAGCTTTCAGAAAGTTCAGGACCGCCGACTCCCGAGGCTCCAGCCCTGCTACAGGCTCCAACTTTCTTTGGTTCTCCAGGAAAGGGAGTAGCGTGTGATCTTCATACGCCTCAATTACTGTTGGGTGGACATAACATTTGCGGCAGATCGTAGGCGTATTGCCAAGATGATCGGCTGCGACCTTAACCGCCTCGCTAAGATTGTGCTTGCACTGCGTTTTGTTTTCGCATTGGCCGATCTCTTGCAGCTTCTCAGTCATGGTGACCGTACCGGCCCAAGTGCGGAAATCTTTCGCGGTAAACTCGACGCCGCAGGCCTCATGCAGGTAAGCGTTGACAGATTCCGAGTCAACCGTGCGTTGCACACCATGCTCATCTAGATATTGGAATAGTTCATAGCCTGGGAGATCCAGAAATCGTTTCACGATCTGGGCTAGCTTTTTATCACGTACATCAATCGCGTGATCTTTGCCGCTTTTGCCCCGAAACTCAAAATGAATTTTGTTGCCTTTTACCTCAACATGTTCATGCTGTAGAGTTGTCAGGCCATAGGAACCGTTATCACGGGCATATTCCTCATTGCCGACGCGGATCGAGGTGGTATCGAGTAGTCGGACCACCACGGCCAGCGCTTTATCGTGGGTAAGGCCATGCAGTGAGAGATCGTGATCGACGCGAGCGCGGATCAGGGGGAGGGCCTCGCCAAAGGCGATCATTTTTGTATATTTGGTCTCATCGCGCAGCGAGCGCCACTTTGGGTGATAGCGGTACTGCTTGCGACCCTTCGCGTCCCGCCCGGTAGCCTGGAGGTGGCCGCGCGGCGTAGGACTGATCCAGACATCCTCCCAGGCCGGTGGAATCCCAAGGTGCTGGATACGCTCAAGCTCCTTTGGGTTCTCGATCGGCTGCTGATCGGTTCCCAGATAGCGAAAGCCATCTTTGATTCGCTCACGGTGAATGCCCTTCATCGTATCGTGAACGTAGCGCAAGCCAGCCGCGCGAGCGGACTTTTGAGGGTCCGCCAGCAGCTCCAGCGCGGAAAGATCTGACGTATCACGAGAAGTGGCCTTGGTTGCCATAGTGGGCGCTCCTTCACGATTTAGTGATTGTTTAAAGGTGACCGGTCATAGTGGGCAAGCAGATCGGCAGGATCATTATAGATCGCCAACGCGCCCTTAAGATCCTCATCTTTCCAGCCACCAGAGCGCAATGCGATCGTCTTCACCTTCGTTTTAGCGGCGGACTCGATATCATAGGCAGTATCGCCCAGCATCAGCACCTCATCTGGCTGCATATCCATTTTTTTTAGGGTTTTTTCCACAACATCGGCGGACGGCTTCGAGTTTTTAGCCTCGCTGCCATCGGTCTTATCCTCGATCAGATCCTCGGCCCCGATCAGCTTGAGCATCGGCTTCAGCTCATCCTCTTGAGCTGAGGTTGCGACGGCCAGTTTTAGCCCGTGTTGGCGTATCGCATCCAACAGATCTTTCGCGCCATTCAGGGGCTTGATCTTGTTAAGATACTGATCTTTAAAGATTTTTGAGCGTGACTCGCTAATCTTCTTGCCCTTGGGACTATCCTTCTCGATCCCTAAAACATCGGGGAGCAGCTTATCGCCGCCCATACCGATCTTGCTACGAACCTTACTGTAGTCCACGTCTGTATATCCATTATCGGCCATCGCTTTGATCCATGCCTGAGTATGGGCGTCATTGCTATCGACCAAGGTGCCATCTATATCCAGAATCACACCACGAATGCTCATATTTCCTCCTCTGTTACGGAAACAGTATCTTTCATGATATATACTGTTTGACCATAGTAAAAGGTGTCAGTTATAGATGTGTCCTGATCCAGGTGAGGTCTAACAGCCGCGAAGTGTATCGCAGCGGAGTCGATAACAAAGCCCCTCGTAATGATATGATAGTGTTCTAGGGAAGAAGGGGGAGGTCGCTGGGAGAATTATCCTCGTAGTTCACGCTATCAGAACATCTACACGGAGTTTGTATGCCAACGTGGAAGCGCTCGGTTCATGGTAGACGCCTGTTTGCCGGACCGGCCTGGCGCAATCGAACACTGCTCTCAGTCTCATTTGTGGTCGCGGCTGCCTACATTGGGGTCGGAATGGTCGGACCGGTGCGCGTGCTATTCGCTCAGTCTCATGGGGCCTCGCTTGAGATCATCGGCCTGATGGCCTCGGCCTATCTGATCTCGAATTTTCTGTTTCAATATCCTAGCGGCTGGCTGGCCGACCATTGGGGACGGCGAAGGGTCCTGATCGTCAGCCTCGCGATATCGGCGGTACTCTCGCTGGTCTATCTGTTTATCGAAGATCCATTGCTGTTTATCGCGCTACGGTTTGTGGAAGGGGCGGCGGCAGCCGGGATGTTGCCAGCCGCGCGGGCACTGATCATCGACTCGACCCCCATAGAGGAGCAGGGCGAGGCCTTTGGGATCTTTAACTCCTTTTTTAATTCAGGTTTTCTACTGGGACCGGCCATCGGTAGCTTGTTAGCGGTCCAGGGGTATACTGGAGCCTTTATTGGAGCGGTAGTGTTCCGAGTGGTGGCCCTTGTGATCGTTGGACTGGTCGTGCACGAGGTGCGCAAAGAGCCAGAAAGAAATGAGCCGATTATCAGGCGTGGGGCCGCGCTAAAAGCCCTGTTTAGCTTGCCACTGGTCGGAGCGTATATGCTGGCACTCGGGGATTATCTTTATCTGGGATTTGACCAGACGCTGATGCCGATCTGGATAAAAAATAATCTGGGTGGCAGCGTCGCGATTATCGGTCTGACCTATGTGCTCTGGGCGATCCCCTCAATGGTCTTCTCTCCGTGGGCCGGACGGATCGCGGACCGCTATCGCCGCTCTACATTGATCCTCATTTTCGGGATGGCTCAGGTTCCAATCTATCTTGCTTACACTTTAGCGAATGCCGCCTGGCAGATCCCTATCCTATTCGGAATTCATGGCCTGATCTATGCCTTCGCGGTTACCGCCGTAGATGCTCATCTTGCCAAAACGGTAGACTCCCGAGTCCGGGCTCAGGCTCAAAGTATGTACACAACAATAGGCTTGATTGGAGCCTTTATTGGAGCAAGCGGCCTGACCACTCTTTATAGCATCAGCTTTAGACTCCCATTGCTTGTGATGACTATAGCTTTTGGTGTTTTGGCCCTGCTCGGCGGTTTGATTATCAGGTACAGCGAGATCCGAAAAATGATTGTCGGACCCGAGTCAACTGAGTGACCCGTCCCACCGCTTTCATAGATAAGTATCTACTCGTAAGATAGATAATTTAGTATATATCGCTTTTGTTTAAGAGTAGCAAACATTTGTATACTATAAGAGTAGATAGATTTATATCTGAAAGACAAGCGGAGGAAGATAGGGATGAGGGGGGCAAGTACAAGCGATCAGCCATTTACGGATCTACAAGAGCTACTCTTAGATCTATATCAGCGTGGTGAGTATGAACAAGCGTTAGACCTGTTGGGGAGAGAGGTCGATCATTTCCCTTTACAGATGCAGCGGCTTTATTACTGGCAGATCTGTCTGGCGGCACTTGTGGGAAATAAAACCATGGCCCTTCAGCTACTAGAAGAGCTGGTGGCTGAAGGCTATTGGCTGCCGGAGGGCTGGTTAAAGCAAGAGCCAGAACTGCGTTTGCTTCAGGGAGATCTCACCTTTGAGCGTCTGGTGGAAATATGTAGTCGCCGCCAGACCAATGCTCAGGAGCACACAAGCCCGCAGCTTGTGACGATGCTTCCGGTGACCCAGATGCTGGGTATAGGATCGGTACATCCCATGTTATTAGCCTTACATGGAAATTTTCGCAACATTCGGAACTCTATTGATATCTGGAGACCAGCGGTAGAAAAAGGCTGGTTACTGGCCCTGCCTCAATCGTCGCAGATCTTTGGTCCTGGTAGTTATATTTGGGATGATCGAGAGCGTGCGACGGAGGAGATCCAGCGGCATGTGGAGTCGCTCAGGCGCAAGTATCGTCTGCTTGTGAGTCGTTCAGTAGTTGCCGGCTTTTCTACAGGTGGGACCCTGGCGATCTGGCTGGCTTTAAGTGGCGCGATTGCCATCAGGGGATTTATCGCCGTTTCTCCCGTGATTTTAAAATCAGATCTGGAGCGTTGGAGTCGCTATCTGGATATGGCGCATGCGCGAGGCATTCAGGGCTATATCTTGATGGGAGAGCGAGATCAGCGTCGCTACCCGGAAGTAAAAGATCTGCTTTCCATGTTGCACGAGCGTAAAATCCCCTGCACATTAGAGGTAACCGGCGGCCTCGGACATGATTTCCCACCGGATTTCGCCCAGAGTCTACCTAGAATCCTGGAGACGGTAACCGCGAACGGGCGTCTGTAAGGTAAGAGAGGAGAGAACGTTAGCCCGCTCTTCTCCTCTGGGGTGGCTATCGAACAGTATTTAGAGTCCTCACAATGTTAGTGAAAGCCTGCTTTGCCCTGGCTTGCCTTTGTTTTAAACGAAAGGTACCAGATAGCGTGAGAACCAGGTAAGGGCCATCTTGCTGACCTCTTGCATCGAGGCGGGCTCATCCAGACGGCTGCTGGCATTGGGAATAATCTGATAATCCTTGTGCTCAACATGCTCTAACCGCTGGAAAGCTATGGTAATGCGTTGCACGCTATCCTGATTTTTCTCGCCGGCCAACAAGAGGGTGGGGGCCAGTAGCTCATTCACTCGCGCATCCTTAAGATCGACTCTTCCACTCTGGATTACCAGCGCCCCAACCAGATCTGGTCGAGCGACGGCCGCGGCGCTAACTGCGGCCCCTCCCAGACCCACGCCATAGTATCCCAGGCGCAGATTACTGGTCTCATCATGCTTGTTTAACCAGTTTCCGGTCCAGACAACTCTTTGAGAGAGCAAACCGATATCAAAGCGCAACACACCAGTGGCGCGATCTGTAGACTCTTCGTCATTTGTAAAGATATCCAGGATCAGGGCCGCGATCCCCGCGCTCGCCAGAGTGTTCGCGACCGCACGTAGGACGGGGCTATCGCTGGCGCTACCACTGCCATCAGTGAAGATCACCAGACCTCGGGCATCGGTCGGTAGCTGTAATTGTCCAACCAGATTAACGGGGCCGGCGGCGATTTGAATTGGTCTGCTCTCTGGTGCATTCCCTTGTGAGTTTGAATTTGTATCCATTAACAAATATCCTCTGGCTTATTTGCCCTTATAAGTGGACAGGTATATCTTTCTCTATTATTAAAAAAGCTTTCAGAGGATAACACGAGTGGGTTGAGATCAGAGAGTACAGGGACGCGCTTTCACCATCACAAAAAACAAGTGTGTCCGTCAGGTCCCTGGATTGTTGAGAATCGTTCCGAGCGTTTTGGATAAAATCCATAAATCTAATCGGAGAGATCGCTGATCTATGTACAGTAGATCAAGCTGGACTCGCTCTTGATAATCAAAATGTTGGCGGCCACTGATCTGCCACAGGCCGGTAATCCCCGGCTTGACCGAGAGCCGCTTCTGGACATAAGGCTCGTAACGAGGCAACTCATCTGGATGAATCATACGTGGCCCCACAAGCGTCATTTCACCTTGTAGCACATTCAAAAGTTGAGGAAGCTCATCCAGGCTCCAACGGCGTAGATATCGGCCCACATGGGTTACACGAGGATCATTGAACAATTTCATCTGGCGTTGGTAGCGTTGATAGAGTTCCGGGCGGCGCAAAAGATAAGTCTCAGCGTCGATACACATCGACCGAAATTTCCAGGCCAGAAAGCGCTGACCCTGGTACCCAACAATCTGTCTTCGATAAAAGACCGGCCCTTGATCTTCAATCTTGATACACACGGCAATCATCAGCCAGAGTGGTGATAACAACAGCAGACCAATCAGGGCGAGCACGATATCCAGCAGCCGTTTGCTTCTACGATAACCAGAGTGAGTGAAACACTCCTGATCTGTTGAATGACGCGAGATCGGCAATTCTGTCCTAGATATAAGCCGCATACTCCCTCTTCCCCTTTTTTTTATTCTTAAACATCAATATGTGCTGTGTACAGCGTATAAGCTTCTGGTAGTGCTTAACCTGCAAGACCGGTTAAGATCCCCTGTTAAAAAGGTTATTGTGGTTGAATTTTGCATCTTTTGCATTCTAAATCATCTTTTGTTTGCTTTAAAACCTTTACCAAAAAACAAGAAATAGCAGAGTCTTTTTACCCTTTATACACCTCTGTATAGATAAATTATCTGGTACGCTTCAGACGGAACCTGTCCTACTGCGAAAAATTTGAAAAAACGATGTGGTCAGGGAGGTTGTCCTATGCGCATTCTTTTTGTAACACCTTATATACCTTCGCCGATCAGGGTTCGGCCCTTCTCCTTTATCAAAGGTTTAAGTACCAGACATCAGATCTCCCTGGTGGCGCTGGTTTGTGATGAGTATGAGTTGAGGTTTGTTGAGGAGATTTCTCAGTATTGTGTGTCCGTTGACGTAGTGGAGCTTTCGCGCCTGGGAGCTTATGCTCGCTGTCTGCGATCGCTTTCTGGATCTTTACCGCTCCGCGTAGCCTACTACGCCGTACAAAAGTTGGAGCACACAATTCTCCGGGTAATCGCCCGGCAGAACATTGATCTGCTTCATGGAGAACTGCTTAAGGTGCTACCGGCCCTGAGGCGTACGTATTGTCAAATCAGCATCCCTTACCTTTTCGACGCAGTTGATAGCATCTCTACGTATCTTCAGCAGAGTCGTGAGGTTGGCAACCTCTGGCAGCGAGTTCTGGCGGCCTATGAATTGCAGAGGGTTAGACGCTGCGAGCACGAAGCCCTCCGGTGCTTTGATCGTGTAGTTGTTACAACTGAACGCGACCGAGTTTCATTGTTGAGTAGTGAAGAGCGGGGATTGATTGAAGTAATCCCCAATGGAGTAGATCCTGACTATTTCAGGCCCTGGGACTGTCGGCGAGAGCCGGATAGTCTGGTTTTCTGTGCCAAGCTGGACTACTATCCAAACCAGCAGGCAATCCTTAGATTCTGCCGTGAGGTGCTGCCATGTATCTGGCAAGCGCGTCCCCAGGTCTGTTTGAAGATTGTTGGTAACCAGCCCCCAGCAACCATTCAAGCTCTGGCTCGGGATCGCCGTATCGAAGTCACCGGTTATGTACCAGATATACGCCCGTATCTGGCTCGGGCAGCGATCGCGATCGCGCCTTTGCAGATCGCGGTTGGTATCCAGAACAAGGTTTTAGAGGCGATGGCGATGGGTACTCCATTAGTAGTATCGTCTATGGCCTGCCATGTCTTAAATGTGAAGAACAATGTGCAGGCTGTAATCGCCGATGATCCCCAAAATGTTGCTCAGAGTATTCTCCGATTGCTTGACGGGCCAGAGGTAGCTGAGAGGCTCGGTCGTACTGGAGCTAATTTTGTACGCACGCACTATAGGTGGGAGCGTTCTATTGCACGCTTGGAAGCTATATATGCCGAGATGGTGGCGGGTTGAGTCAGGGAGAAAGGGGCATTTATGAAGATCCGGTGGCGAGTGGTTGTGGCGTTAAAAATGGTTTCCTGGTATCGTTGTTGGTTGAGCGGGTGCTTACTGGCCGGTTTTGTTCTGGGCTGGCTGTGTGAGATCTGTTTTCCACCTCAATATAGTGCGGTAGCCCTGATCAAAGTAAGACCGCCAACCAGCATAGAAACTCAGATTATTCAGCCTGTAGCAACGTATGCCATGCTCATATCGTCGGACGCCTTAATTCGCCTGGTGCTGATACACTATCCCATGTTGGATCGTCAGATATTTCTAGACTCTCAATTAAAGGTCAAAAGTGATGTTCGGGCCAGAACAATCTCGATCGGTGTGCAGCTCGATCAACCTGAACGCGCCAGCGAGATCGCGAATCTTCTGGCCCGGTCACTAGTTACTCAGCAGAATGTCTCAGCAATTGAACAGTATAACTGGAGCTTGATCCGTGTGGGACAACGACTTCAGAGGGAACAGACCACCCTGACGGATCTTCAAAACACTTACTATGGAGTCTCGCGTCGTGATCGCATCGGTCTGCAACATCTGCGCGATCAAATTCTTCAACAACAAAATCTCCAGAACCAGGATCTACTTCAGCAGCAGGGTCTTCAGATGCAGCGGCACCTCGCAAGTGATCCTCTTGAGATTATTCAATCGGCCTCTTCAAACCACAAACCGCTTCCGGGGATCAGAGCTTTGCCCTTACGATTCATCGTCTCTGGTCTGCTCTTGATCGCGGGGGTAGTGGGCTGCTGCCTTAAAGAGATCCGCCTGAAACGCCTCTATTTGGCGATTTTCCTTGAGAAACGTGTAGCGTCTTCCGTTACAGGTAAATTTTATTGGGGTAGGAATCAAGCCTATCCGTTGAAGCATCTGCTGGTTCATTCTTTCAAGTTCCAGTGAGGGATCGCCAGTGTCAGCCCGATGAGTAGCCAGCGGTAGGAGGCCAGCAGAAAGGGACCGGCACCGCCCGCCGCTGCGGTAGAGGGGAGGAGGGAATCTGTAAAGAAGCCACCGAGCAAGATTGCCGCGTAGCTTCCCAGGGAACTGAGAGCCAGAGCGTGTGCCTCGCTATCTGTGGTATGGCGGTAGATCCAGTAGAGGCGTTGGCCGAGAGCGATCAGCAGCCATAGCAAGCTTAAGAGGCCGATCAGGCCCATCTCGGCCAGCACTTCCAGATACTGATTGTGGGCGACCCCCACAATATCGGAGCCGTAGGCCAGATCGAAGAATTGATAGTTACCCGCGCCAATTCCAATCAGTGGGTGGAGCTGCCAGATAGTCAGGGCATCGTTCCAGATCACCAATCTATCGGCCCCATAGATTTTATGGGGATCAAAAAACGCCAGGATACCTGGTAGTCCGAGTGCCACGAGGAGGATCGGTATTAGTAAGAGCCGACGTTTGCGGACGCGCAGGCCCAGTATCAACAGGCATGCCAGGGCCAGAGCCAGCCAGGAGGCGCGGCCAAAGCTGAGAACCGTTCCCAGAGCACAGATCGCACTACCGATCCACCAAAGGAATCGAGCCTGACCCTGGGCATAGAGGGCCTGACCAAGACAGAGGCAGGTGAACAGCACCAGTAAATTGCCCAGGCCGCTAGAGATTGCTCCGAAAATCTGTGGACGCTGATTGCCGAGCAGAACCTCCTGTGATCCCAGTCCCAGAGGTTGAGCACAGATTGTCACCAGAGCGTAAAGGAGGCCGATCGCAGCCAGGGTATAGATGAGAGATCGTCCCATCTGTTTATCTGGAAGCAGATCAGGAACAAGTATCAGAAAGAGAGGTAGACCGAGCAGTAAAAAAAGCTCAGAAATATTCACCAGCGTCAGCGAGATCGTCAGATGGGGGTAGCTGTACGTTACTGTTGGGTCGGGCCAGAGGCGAGAAATACACATCGAAAGCAGTCCACAGACGATCAGGCTAAGCAGTGGTA
>CAXTTV010000010.1:0-9231 GCA_964247295.1 uncultured Ktedonobacteraceae bacterium | reverse complement strand
GAGAGGGGGAGGCCGCGCCGCTCCAGCGGGCGGCGAGCCTGAAGCCGCTGTTTTAACCAGGCCAGCACCAACAGGAGAAAGAGGAGGTGACCGACATAGAAACGGGAGAGTATGCCCGCTGATCCCAATGGTTGTCCCAGACCTGGCCCGGCCACCAGAGCATAGAGGGGAAGCGTGATTTGTGGGCGGCTCAAACAGTAGCAGGCCGCACCTGATAGTAGGCCGGTCAGAGCTCCTACAAGCAGCACCTGTAGGCGAGATGGGCTGGAGCTTGCTTTCTGGGTGATCTCTGGCGTTGCCTGTTGCGCCGTACAGAGATCTTCTGGCGACAAAGAGGGACGTTGAAGACGGGCCAGCACCTGATTATGAATGCTAATCTGGCTCTGAATCTCTTTTGAAGGGTGAAGAATACTCTGGTTCTCAAGATCAACAAGCTGTTTCCCTAGCAACTGACGTAGCTTACCTCTTAAAGCTTGCGCGTGGGTTGTGAGGCGTTGTCGGGTCTGTAGATAAATCTCTTCCACGAGGGCCGAGGCCGCCTGAACCGTCTGGGCGTTTGCCTGTAAAACGATCAGGTTGCTATCAGGGAGAGGGGTTGCGGTAATACTGGCCTCTCCTGAAAGATGGAGCCGTCGACGGGCCTCCGCGCATTGTATAGGATCCCTCAGGAACTGGCTGATAACCGCAGTGCTCACAGCCTGGCCGTGAAGGCCATCCGCCAGTCGGACTTGAATATGGAGTGTCGCAAGATAACCAGGAGAGGCGGGATTGAGAGGCCAGAGTAACGCCAGGAGCATGCAGAGCAACGTACTGAGCAGAATAAAAAGAGGCCATGATTTTCGCCTGAACCAGACAGGCATAGTTGCCATATCGTCCCGCCCTTCGATCACCACAATAGTGAGAATAGTGTAACATATTTTGCCTATCGGCATATAAAAAAGTTATTAAAAAATTTTCGCAACAGAGGTAAATATGAGGAAAAAGTTACGTGTGGGTTTAGATCTCACAATGACCTGGAGAACCCCAACCGGGATGGTGCGGTATGCATTAGAATTGGCCCGGCATCTGATAGTCAGGCCAGATGCCGAGATCACCTATATATTTTTCTGCCCTCCGGAGATCCCACCAATGCTTCGTCCACTGCAACAACACTTTATCGCAGTGAGGGCTCCCTGGCGCAACGAGCTATTGACAAAGCAACTCTGGTTCCCATGGATACTTAAGCAGATCCAGCCAGATCTTATTCATTTTCCCACGTTGCCTCCGCCCTGGTTTACATCTTCCTCCGCACGGCATATCTTGACCTTTCATGACGCCACACCCTGGCGCTACCCTGAAACCTTAACTCTCCATGGCCTCATGTATTTTCGTTACCTGCTCAAGCGGGGCATAAAGCAGTCTGAGGCCGTGATCGCCGTCTCAAATCATGCTCGCCTGGAACTTGGAGCGCTGCTCAGCCCTGACTATCTTCAAAAGACGAGCGTAATTCCCGAGGCGGCGGGAGCGCAGTGGAGCAGCGAACCTGTTATAACCTCTGTAAGACCAACTCCTTTTTTCCTGTACCTGGGAACTTTGGAGCCCCGAAAAAACCTGGTTCGCTTGCTCAATGCTTATGTCGCGTTGAGATCTCGGACTATAAATCCTCCAGATCTTCTGCTGGTCGGACGGCGGGGCTGGCGTAGCCAACCGATTATCGAGGCCCTTAAGCGCACGCCTGAGGGTGTACACTGGTTGGGGCACCTACCGGATCAGCAACTGCACCAGCTTTATAGGCAGGCTGTCTGTCTGGTACTGCCCTCACTTTACGAGGGGTTTGGCCTGCCCATTCTAGAGGCAATGGCGTCTGGCTGCCCGGTAATCTGCTCGCGTAGCTCCTCGCTACCCGAGATCGCTGGGAATGCCGCCTGTATGATCGATCCACTTGACGAGAACGAGATTACGGAAGCGCTAGAAAGGCTCTGGCATTGTCCAGATCTTCGCGGGCGTCTCAAGATCGCGGGAAAAGCCCGGGCCGAGAGCTTTACCTGGGAAAGGACAGCCAGCCTGACGCGGGAGCTTTACCTGTGAGTAGCAAGCAAGAGATCTTCAGATGCCTGCGCCTTTGAAAATTTTTAATGTTTAGTAGATCTCGGCGAAAGTCATGCCTGCTTTGCACCAGTAGCCAGATGCAATCCACTCTGGTTGTCAGCAGGCGACTCTCCGTTTGTAACAGCGATGGCGTCGCAATCACAATTGTATCGAAACCCTGTTTCAGATCAGAGATTTGTCGCAGCAGTTGTGGTAAGGATGCAGGCGAAAACAGCCAGAGCTGGGGATAGATGGTAGGCTGAGGTGTTTCTGACGCGGAAAGGTCGTCCGATCTCAGGAGTTCTTGATTGTGGGGTGATTTTTGAAAGGTCGCATCGATCAGTAAGGTATGGTAGCCATGAGCTGCCATGCCACGACCCAACGCCCGACCAATGGTAAATGGTTGCTTGCTAATCCCTGTGAGCAGTAGTGTATAGCCCGAGCGATGTATACCATGGGGAGTCAGCAGGGTTGTAATCGTGTGAGATAGAGCATCTTGAAAAAATGAGTAGTGCAAGATCGGAGACTGCTCCATGATCTGCTGGAGATCCTGCTCATCGCGTATATAAGGCGAGTAGTATTCTAAAGCCAGCACCAGAAGCAAGCCCCCACCGAGGCTAGAACCAATCAATAGGAGCAGGGAAGTTAGAGGTGAGAGAGCGTCAGCAGATGGTTGTGGCGAGACTGCGACTGGTTCATCCAGATAGTAGGCTTGCTGAAAAAGGGGATGAAATTGTGTAAGCTGTTGCAGGCGGTATTCCTGTTGCGCGAGTTGACGTTGTGTTAGATCCTGTTCCTGAGTGGGGAGCGGATCGCTTTTATCCGAAGGGGGTTGTTGGGTAAGCTGTTGGCGCAGGAGAGAGATGGTGCGTTGCGTTAGTTGTTTCTGGAAATCTGTTTGCGTGGTCAGATAGTTAGTCAGAGCCACGCAAAGTTTTTGAGCCAGGAGAGTCACGATAGTTTTTGCCCGATCAGGGCGGGTATCGTTGAATTGGATAATCAGCAATTGGTTACTGCTCTCCATTGTAGTTGAGAGCGATCGACGGATCACGAGTGGATTGAGTTCTGGATACAGATGGAGAAGCTGATCCATATTTGTAGAGGTTCCGACTTGATCTTGTGGTGAGGGAAGAGTCATAATTTGTAGCCCTGTAAGCGAGTTCAGAGCCTCAACCAGCGGCTTCTGATCCAAATGGATGCTGGCTCTAGCCTGATACTGTAATGGCTGCTGAGCGACGAACTTGTTTCCGGTAAGAAGAGAAAGGAGTACAATAATCAGAAACCACCACCAGCGCCTTCCGATCCCCTTGATATAGATACTCATAAATAGATTTTCCTTACTTTTCCTTTTAAAGAATGTTATATGATATATTAAAATCAAATAGATATAAAAATATAGAAATAAGATTAAAGTACCAAAGACTAGTTTTTACCTTATAAAACAAGATACATTATAATCAGGTATTGAGATATATAGATTTTGTACTTGCGTACAGGGATCGAAATACAGCAGATTTTTTGCTCTGTTAGGGTTTTTTCGTATCATATACTTGAAAAGAGAAAAGTTGAAGGGATGGGAGAGGAAGATGCAGAACTCGGCGTTGATTGTGTGGTTTGAGGGGCTTGATCCAGATGTGCTTTTAAACATTCCTGCTATAAATGCTCTGGAGGCATCTGGTCTACATCTCAAACTATTACCTACTCCTCTCGTGGAGAAAGAGAGTCTTTTTTACCAAACGCTTACCGGTTTAGAAGCGGGTAAGATTGGAAAGTTTGATCACGTTGTTTTTGATAAATATCGCATATACGAAGATAGGCGAGTCCCCCCTGGAGTGGATCGCTGGCTCCTCCCCGATCTGCTTCAATCGCTGGGCATTCCGTCTCTTTTCCTGGAGTTACATGACTGGAGAGATCTGTACGCACTGACGGACGCAACAACAGCCTGCACCTTATTGCGCCTTCCAGGTGCGAAATTTGAGCAGGAGCCTCTTTTATCCCTGCTTGAAGCCTGGTATACAGGGATGCTTCCTTTTCAACATCTGCTTTTGATTACAGATGTTTGGGAGCCGGAACCGATCGCGCTAGTAAATGTTAATGATTTTCTGCTGATGCGTGGGTTGTTGACCGTTGAAGAGTCGCGAGTATGGCAAAAGATTTGCTGGCAGAAGACACTGGCCTGTGGTTATGGAAATGGCCAGATCCGGATCAACCTTACGTATCGTGATCCTCAGGGGGTTGTACAGCCCGGTAATGAGTATCAGGAATTGCGCGAGGTTTTGAAGTTCGAGCTTTCTTCTCATCTGCTTGATCCGCGAACTGGTCAGCCTGTGATTGCCCAGGTATTGACTCGTGAAGAGGCGTTTCAAGGTCCTTACGCCTTTCAAGGGCCCGATCTAATTTTCACCTTGAAGCCTGGATATAAGGTTTCACCGCGTTTTGAACAGGGCGAATTTGATGGTTGTTCCGTTCGGCCTATCGTTTATGAGGATAGGGCCGGCTCGAAAGATCCCTCTTTTCCTATGGCTCATCTTTTAGCGGCGGGGCCAGCTTTCACCAACCAGGTCAGTGAGTCCTGCTCTATTCTCGATTTTATTCCTCTGGTTTTGTATATGCTTGGGCAACCTCTTCCTCAACAATTGGATGGAGATATTCCTCTTACATGCTTCTCTACAGATTTTTGTCATGCAACCCCTATCCGGCGTTTTGAATATGATCCCTATCCTTTAAGTGAGGAGGAGGAAAGCGTCATTGCTGGTCGTCTGCGTAGTTTAGGGTATCTTGGTTAATACTTCGCTGAGCATTTCTCCTTTTTTCTCTATTCTATAGTAAGTCAGGTTGCTTGTGTGTGGAGGTTTTCTTATGGATGATGGAAGTGTGGTGCAGCCCACATCGGGCTCTCGGTTGCTAGAGAAGGCTAAAAAGGCTCAACAGGCTTCAGAGGGAGTGGAGCAGCGCGCGAGACGACAGTTTAAAACGTTTGGTGCGCCAGCATTTAGCCCGAGTGAGGAAGAGGGACCGATGATCCCTCCACGTTTAAGCCTCCCTCATGGAGGGAAAAAGTCCTCAGATGGGTCGTCCGTGTTCATCAGACCTGTACTGGGTCTTCCGGCCATTCAGGAGCATGAGGTTTCAATCGGGGGTGAAACTAGCGATCTACCCAGAACAGGGGTGAAGGAGACCCAAGCGCTCCCTGTTCTACAGACAGAAGATTTCCAGCCCACTTTAGGGCTTCGGCCAGGGACCGAGCCCTGTATCCCAGTTGCGTCCGTGAATGACAGGGAAGAGCCGCCGATCCTCCCAACGTTTATTGCGCCTGAAACTCCTCCGATCGGCCTGGAGGGGGTAGATACAGCCTTTCTACCAGTCACAGAAGGTCCGATCCCGGTCTGCCACCCAATGATTCCCGAGGAGATCGTAGATCAGCCAACACAAGCACTGCCTCCCGTGCCCGCGCAGCCAATTGAAACATCTGACTATAGCGATCACGGGGAGGTTGCGGTTAAATCAGCCGGATCGGCGGCTGTGATTGGTCTGGGAGAGCTGTCTCTGGCTCTGCTACGCTATGTAACAACGCTTTCAATGACCCACATGGTTTCATTGTTAACATATGGAGCTTTTGTGGAAACGTTCGCGCTTGTCAGTCTTTTAGGAGGGATCGCGTGCTGTGGATTTGATGCCCTGCTTTTGCGCTTTTTGCCAATCTACCGTGTGCGGCAAGACGCTGATCGGAGCCAGGGGCTGGTGCTTTTTACCCTCTGTGGATCAATTGCTGCTGGCCTGCTTCTGGCGATACTTTGTTTTCTCGGTGCCAATAGCTTGAGTCATGGATCTCCTCGCTATTCCGTGTACGGCCTGCCGCTTCAAGAAATGGCTCCTGTGATCCCTCTGCTGGCGTTGCAGATGCTTTTCGCGGCTCTCCTACAGGCTCAGCGGCTTTTTACTCGGAAGATCTGGGTAGATCGCCTGGTCCAACCAGTCGTAACGCTGATCCTCCTGGTCGGTTTGTATCTTAATGGCCTGCGTCTAGAGGCGCTGGTTTTCTCGCTGATCGGGGGATATCTCGTCTCTACAATCCTGGGGGCAGTCTTTCTCATTAGAACGAAGCTCGCCTCTGGACCCGCTCCGACTCTAGAATTACGACCTTGGCTTCTGTTTGCCCTCCCGATGCTGCTGACAACTCTGATCAGGTCCTCTCTCAATTCCCTTGATGTTTTGCAGCTTGGTCTGCTTTCTTCCCCGTCGCAGGTGGCGATCTATGGGGCCGCTGATCGCTTGAGCTGGTTGGTTGGCCTGCCGCTTTTCGCCTTTAATGTAATCTTTGCCCCTTTAATTTCAGAACAATACGCAAAACGGTCCGGAAGAGCGCTGACCTCCCTTTTTCAATTATTAGCTCGCTGGTCGCTGACGTTAAGCACACCGATTTTTGTTATTGAAGTGATGTTTCGTGTACCTCTGTTGGGATTGTTCTCAGGCGAATACGTCGCAGGTGGAGAGGTGTTGATGGTGCTGGCATTAGGCTTGTTGATTGACTCCGCCTGCGGCTCGGTGCAGTACCTGTTAATTTTGAGTGGGCGTCCGCTGCTCGTGTTGTTAAATACGGCGATAGCTGCTGTGGTGAACCTGGGATTGGGCCTCTGGCTTATTCCAACACAACATGGGCTGGGGGCCGCGATCGCGGCCTCGGCCTCACTGGCTGTGCTTAATGGCCTGAGTCTGCTTCAAGCCTGGCTTTTCCTGGAAACGCAACCGTTTAGTCTGGCAAGCTGGCGACCCGTAATCGCCGGTCTGGTGATGGGAGGTGTTGGGCTGGCCGCCATCCGAATTATTCCTCTTGCCACTTCCGGCTCACCGCTCATAATGATTGGGCTGGCAAGTGCTCTCTTGCTAATATATGGTGCATTTTTGCTTATTCTGGGCATAAATCAGGAGGATCGTTGGCTATGGCGAGCGGCACAAGCCCGGTTGCTCAAGTCCTCGTCAGCATCTTGATTAAACTGGTCCTTTCTACCATATCAGGCATGGAGGAGTATATGCGTACGGTTGTTTTTGGGATCGACGGTCTAAGCTTCAGGATTCTAGACCCGCTGATGACGCGGGGCGATCTTCCCAATTTTGCCCGTCTACAGGCCGAAGGGGTACGCGCGCCCTTGATCTCTTCAATCCCTCCAGTGACTCCTCCTGCCTGGATGTCATTGGTTACCGGATTAAAGCCAGCCAGGCATGGCGTCTTCGACTTTTGGGAATTTGATAGCTCTGGAAGATGTGCTCACCCGGTTACCCATCGTAAAGGCGGTAAAGCTATCTGGAATATCTTGAGTGAACAGGGGCTACGAGTAATTGTGATGAATGTTCCAATAACCTACCCACCGGAGCCGGTGAACGGCCTTATGGTGAGTGGTCTGATGACCCCAGGATCACATGTCGCTTATACCTATCCAGAAAGTCTTCAGAATGAGATCCAACAATTTGTACCAGGATACCGGATCGATCTCTCGCTAGAGAAAACTGTTGCCAGTGGGTATTTCCAGGCTGTTTTGGAGATGACGGAGAAGCGCATTCAGTTACAGGAGTACCTGCTCTCAAACCATGAATGGGATTTTGCCTTTCTTTGTTATGTTGGGGCTGATAGGATTCAACACAAAGATTGGGAACAGATCTCAGCGTTTGGTTTTGAAGCCACCAGTTATTACCGCTTGATCGATGATGCTTTAGGGAAAGTGATGGCTCGTTTAGCACCTGAAGATCAGCTCTGGGTTGTCTCCGACCACGGATTTGTAGGTGCGAATCACTGGTTTTACATTAACCAGTACCTGCATCAGCGCGAGTTACTGCAATTTGCTTCTTCCTTTGATAAGGGGAGAGCAACATTGGTTGGGACTGGACGCGAGCTTGCTAAAAGTCTGGGCTTGCTTCGTCTGGTCCGTAAAGCTCGGGAAACCTTTGATTTTTTCTTTGGCGATCTTCCAATTGAGAACACTGATCTGTATCGTCCGGTCTATGATAAGCTGGATTGGGAGCGCACCCAGGCCAGCGTGCTCTCACCCACAGCCTTTATCGGGGGAGCGGCCAATATTTTTCTGGCTCCGGGCATTTCGCCAGCCACATTAGAAGAGTTGCGCCAGGCTCTGGAAGCGGAGCGCCATCCAGAGACAGGAGAGCCCTTGATTGAGGCGATCTACGCTACCTCAGCTTTTGGGATCGGCCCGTATCATCCACTGGAAGAGCATCTAGTTGTGCTGCCGCGTCCGGGGATCACCTTCCATCTGGATATTGGTCATCGGATGATCTGGGAGACCCGCCCCGAGAGCCGGGGCATTCATGAGAAAGAAGGCATCTTCTACGCCCGAGGTGGGAACATCCACAGAGCTTTATGTCTGAGTCCCCTTCAGATCTATGATCTTGTCCCAACCCTATTGCATGGATTGAAGCTGACCAGCGATCAGATCTTTGATGGACGGATCGCGCACGAAGTTTTCAGGGTCAGCGAGCCACCAGGCGCTCAATCAGAGGGACTGGTCAGGGAGGTATTGAACCGCCTCCAAAATGAGCATCGTCTGGACTAGCTTCCGGCTTTAGTGGGGAAGTACGTGGAATGAGCTATCCAGATCGCTGGGCCATTGAGCGCATTCCTTACAGCCTTTTTCTGGCTCCTCTGGTAGAGAGCACCCGTTCATAGACAGACAGTGTCTCCTTCGTCGTCTGTTGCCAGTTAAAGCGAGCCGCCCGTTTAAGAGAGCGGGCTCGGAGATCGACCTGTATCTCCGGTGATCGTAAGACCGTTGTCATTGCCACAGTAAAGGCATCAAGGTCCTCAGGATCTACCAGTATCGCTGCATCTCCTACGACCTCTGGAAGTGAAGTCCGTCTGGAGCAGACCACAGGAGCTCCACAGCCCATCGCTTCCAGGGGTGTCAGGCCAAAGCCCTCGTAGAGCGATGGAAAAGCAAAAAGAGCAGCCCCGCTATAGACCGCCGCCTTATCTTGATCCTCAACAAAGCGGCAGATTACCTGCTGCTCCAGCCCAAGCTCAGCAATCAGAGGACGGGGATCAGGGTAGCGCGGTCCCTGCTGGTGATCGTAGTCCCCTGCTAAAAATAGTTGAAGATCGGGATCTTCCATTTGTCGATAAAGCTGGGCAAAGGCTCTGACAAGTTGCGATACATT
>CAXTTV010000009.1:0-54176 GCA_964247295.1 uncultured Ktedonobacteraceae bacterium | reverse complement strand
AAGGAGATGAGCGGGGACACCCCGCCCCCGCCAGGGGTACAAACCCCTGGACCCCCTTTCCTTCCAGAATGAAATAGCCCTGGTACACAAAAGAGAGCATTTGATTTAACAGGAGACTTATGTTAAAGTAGGGGTTATCTGTGATCTGTTCTTCACGGACTTTTTCAAGTACTATTTTGTTATGTTTAGACGTACTTATACAACTTTGAAGTATAGGAAGTGGGTGGTAAGTGGGGGCCTCTTTGTTCGTGTCAATAAGTATTAGCCAACCTCACGTTTATTTGAAGTATATACCGATCCGCAGATGCGGATACAGTTTCTGTATCAAGCTCTATCAGGCAACCTTACCCTTGCTGATCAGGAATGCTTTGCTTTCGCGATCCTATCATGTTTTATTGTTGAGGATATTTTTTTATGGACATTCATCAGGATTCGCTATTTTCCCGGCTTTCGAAGCTTTTTCCTCACCGCCAATCTTTTGATATCGCGGAACAGGAGACGGTGAAACAGCCTGTACCTCCAGCAATTCCTGCTACTCAAAAGATGCCATTACGGAAAGCAGAACCCACCCCGGAGGCGGAAGCGGAGGCCCTTCTGGCTGTCTCCGATCCTCTTCCTGACGAGCCTGATCCCGCCTTGCTCAATTATCATCTCGGCTATACACTGCTGACACAGAGCGCGACCGAGAAAGGCAAATCGGCACAGCTCCGCCTACTGGAAAAGGCGGTTTCGCACTACGAACTGGTCCTGCAACATTGCTCGAACCATACGGAGATCTGGGCAGCTACTCACCAGTACCTCGGACTGGCAAAACTCCGCCAGGCACTTCTGGGCAATAAACGGCAGATTCATTTGAATGAGGCGATCCGCCACTATCGGCGCGCCCAAAGCTTTTACACGGGAAAGGCCCGCTATACAGATCAGAATGCCGATGCCCTCTACCAGTTGGGGAATGCCTATTTCGAGCTCTCGAAGAAGATTGAACAGATGAAGAAGTCGGAATGTCTGGAGCATTCCTTGATGTATTTTGAGAATGCCCTCCGGCTCTCTCACGATTCCAGGGATCAGCAACAAAGGATTAATCAGAAGCTTCATCAGGTTCTGGATGCTTTACGCTATCTCTAAACAAAAAAAATCACTGCCCTCTTACTTTTTGAGCCTGCTGGACCGACCGGTTTTGTATACGCAAGCCGGCCCTGTTTCGTCTCTAAAGCAGAAGACACTAGAAGGATTTTTCTATGCTCCAGGTTCTTTCATATAATATTCTGCTTGGCGGTACACCACGCGTGGATGCCCTGACGGAAATGATCCGCTCAACTAATGCGGATCTTGTTGGTCTGGCGGAGGCAACCGATCCTTCTGTCGTGGAGGAACTAGCCCACCGCCTGAATATGCACTACTGTCTGACTGGCAAGGGCAAGGGCCCCCGCGATTGGCAGGTTGCCCTGCTCAGTCGCTTCCCCATTTTGGCATTCAAGGTTCATGAGGATCGAAAGATTTTTACGCGTTACCATATTCTGGAGGCTACGGTTCAAGAACCTTCGGGATCGTCCCTGACGGCGTTTGTACTACATCTAACAGCGAATTTTCATAAGGGTAAGGAAAGCAATCTGATCCGCCGTCAAGAGATCGAGGAGACGCTGCGCCTGATGCAGGCTTATCAGGGTCTGCCTCATCTAGTCATGGGCGATTTCAATTCCATCTCGCCTCATGATCCTTTCAAAGCTTCGATTCTGCTTACTCATATGATGAAACAATTTCAGCAACAGTCGCCTCCCCCCAATAGTTACGATCCCAAAAGGCGAAAGGCTCCCCTGCCATTCCGGATTATCCGTAGGCTGATGCCTGTATTGCTCCGTCACAAGCTCTCACGCTTCCTGATGGATCAGGTGAGCCCAGCCTACGCGCGAGGTGGCATAGATCTGCTGCTTCAAGCTGGCTATGCGGATTGTTTTCGGACAATCAATCCCAAAGATTTGGGCTTTACCTTTCACTCGGCGGCCCTCTGCGGACGTATCGACTATATCTTTGCCAGCCCGGAACTGGCTCCCCGCCTCTGCAATTCCCATGTGATTCACTCAGGAGGCAATGCGCAGGGAGAGGATGCCAGTGATCATTTACCGGTTTACGCCGCTTTTGACTGATCCTTTTCTGTGCTTACCACTTGTTCCAGTGCATGACACTATCGGGATTCTCACGCTTCGCTGGCTTGAAATCAGTCCCGATGGTATAGGCCACAGGGATTAAACTAACCTGCGTATACTGCTCATAGGGAATGCCTAGAAGATCGGCAACCTCGCGCTCATACCTCAGGTGTAGGGTGGTCCAGGCGGTCCCCAGTCCTCTGGCTCGGGCGGCCAGCATAAAGCTCCAGGTGGCGGGAATGATTGAGCCCCAGGGAGAGGCCTGAGAGCTGGCTGGCCGTCCATCTGGCCGGCCCTTGAAACAGGGAATAAATAGGACTGGCGCATCTTGCATATGATCTCCTAGATATGCGACGGAATCTTGCACCTTCTGTTGGACGGCGTGCCGCTCGGGATTGTCCGCGAAAAGCTTGCCCGCAGCCCACTCAGAGCTGAGATACTCATCAACCGCTTTTTTGTAGTATGCACTGACGGCCTGACGCTTCTGGGGATCGGTGACAAATACAAACTGCCATGCCTGCTGGTTACTGCCCGAGGGGGCCTGCATAGCGATCTCGACACACTCTCGAATAACAGACTCTTCAACTGGACGATTAAAATCCAACCGCTTCCTGACTGTCCTGGTGGTGGTCAAAAGCTCATCTGGATTAAGGTTTAAGGTATACATGTGGTACCTCAATATAGTTTTTGGATCTTTCTATGCAGCATATCATATAACCTCATGGGATTACAAAAGGGACGCGCCAGCTTTTCAACCATTGTCCACTCAAATGCTCTCTCAATCTGATCTCGGCACCACTTCTAGAAATTCTCAGGCTGAAGCTGGGGGCGACATCGGGCTCGTCAGAGGTGTAAATAACGCTCTGATCTTCGGCGATCTTCGGGCCGCCTCGGGTCCCGGTATACCAGGGGGACATTAGATTAAGAAAGGTGATCGGGTGGCCGTTCAATTCCTCGGTCACGACAATTCCTGGCGCTTCCCAGCCACTATGTGTGTGCCCACTGATAAATAAACAGGCATGAGAGTACCTTCCAAGCAGTTCCCGAACCTCCTGCGAGTTTGATAGGGAAAAGAACGACTGGGTGGTGTTGTAGTCCAGATTTTGCCTGGGATCTCGATCCAAGACGGTATTGGCCAGCGGATTGTGAGAAAAGATGATGGCGATTTTCTCAGGATGCTCGCTTAATGTCTGTTCTAGAAAGGCCAGCGCCTCTGGAATCAGGCCAACGCTGGTAACATCAGGCTGCAAAAATGGATTGGGATAGTCCAACATAATGCAGAGCACTTCTCCCACTACCCAGGAATAACGAACGGGCTTCTCCCATGTCTCAGTAAAGAGCCTGTCGATATACCTGAGGTCTTCACCATCCTCGCTATAATACTCATGATTGCCCAATCCGGGGAACAAGGGCAGATCCCCCAGGCGTTCCTTGAGGCTCTGCCGGGCAAGCTCGTAGTTTTTACGATCACCGGTCTCGACCAGATCACCCGGAGAGGCGCAGAACGCGGGCTTTCCTGACTCCCTCCAGATTTTGTCTAAATCTTGAAAGACCCGATCGTAGCGTCGCTCTTGAATCTTTCTCCATTCCGGCCAGACCCGATAATGGAGATCACCGATCCCCCAGAAATATACCAGTTCCTCTTCTGTCTCTTCCATGGCTGCCTTATCCTTTCTTTTCTCAATGTCATTCGTCTGATGGCTCAAGCACCCTGTCGCTTCCGCTCGTGATGCTGTCGAACCTTGGCCCGATTACCACAGGTCTTCATATCACACCATCTGCGACTATGATTTTTGGTTGTATCAACAAACAACCAACGACAGTCATCGGCGGCACAGACGCGCAGATCCTTCAGGATACCCGACGTGAGCAGTTCAGTGCCCGATCTCACGACTTCCCAGAGGAGGGTACCCAACTTAAGCTGGTCTTCCTCACTTCCCCACTTGAACGCACCATTCCACCAGGTTAATTTGGATTGTCCTATCCAGGGCTGCACTACCGTATTTAGCCTCTCTGTCTCCTCATCGGTTGGATTCTCCCCACTGGCAACCTTAATAAACACCGCGTAAAAAGCTTCTCGAATCTCGATCGCTTTTTCTAAAGTTGAGATGGCTTGCTCTGGCTGCTTCTCAAATCGGCGCGCTAAATCCTCTTCTTCTCTCGCTGTGATAATATTTGTTTCACGACCCCAACGCAAAAGATCGCTATACGTCCTCAATCTTTCGATCGGAACCTTCGCCCTTTCAGAGAGCGTATTGCAAAAATCTAGACAGAGCCACCCACCAGATAGGTCAAATACCTTCGCGTCTTCCTGCTCTTTCATGTTCTTGTTCCTTTTATCTTAACCACCAAAATATACTTGACAGGTTACAATCTATAGAGTACACTATAACCATCAAATCTATTTTAGGTAGTTAACACAAGTTGAGTCAAGGTTTATTTCAAAGTCTCCCTTTAGATTGTCTTTGTAGCCAGTATAGCGTTTGAAATTATGATGAGAGGTGAGCACCATGGACCCGATTAATTCATTTAGCCTGCTATTTATCTTTTTTGTAGTAACATCTTTTTTCTGGGGCCATGATAGCCGCTATGGCATCAATTCTCCTGAATGGGAACAACGCAATCAGCGCGGTGGCATCTGGTAGTGCATGCACAAAGAAAAGCGCCTGGAGATCTCCAGGCGCTTTTCGATTTTCAAGAGGCTCTACAATTCCTGAGGGGCTGGCCCCGAAGGATCTCGCAGATCTCCTCCAGCGCCGGCGGAACTCCCACCTCTGGGCAGAGGCCCTTGATCATAGACGGCCTCTTCCGTCCTGGCATTGAGGGCTCCACTCCTCTTTAGAATCTCCATCGCTGCCTGATAGGAGTCGGGGGCCTTCACTACGATGACACTCCGACCAGCCTGGATCTCTTTCTGATAATATTTTGCTTCATCTTCGGTGGCTCCTAAACCCATCAGTACGCTGATAAGACCACCGGCGGCGGCTCCTAAAGCTGCTCCGCCCAGGGTGGCCGCGAGAATACCACCAGCGATCGCTGGTCCGATTCCTGGAATAATCAATGAGGCGGCTGCGCCAAGGATACCACCGATTAAACTACCGCCAGCCGCTCCTGAGACGGCATTATTGCTTATCGCGGCTGTTGCATCAGCCTCGTCTGTCCGAGCTCCTGTTAAGAAGCCGATCTCTTTATCATCAAAACCAGCTCTCTCAAGCTCCAATACAGCCTGATTCGCCTGCTGACGATTCGCGAAAACGCCGACGGCGACACCTCTTGCTTGCATCTGCATACTCTATACTTCCTTTCCAGGCCGTCCAGAGGATCGCGACCGATCAACCAGGACGCGATCCTCCTATCAAACAGAAAATTGACGACCTCGGTTCAGAGTTACCTATCTGCTCTAACAACGTTCTTTGCAAGCGAAAGGTGTCATCACCTCTCTAGAAACCACCGAAGGGCAACAGTTGCAGAAGGGCATACAGGCATCCCTTACGCTCCTCTTGAAAGGCTATTGGAGATTTATACCCCTGCCGACTAATCTCTCCGCTGATCGAGTTCAAAACTACCTGAAGCGGGTATTTGGGTCTGAGCGTTGCCAGGGGGTTCAGCTCTAGCTTATACCCCTCGATTGCTGTGGGGGTGTATTGCTGTAAGATGGTTGCCAATAAGAGCTTGGCCTCCATCTGCGCGAAAGGCATGCCGATACAGATCCTCGGACCACCTCCAAAGGGGAAGTAGGACCAGGCCGGGACTTTTTCGGCGCTCTCGGGGTTCCAGCGCTCCGGTCGGAAGGTCTCGGGATCTCGCCAGATCTCTGGCAGCCGATGGATCACCCACTGACTGAACATGACCATGGTGCCAGCGGGGAAGGTAACCCCATCCAGCTCAAAGGACTCTACGGCGTGCCGCCCCTGCGTCCAGGCCGGTGGATAGAGCCGTTGAGCCTCGCTAATCACCCAGTCCAGGTACTGAAGCTTCGGCAGATCGGCCAGGGTCGGGGAACGATCACCTAGCACGCTTTTCAGCTCATCTATCAATTTCGCGCGCGTCCGAGGATTCTCGGACAGCAAGTAAAAGCACCAGACCAGGGTCAGTGCGGTAGTCTCGTGGCCGGCGGCCAGGAAGGTCATAATGTGGTCCCGTACCTGGGTATCGCTCAAGCCTTCCACTTCATCCTGGTACTCCAGCAGCATTGAGAGCATATCGCCCTCATCTCGTCCGCTGGCCCGACGTTCCGCGATCAGTTGATAAATGAAGGTATCCAGTTTGCGTTTGGCATCCATCCGCCGACCATAAGAGGTAAACGGCTGATCAATTTTTAGATTTACGAGGGTCTCTATAGCGTTGCCTGGATTGTCCGCGATCTGCGAGAAGGCATCCCCGATCTCATTGACACGGGTAGCAAGATCAATGTTGAACAGGCACTTTACGACGATCCGTAGAGTTAACTCCTGCATTGCCTTGGACATATCTACCTGTTGACCGGGTCGCCACTCTTTCAGCAGTTCTTCTGTATACTGCGTCATCACGCCGGCATAGCTCTCTACCCGTTTCTTGTGAAAGGCAGGCTGCACCGCCCGGCGCTGCTGCCGATGCGTCTCACCATCCAGGGCCAGTAGACCATCGCCAATCAGTTCGCGCAAACTCTCGGAAAACTCACGCAGCGTAAAGTTTTTTGGGTTCTCCGTTAGAATATAGCGCACATGCTCCGGTCGGAAAAGCAAAACAATCGGCTGGCGGCCAGCATAGATTGTCGCCATGTTCCCATAGGTTTTCTGGAGTTCCTGAAGATACCCCAGTGAATTGCGTTGAAACGCGAGTAGATTGCCAATATACGGTAACGGTCGCGGCCCCTCTGGTAGAGCCGTCTCGGGATTAATTTCGATCTCGTGCGTCTGTGTCGCCATTCTAACCTCATCCTATTTATAGATGCTATATTCTATCTACAACATATTTTAGAGCGGTAACACAATGACGCATCAAGACACCATTTAGCGTACCTTCCAGATCTCCCAAAAGAACGAGAGAAATCTTTGTACCCCCAAACCTTATATAACTTTGCTAACGGGATTACTGACAAAAAAACTATAATCTGGTAAAGTAAAGATGTACTTGCATGTATTTATGTGCCTTTTTATTTCCAAATAGGAGTAGATGTTATTTATGTCTTCTTGTTGTCTTTTTTGTGGTAAACCCCTTATAGAAGGTGTTCAATTCTGTGGGGCCTGCGGAGAAAAAATTCTCCCCTCTCCTGAGAATGATCCCACCACTCTCGAAACTACACCGATCACTCAAGAATCTTCTGAGACGGTTTCATCACCTACTCTCAATGATAGCCAGCGAACAGCGACTCCAACAGCCGTCGAAGATCTCGCGCCAGCGACACCCGACCAGGCGTTGCCAGTGGGAACCACACTCCCCCAAGGAGAAGAAGGAAAGAATTTACGACAAACACGTCTCTCGCCTGGTAATTCCATCATCAAGATGGTCGCTCTGGTTTTACTTGCCACGATTGTGGTCGCCAGCGGTGTCGCTATCATAAGCACTGGAACGCTTACAGATTTTAGTCGGTCTGTTCAACAACAGTTGATCACCCAATCAGTTCCACCAACCCAGATCAGTTGCCCCGCAGACGGGGCTGCACGCGCCTTGATCAAAGCCCCTATGGCTCTGGTCGGAGATCCCTCTATTATCTATGCCACTGATGAACAATCTGTGCATATTAAAAGCTATAATACAGCTACCAAACAAACGAAAGATATCTTGAAGCTCCGTACAGGTCAGATCGATCGGATTACGCTCTCACCTGATCAACAATGGGCGGTTTTTTCCTATAAACAGCAGGGTCAGCCGTTTAAGCTGATGATGCTTCGCCTGGATGGTCAGGGCTTACAAACGCTTTTCTGCACCTCCGAGGCGATTACCCCTTTTTATATCTCTCCCGATAACCAGAGCCTTGTCTATCAGACTATTAATCAATCTACATCCGCGAACCAGAACGTGTTTGTCAACCTCCAGACAGGTCAGGTCAAGAACATTATTACAAAGTCGACCCTTTTTGGGTCACCCGAATATACTCCAGCGGGCTGGCTTGACGCGACTCATCTCTACCTTTCGCGAGAACAAGATGCATTCACCGGCCCCATCTCTGAAAAACTTCTTAGCATTCTTGATGTGACAAAACCAACGAACCAGAATGACGCTATAGGCCTTAAAGATCTGGCCTTCAGTTATACACACGCAGCGATTTTACCAAATGGGCAAATCGCAACGACCAGTGCCATATTTAAGCAAGATAACTCTTTTCAAAGCGGTTCAATGATCATATACAACTCGAATGATTCAACACAACATACAGTTATAGATCAACAACCTGAAGTATTAAGAGAGGTATATGCAACCGATCCTGATACTCTTTTCTACGTTGTGAATAATCGGAACACGAACAGTTTGGAGGATACTGAGAAGAATAAGGCGGATGGTATCTGGAAAATCAAGATGGATGGTTCTAAATCTACAATGGTTGCTTCCATTACATCAAATATAAACCCTACCCTGTTATCTCAAGTTGCCATATTATATGGAGACCTCCTTGTGCCATCTCCCGATGGCCGCTTCTATGCCATGACTACTCTCAATGACTATGGAGAGACAATCGCCAGTTATGGATCCACGGAAGGCGGACAACGGGTTGTTTTCTCCTCTGGTATATCTAATGGACCTGTGACCCAGGCCGCCGGTAACCAGAGCACACGCTATAGACTAGCGCCACATCCCTCCCAGCTTCTGGCTGGCTGGTCTAATCTTTAAAACCTCTGGTGCCGGATCACAGAATTCCGGCACACTTCTCCTTTTTACCATTGCGGTCTCCTGACTATCTTTTGTACAATGACTATGGAAAAGTAAGCTATCTCGATATACTTTCCACTACCTGACGATTAAAGAAGGTTTACTGTATGGAAACCGCAAAAACGGAGAACCGTAAGGTTCAGGTCGGGGATCACGCCCCCGATTTTACGCTTCCTAATGCCCAAGGCGAAAAGATCAGCTTGAAGGATTTCCTGGGCAAAAAGGCTGTTGTTTTATACTTCTACCCAAAAGATAATACACCTGGCTGCACACAGGAAGCCTGTTCTTTCCGCGACAGCTATGATGTCTTTAAACAGGCCGGGGCCGAGGTGATCGGGGTGAGCTCCGATTCAACGGACTCTCACCAGGGGTTTTCCAAGCGCAATCGCCTGCCGTTCGTTCTACTGAGCGATACGAATGGTGCCCTTCGCAAACTCTATGGCGTCCCTTCAACGCTTGGCCTCCTACCCGGTCGGGTGACCTATGTTATCGATAAAGAGGGTGTTGTGCGTCACATTTTCTCTTCACAAATGAATGCGGAAAAGCATGTGACGGAGGCGCTCCAGGTTATTCAGGCCCTATAGGTCTGAATTCAAAAAAGGGGTTTATCGATGAAACTTGGTTTACAGGTTCCTAGCTTTACATATCCCAATGGCCAGAGCCAGCTCGGCCCAACCTTCGCGCAGATCGCGCGCAATGCGGAACATGCCGGCCTTTATAGCTTCTGGGTGATGGATCACTTTTTCCAGATCCAGATGGTCGGCCCAGCTGAAAATGAGATGCTTGAGGGTTGGAGCACTCTGGCCTATGTGGCCGGTCTGACCAATCATATTAAGCTGGGGACGATGGTAACTGGTGTGACTTATCGCTATCCTGGTCTGCTGATTAAGACGGCGACGACGCTCGATGTGCTCTCCCACGGTCGGGCCTATTTTGGGATCGGCGCGGCCTGGAATGAGGAGGAACACGCTGGTCTGGGTGTGCCGTTCCCTTCTACAAGCGAGCGCTTCGAGCGCCTGGAGGAAACGCTGCAACTTGCCCACCAGATGTGGTCAGGCGAGGATAAGCCGTTCGAGGGAAAACACTATCAACTGGCCCGCGCGCTGAATTCTCCTCAAGCTGTGCAGAAACCACATCCTCCAATTCTGATCGGCGGGACTGGTGAGAAGAAGACGCTGCGCTTTGTGGCTCAGTACGGCGATGCCTGTAACCTTTTTGCTCGCCTGGGCAAAGATGTGGTTGCTCGCAAGCTGGATATTCTGCGCGAGCATTGTGCTTCGGTGAAGCGCCCCTATGAGCAGATTGAGAAAACGTCGCTGGATAGCTTTGCGCTGACCCGCGATGGCCGCAATGACTCCCTGACACCTTCAGCGGTGATCGATATGTTCGGTGAACAGGCCGCGCAGGGCTTCGATCATGGGATCTTCAGCTTGCGGAATGTGACCGATCCCGATGTGTTCGAGCTGCTGGCAACCGAGGTGGTTCCGGCTGTCGATAAAATTGTCCCCGCCGGTCGTTAAACCTGGTTAACAATATTCTACTGGTGCCTAAAAAGGAGAGAACGGGCGCGCTCGTTCTCTCCTTTTTGATTACTTCCAGGCGCTAGCCTTGTCCAGTTCCTGAATCGCTTCCTGATCCAGATGCATCTCGACGGACTTTAAAAGCTCTTGAAGCTGGTCTAGTGAGGTGGCACTGACAATCGGAGCGGTCAGGCCTGGACGCGCGATCAACCAGGCCAGGGAGATCTGCGCGACGGTGGCGTTGTAGCGCTTCGCGACTGCATCCAGCGCGGCCAATAGTTTGAAGCCCTGCTCGTTCATGTAGCGCTTTTGAATCCCCTGAGCTCGTGGGCTCTCAGGCAGATCCTGTCCTGAGCGATACTTGCCTGAAAGAAAACCGTTGGCAAGCGAGGAATAGCTGATGACACCAATGCCATGCTCGCGGCAGAAGGGTTCGAGATCACGCTCGTATTCACTCCGGTTCGCCAAACTGTACGGCGGTTGCAGGCTCTCGTAACGCGGATACCCCTTTTGCTCGCTGATCTTCAACGCCTCTCCCAAACGCTTAGCCGTATAGTTGGAAGCGCCAATTACCCGCACTTTGCCCTCTTTAACGAGATCGGCGTAGGCTCCCAATGTCTCTTCTAATGGCGTGCTCTCATCGTCCTCGTGCGATTGATATAAATCAATGTAATCGGTCTGTAAACGCTTCAGTGAGTCTTCGACTCCACGCTTAATATAAGAGGCAGAAAGCCCTTTTTTGTCTCCGCCCAAAGGCATACCAACTTTGGTGGCAAGGATAACGCGGTCCCGGTTACCACGCGACTTAAACCAATTGCCCAGCACGGTCTCGGACTCACCCCCCTGATGCCCCGGCACCCAGGCTGAGTAGACATCAGCGGTGTCGATAAAGTTTCCACCAACCTCGACAAAAGCGTCCAGGACCGTGAATGAGGTCCGCTCGTCGATTGTCCAGCCAAAAACGTTTCCACCAAAACAAAAGGGCGTGACTTCTAAATTGGAACGCCCAAGTTTTCGCTTTTCCATATATCTTCCCATCAAAACAAATAGGTGGGAATCCGCACTTTTCTGTTCCCACGATGTTTACTTACACAAAGCAATAACGGTCAGGCCCTCATGATCTATTCCCGACAATCTGGCTTTAAAAAACCTGTTGCCAATTCTATCCGATTTCTGCTACAGTATCCTTCGGAAAATTTGGTGTAGAATAAGGATATATCTGATTTTCTTTGAAGGAAAAAGGGGAAATAATGTCTGTCGACTCTCATAAGGAGACCCTTGGCTTCCAGGCCGAGGTGACTCAACTACTCGATCTGATGATCCACTCTTTGTATAGTAACAAGGAGATTTTTCTGCGCGAGCTGATCTCGAACGCTTCGGATGCGATCGATCGCCTGCGCTTCGCGCTCCTCTCAAATGAGGGACTTAACGAGGTTGATACCGATTATAAGATCCGCGTAAGCTACGATAAGGAGGCCCGCACGATTACGGTCTCCGATAACGGGATCGGGATGGGACGCGAGGATGTGGTGAATAATATCGGGACGATCGCCAAGTCCGGAACCAAAGAGTTTTTTCAGTCGCTAACCGGCGATCAGAAAAAGGATGCGCATCTGATCGGCCAGTTTGGGGTGGGCTTCTATTCGGCGTTTGTGGTGGCCGATAAGGTGACGCTGGTGACGCGCAAGGCTGGCACTTCGGAGAATGAGGCGATCCGCTGGGAATCTCAGGGAACCGGCGAATACACGCTGGAGGCTGTTGATAAGCCGACGCAGGGGACAGATGTCACCCTTCATCTGCGCGAGGGCGAGGATGAGATGCTGAGCGGCTATCGCCTCCGAGCAATTATTCGCAAATACTCCGATCACATTACGGTCCCAATCGTGATGCCTTCGGAGGATAAGGAGTCAACGGAAGAGGAGCGCGTCAATAAGGCGTCGGCCCTCTGGACTCGCTCAAAAAGTGAGATCTCTCAAGAGGAATATCTGGATTTCTATAAACACCTGACTCTTGATACCGATGAGCCCCTGGCATTTGTCCATAGCCGCATGGAGGGCGCGTACGAGTATATTCTGCTGCTCTATATCCCTTCGGAGGCTCCGTTCGATCTCTGGAACCGTGAGCGCCATCACGGGGTCAAGCTGTATGTTCGCCGCGTCTTTATTATGGACGATGCGGAGAAGCTGGTTCCTCACTATCTACGTTTTGTTCGCGGAATTATCGACTCCAGCGATCTCCCTCTGAATATCTCGCGCGAGATTCTTCAGCAGAACCGGGTGATCGATACGATCCGCTCAAATGCGACGAAAAAGGTGCTGGGGATGCTCTCCGATCTGGCGAAGAATGAGCCGGAGAAGTATGCGACTTTCTGGAAGCAGTTTGGCCGCGTGCTCAAGGAGGGTCTGGCCGAAGATGCGACCAATCGGGAGGCGATCGCGAAGCTGCTACGCTTCTCTTCGACGACTTCCGGTAGCGAGACACAGGATATCTCGCTTGAGGAGTACGTTTCTCGGATGAAGCCCGGCCAGGAGAAAATCTACTATATCCATGCGGAAAGCTACGCGTCCGCGAAGGATAGCCCCTTGCTGGAGATCTTTAAGAAAAAAGGTGTGGAGGTGCTCCTGCTTTCCGAGCCTATCGATTCTCTGGTCTTTGGGACTGAGCTGACGGAGTTTGAGGGCAAGCAGTTGCAGTCGGTTGGGCGCGGTGAGGTGGATCTGGGCGAGCTTGAGGATGAGCAGGAGAAGGAGGAGCAGAAGAAAAGCGCGGAAGAGTCCAAAGATCTGGTTGCTCACCTTCAACAGGTTCTGAACGATAAGGTGAAGGAGGTTCGTGTCACGACCCGCCTGACGACTTCACCAGCCTGTCTGGTGGTCGGCGAGTATGATATCGATCCGACGCTTCAACGCCTGTTGAAGGCCGCCGGGCAACCGCTTCCTGAGTCTAAACCGATTTTGGAGATCAATCCTCAGCATCGGTTGATTACACGCATCAAAACGGTCGCGGATGAGCAGCAGTTCTCCGATTGGGCGAATATTCTGTTTGATCAGTCGGTGCTAAGTTTGGGCGAGCAACTGGAGAACCCGATCCAGTTTGTGAACCGCCTCAATGATCTACTCTCGCATATCTAACACCAGCAAAAAGGGCGAGATTGGAAACATTTCTAGTCCCGCCCTTTCTTTTTGATCCGAGTTAGAGCGTGTAACGGAGCGGTGCGAGTATCCATTCGCTGAAGCGTTGATACCAGGGCCGCTTCAGCCAGTCCTTTAGTTTGAGATCATCAACATCTTTGATGTCACATTCAAAGATGTCACTCATCTTTTGGGCCAGTTCTTTACTATAGATCTCTAGATTGATCTCATAGTTTCCTAAGGAGCTAAGACGATCGATATTAGCGGTACCAATGGTGGTCCAGGCATCATCAATGGTGCAGGTTTTGGCATGGAGCATGGCATGGCGATAACGAAGAATTTTGACGCCCGCAAGAAGTAACTCCTCGAAGTAGCCACGCGTCAACCAGTCCACGACAATATGATTGGAAACCCCTGGCACCAGAATACAAACCTCAACACCTCTCTGAGCCGCTGCCTTTAAAGCCTCAATAATAGACCGGTCAGGCACAAAGTAGGCGTTTGTGAGCAGAATGCGTTTCTCTGCCTGATTGATGGCGTTCAAATACATATCGCGAATTGGGAAGACCAGCCGGAGCGCGTCGTTGCCACGTATACCCATGAGGGCGTCAAAATTGCGCGGGAAACGCTGTTTAATCCAGTTTTTTTTACGGGAGGAGCTATTCCAGAATTCAATAAAGCTGTGAGCAAGCTGAGCGGTCGCTGGCCCATTGATCCTGAGATGCGTGTCTCTCCATTTGGTGGCGTAGGCACTACCAATATTGTACCCACCAATAAAGCCGATCTCTCCATCGACGATCAGGAGCTTGCGATGATCTAATGAGTAGCGGCGGGGATCAGCGACGTGCCAGGGCCTCCGGATCGGTTGAAACTCTAGGGTGTGGATCTGCTTAGGAAACTGCTTAAAGGCTCGCGGCACGACCAGATTGCCAAAGCCGTCAAAGATCACGTAGACCTCGATCCCTTCGCTGCCCCGCTTCGCCAGCAGATTGCGGAATTTCCTCCCAACCTCATCATCTTTCCAGATGTAGGACTCTATGTAGATAGATTTTTGCGCCTTCTCGATGGCCTCAAACATATCATTATAGAGATTTTCACCATAATCATAGAGTTTCAGGCAATTCTCTCCCACCGGGATCTCTTCCATATCCAGATGATGAGGAAATTGGGTTTGTGTGAATTTGCGTCGGCGCAGCTTGTCAGCAACTTCGATAGCCAGAATAGTCAGGAATTGAAGGCTTAATAATACTCCGAACCCATTCCGGAGAATCCGCCTTATAGGCAGATGTTGCCGCACATCTTCTAATGAGGATTGTAGAGTCTTCAGCGTCACTTTAGCCATAAATAGCCGAGCACTCCTTTCCGACAATGACTTTTAATGAAAATATTTTGTGAGTATAGAGGCTTTTTATGATCTTTGCCTATCTTCACTACGCAATTGTAATGACTCATGCCACATAATTAAACGAAAGGCCTATACTTCATGATCCTGCTCGTTGACAAGCCTGCTGGCTACTTGCCGATCCACCTGCTTATAGATGCGCGCCAGCCACTCATTCAAGTTCTGTTTCTCAATAGTAAAGGGGGCATCTCCCAGACGCTTGAGCACGGCTAGATCTATCTCTGGCGGCTCTGGTCGCGTGACAAAATCGTTTAAGCCCGTACCTGCCTGCCAGAAATCCGCGATATGCTCTTCTAGCTTCAACGGCTGTTCAGAGATTGCGTTCTCGACGGACGTGCCCGGTTCGAGCTCGTTCGCGCGCCTCTCCCTCAATACTCTGACGATCTCTTCCCGATCCCGACCCCGTAAAAGAAACAGGAGAAAAGGATCACTATCCAACTGCTCGGCGATAAGATAATCTACGGAGGCAATGTGCTTGCAGGGATTGACGGGATCGGGGCAGCTACAATCGGTTGCCAGTTCGCGATAGGTCAGGGGAAAAAGTGGGAGCCCCTGCTCTTCCAGAAGGTTCTCGATCTCTCCTGGCATCTCGCCGGCCAGCAACTGAGCCGAGAAGAGGGCCTGCTCACTTAAGATATCAAAGATCTCTTCCCACTGGAGAGCGGTGAAAGGTTCCAATTGAATGGTGACGCGATATGGCGTCACCTCTGACCCCTGTACACGTGCGCTAACACTCCCGACGTTCACTTTTAGAGAGGTAACCTGCCCACGCCGGGCATAGGCTCGCCCACGTTCCAGTCGACTGCCTAGACCGAAACCGTTCAGGGTCTCTAGCCAGCGTTTCCCCCACCAGGTTGTAGAGATCTCGCCTCGCGCATTCCGCGCTTTGATCCCGTTTTTCGCGGGAAGCGGCCCACTTGTATAGTAGTCGTCTAACTCATTGCGCCAGTCATATCCCATATCAGGCTCCTACTGCATCTCGACTAAGGGTGAAAAGATCCTTTAGTTGCTCAGTCGAAAGCTCGGTTAACCAGCCCTCACCGGCTCCGATAATAGTGGCGGCCAGCTCTTGCTTTTGAGTAATCATCTGCTCGATCCGCTCCTCTAATGTCCCGGTACACACAAACTTATGCACCTGGACGTTGCGCCGCTGCCCGATCCGAAAGGCTCGATCCGTGGCCTGATTCTCAACGGCAGGATTCCACCAGCGATCAAAGTGGAATACATGGCTGGCGGCTGTGAGGTTCAGGCCAACTCCCCCGGCTTTCAGCGAGAGCAGGAAGATCGGCGCGGCATCGGCCTCCTGTTGAAATCTCTGCACCATGGCGTCTCGCTGAACTCTAGGTGTTTCGCCATGCAGAAAAAGGACCTCGCGCCCAAAACGCTCCACGAGATAGGGACGCAACAACTTCCCCATCTCGGCGAACTGCGTGAAGATCAGGGTTTTATCGCCCTCCTCTAACACCTCTTCCAACATCTCTTCCAGACGGTTCAGTTTGCCGGAACGCCCCGATAGCACGCTGTTATCTCCCATAAACTGCGCGGGATGGTTGCAGACCTGCTTGAGCCGGGCTATCGTTGAAAGCACCAGCCCCTTGCGCTCAATCCCCTCCGCCGATTGAATCTTCTCTAACATCTCTTTGACTACCGCCTGATACAGCGAGGCCTGCTCAGCCGTGAGATTGCAGTAGACGGGCATCTCCATCTTTTCTGGTAGATCTTGAATGATGGTTTTATCGGTTTTCAGACGACGCAGAATAAACGGTTGCACCAGATTTTTTAGTTGCTCAGATCGCTTTTTATCATGGTTGCGCTCGATCGGGACGACAAACTGCTGCTGAAAACTTTTCTGTGAGCCTAGATAGCCTGGATTGAGAAATTCAAGGATCGACCAGAGCTCACTTAGACGGTTCTCTACCGGGGTCCCGGTCAGGGCAATCTTGTACTGCCCCTGCAATGCGCGCGCGGCTTGAGCCTGCCTGGTGCTGCTATTTTTGATGTTCTGAGCCTCATCCAACACAATCCCATGCCACTCAATCTCAGCAAGCGCCTCTTGATCCCGCGCTAACAGCGCGTAGGTAGTAACCACCAGGGCATACTCCTGCACCTGCCCTTTGAGCTCTGTGGGCGTCAGACGATCCGCGCCATGATGGACGAGAATGGAGAGCGAGGGCGCGAAGCGCTCCAGCTCTCGCTGCCAGTTCCCGACAATCGACATGGGACAGACAAGCAGAACCGGCCCGGTCGCTCCCCCAGCCTCTTGATCTTGTAACAACAGGGCAATCAATTGAGCGGTTTTGCCGAGGCCCATATCGTCGGCCAGACAGGCCCCAAAGCCGTACCTTTTCAGAAAGTGTAGCCAGGAGAAGCCTTTGAGTTGATAGGGGCGCAACCGCCCCTGAAAGCTATCTGGCTGAGGGATACTCTCCAGGATATTTTTCTGCTGAAGCTTACTGAAGATCTCTTCGATCCAGCCGCTGGTGGTAACCTCTTCGATCGGCAACTGCGCTTCCGGGGGCTCTCCCAGGCTCATCTGCAAAGCCTCCTTGAGGGGCAGCTTCCCGTGGCCGCCTCGCTTCTTAAAAAAGGCGATCGCGGCCTCGGCCTCTTCCGGTCGAATCTCAACCCACTGGCCGCGCACCTTGACCAACGGCTGCTTTAACTCGACCAGGCGCTCAAATTCCTCCGCCTCGATCTGTTGCTCACCAACCGAGACGCTCCAATCATAATCTACCAGGGTATTCATTCCCATGACGGAGGTTCCGACAGATGCTTGCGGCGCGCGAAGCTGTAAACGCAGCTTTGGACGCACTTTCTGCCACCAGGGGGGAACTTGAATGCCAAAGCCGCTCTGCTCTAATAAAGGGGCGGTCTCTCGCAGAAAGCAATATGCGTCTTCAGACGAGAGGGTGAGGATCTCCGGTCGGGAGCCCCGCAGGCTCTCGGTGAGTTGGGGATAGATCCTGGCCGCCTTCCCCAAATCACTTAACAACCGCTCCTGAGGATTCTCAAAGGCGTGGTTGAGAAAGTTCAAGGTATGCGAGCGCTCACGCCAGACCTCGTGCGCCGGTACTAGCAGACTACGATCATCCAATGCCTGCAAAAAGAAGCGTAAATGCCAATCAGGCGACGCTTTCTCCAATGACGCATCTTGCTCTTCCTCCTGCTTGGGCTGCTCTGGCGGCTCCAGACGGAAACAGGTTCGGAAGGGGGCATGCTGTTCTGTCAGATCCAGGCTATGCTGCCAGCCATGGAGATCGCGAGCGAAATCTCTTAAAGCCTGCTCACTACCCGCAAAATGAACGGGATCATGGATCAGGGCGGTGAACCATTGTTCGACTATAGGAAGTTCCTTCCGTTTGGACTTGAGAGTTGGAAGCGTCACATTTCGGCTGGCCTTGCGAATAAAGCCGTCCAGGCTGCTATCAAGAAAATCTTGAAGGATCGTTTCTGGTACCTGCCCATTCAGTTCATTTGCTTGCAGATACGACCAGCAAACCGGTGGCATCAAACCAGCCAGAGCCCGCAATCGCTCTTTCTGGGGGATCGCTTGCCAGCCAGCATGAAATTTAAAGTACGCGCGGGGATGCTCGGTCACTATGGGCAGATATAATTGCTGAGCCAGGAGTTCCAGACCATAGCGAGCCGCCTCCATCCAGTAACGCAGATCCTGGCCGAAGGCGATCTCACCAGACGACTCCACAGGGAGATCCAGCAGAGTTTCCAATGTCTCGTCAACCGGAATGCGGTATGAGATCAACTTCCAGCTTTGAAATGATTGAAATGGTTGAGGAAGATAGTCGTCCCCCAATCGCATCTCCGGTGAGGACAGAGGCGCTCTACTGCTCGCAGGCAATCGCAGCACCAACGATTCCGAGGGCTGGGACTCAAAATGCGGAAAGAGGTGCTCCAGGTCTGGCGACGCTTCCTGGGATAATCGCGCAACAAAAGGATGGAGGGGTAGATGGAAGGCTGAACGCGCCATACGCTTTGCCGCTGGCTGACTCTGCGTCGTCTCACCCCAGATATGAAGCTGATGGGTTACTAGATGATCCCAGATGGCATGCAAAACAATCAAAGCTACTGACCCTTTCTGCGGCTGCGCCCGGAGAACCTATCTCATAACCCACATCAATGGGCTTTCCTACAAGGCAAGCCTGTAAAACGTGAACAATGAAATCCCTATTATGGAAGAAAAAAGAAACACTCGCTACTTCTGAATGCATAGTATATTATAGAACTGTTTTCACGTCACCAGAAACTACACCAAAAATGCACTATTGATATGGTATAGCGCTAAACAAAAGACAAATAGGGAAAGTAGAATCAAGATGATTCCGAAAAAAAAGAAACACTCGCCATCAAAAAAAGCGAAGACCTCTGTCCTCACATCAGAGGATCAACAGCAGATCCAGCAACTTCTTCATGGGTATCAATCAATAGTAACGAATCTTTTTGCCGCCCAGTCTCCTGAGGAAGCGGAAACGGCCCTTACACCAATCGAGGAACTCTCAAGAGCCGTTCAGATGGCCTTTACAAAGTCTTTGAGTAATGCGCAAGAGATCCAGGCGGCGGATCTTCTTACAGCACTGCACGCGCTCGCCAGGCACAAAGAGGTGCGCAAAGAGGCGAAACGCTCGTTGCTGCGTCTGGCATCTGCCAACATTGAGCCAGATTGGTCGGCCCCACAAGCGCCACCAAAAATCTCTGTCAGGGCTCTCTCTCCTATTGATCGCCCATCAACTGAGGAAGAGCTTGACGAAATCCCTGATCTCTCTGAGATCAGCGAAGAAGATGAAGACCCTCTGACTGCTTCTATGTCTGATACTTTTGGAGTGGATTGGGATATGCTACTGGATCAAATGGGGGAGGCCATCAAGCCCTGGCTGGATGCTGAGGAAATTGTAGAGATGAGACACGCGATGCTTCCAGAGGAGGAGGGCGCGGCAAGTACCTTTGGCAAATTTTTTGATGCCTTCACCGACCAGATGTATGAAGCGGCTTTCAATCTTTTGGCTACAGACAGCCCACTCCAACAAAATCTCTCACAGCAAGAGTGGGTCAGGCGTTATAACGAGTGGAGCGTGGGCGCACAACCAGGTGATTACGATCTTTATATTCTCTATAAACCCTGGTACGAAGGTCTCTCTGAAGGTCAACAAGGCTTTGAGCTTTACTGGTCACTGCATATCGATGCTCAAACGTTGCTATGGGAACAGGAAAAGATTGCGGATATCAGTCTGCTGACCCTCCCGGTCCTCCACAGATACTGGTTCCGTTCCAGAGCCGTTATAGTGGAAGAAGATGGAGAAAGCAAGCTCTATGCCTTATTTGATTATAGCTCTTCTCTCCGTGATCTCTCGGATGCCGAACTGGACCAGCGCTGGGTGGAGGCCCGCCAGATCTGCGAATCCATTAAGCCTCTTGTCAATCAACAGCTATCAACGGACCTGGTGAAATCTACAGCTTCTACTATCGCCTACCAGCAGCGGCTCATTCCTTTG
The DNA here is from genome assembly GCA_964247295.1 of uncultured Ktedonobacteraceae bacterium. Taxonomy (GTDB): domain Bacteria; phylum Chloroflexota; class Ktedonobacteria; order Ktedonobacterales; family Ktedonobacteraceae; genus CAXTTV01. Next base: position 33,626 of record CAXTTV010000009.1, on the reverse strand, counting down.
ATCTATCTCGGGATGGAACGTACTCGACGTGAGCCCGCCAATAGCGAAATCTATGATACTATCTTCCAACTCTGTAGTCTTCCTTCACACGCGGCTATTAGAACAGAAACTCTCATTGCCTTCATTGAGCGTAAACTGGCTCACGATCAGCGAAATAGTGAAGAAACATTGAACGATTTGGTCGAGCTTTACACAAAGGTAGAGATGGAGGCCAGTGAAGCGGAGGAGGAATCACAGGTAGCTCACATTCAAGAGCGGCTCGAAGCTCTTTTTACTCGGTTGTTTCAGTCGAATGGCTCAAATGAAGCTCGCCTCAAAAGACTTATCAATAGACTACGCAACAAAGCTCCACTCGGTGAGGTCGAGCCCGAAATCCAGGCATTTGAAACGAACTCGATCGATCCCGACCTACTACCCGAATATACCTTCCAACTCGGACAGTATTATCTACATTATGAACGTTTAGAACAGACTCTATCATACCTGCTTCGAGCCGAGGCCCTGGGCTACACTTCACATGATACTATTGGTCAGATCGCTGAGATCCAGATCAGGCTGAAGCAGTTCAAGAACGCTATCGCGACGCTCCAAAAACTTCAGACACACGATTATGATAGTGATCTCCTGCTAGCCAGAGCCCTCCTGGAGCTTGGACAATACAAAAAAGCTCTTGTGATTGCTGAAAAACGCGCGCGACAGTTTGATGAGATGGCTCTACCGGCTGCGCTTGCTGCCATGGCCTCTTACCGACTTGGCAACACTCGAGTCGCGAGAAATTACCTGCGAGCGGCAGAAAAAAATGAGATTCTGGAACCAGAAGCCCATGAACTTATTGAAAAGGCTCAGCATTTAATTAAATAAGAAAAGAGCCAGGGATCAACGTCTGGTTCCTGGCTCTTATTATTTTATTTTTCGACGCGGTGAAATTCTTCGGCCATGGGCAGGTTGTATTTGCTGCCGGTCTCGGCGGCCCAGCCACGCAGCCTTTTCTCAAATTCTTCGGCGTTCCCGGTGATTTGGCTTTCGTGGGCGTGTAGCGCTTTGATCTTGGTGTCAAAGGTCTCACTAATGTCTACGCCAAAGTTGGAGACGGGAGCGCTCATGATGTAGACCTCACGAATATTATGTGGCTTCAGACCTTCTTCGGTCATCAATTCGGGAAAGTCCCAGGGGTTCTGGGACATGGGATAGATGGCTGCCAGGGCCGCGACTCCAGCGGCGAGATGGTCCGGGTGATACCGGCCAACCGACATGCTGGGAACCCAGCTCCGCTCCGGCGAGGGGCAGATGACTCGACTGGGCTTGTACGTCCGCAGCAGCCGCACCAGATCTTTACGCAAGGACATATCGGGTTGAAGCATCCCATCCGGGCGATCCAAAAAGAAGACATCTTTGAGACCGAGGATTGCGCCGGCGGCTCGCTGCTCCTGCTTACGCGCCTCAACAGTGCGGCGACGCGCCTCCGGGCTAAGATCTGTTGCGTCATCGGGGCCACCACCTGAGGCATCGGTGCAGATTACATAGTAGATCTCCCAGCCCTCTTTGACCCAGGACGCGACGGTTCCCGCGCAACCAAACTCGGCATCATCTGGATGGGCCACGATTACCATAGCCACTTTACTGAGTTCCTGCTCGCTCACGCTTCTGATTCTCCAATCTATCTCTAAAGCAGTACAGGCATTTTCAATATGCGAATTATATCACCATTCAGCGAGTGAGCCATCGGCATTGCGCCAGATGGGATTATGCCAATCATGTCCGATCTCGTTAGATGAGCGAACACGCTCCTCGTTGATCTCAATTCCCAGCCCTGGTTTGGTTAACAACTTTACAGCGCCATCCTGATACTCAAATACAGTGGGATCTGCAAGATAGTCCAACAGATCTGATCCCTGATTATAGTGGATGCCCAGACTCTGCTCCTGAATAAAGGCGTTGGGGGTGCAGAAGTCCAGTTGCAGACAGGCGGCCAGGGCGATCGGCCCTAAAGGACAATGGGGCGCGATGGCGACATCAAAGGCTTCAGCCATCGCGGCAATCTTGCGTACCTCCCAGATCCCACCGGCGTGACTAAGATCCGGCTGGATAATATCCACAGCTCCACTGATTAACAATGGTTTGAAATCCCAACGACTGTACATGCGCTCCCCGGTCGCGATCGGGATCGTGGTCTGACGCGATAGTTCAAGCAAGGCCTCATTGTTCTCGGCTAATACTGGCTCTTCAATAAATAAAGGCTTATATGGTTCCAGTTCCTTTGCAAGGATTTTCGCCATGGTTTTGTGAACACGGCCATGAAAGTCAATGGCGATCTCTATATCGTAGCCGATCTCCTGGCGAAAGGTCCCGATATTGGCGACAATGGCGTCGATGTTCTTGTGGCTGTCAATCCACTCCATTGGTCCGGTACCGTTCATCTTGAAGGCCGTATAGCCGGCTGCGATCCGCTCTCGGGCCTGCTCAACAACGATTTGTGGATTATCTCCACCGATCCAACTATAGACGCGAATGCGATCCCGAACGGCTCCCCCTAAGAGGTCATAAATCGGAACGCCCAGATGCTTTCCTTTGATATCCCAGAGCGCCTGCTCTATTCCGGCGATCGCACTCATGAGGATCGGCCCACCCCGGTAGAAACCACCACGATAGAGAACCTGCCACAGATCTTCGATCCGCGAGGCATCCTTCCCGATCAGGTACTCGCTCAGTTCGAGGACCGCCGCTTTCACGGTATCCGCCCGGCCCTCAACGATCGGCTCTCCCCAACCACAAAGCCCACTATCGGTTGTGATCTTCAAAAATAGCCAGCGTGGCGCGACTTTGAATAACTCCAGGCTCTGAATCTTTATCATGCTTTTTGGTTCCTGAAGAGGACTCAATATCTATCCGGCGAATGTATATCCGGGCAGCCCTTTCACATCAGTAACCACCCAAAAAAGATCGCCACTGAAAGGCTGTTGCTTGCGAGCCTCCTCGCTCATATGCTCCCAGGCGGTAGTGATATACAGCTTGTTCAGTTGAGCTCCTCCCAAAACACAGCAGGAAGGCTGAGATACAGGTACGTGGATCTCTCGGTCAACGGAGCCATCAGGGGCGTAACGCACCACTTTCCACCCTCCCCAGTGAGCGCTCCAGACATACCCATCCGCATCAATCGTCAGCCCATCGGGGACACCCTCGCTCTCGGGAACCTCGACAAAGGTACGGCGATTGGCGATACTGCCGCTCTCGACATCAAAATCATAGACAAATATTTTTCGCAGTTGTGAGTCGGTCAGGTACATCAGGCAATCGTCAGGGCTCCAACCCAGCCCGTTAGGAAGAGGAAAGCCCGTATCCATGGTCTTCATACTGCCATCAGGGTCCAGCCGATAGAGGGACCCGAGCATCGTCGTTCGATTGGCGTCGTTCTCGGTCATAGTATTGCCCCAGAAACGGCCCCGGCTATCTACCAGGCCATCATTAAAGCGCATCTCTTCCTTGCCCTCTTCCGGATTCCCGATGAAACGCACCCCGGACTGCACATCCCAGAAGGCAAAACCGCGTTTCGTTCCCATCACCAATCCCCCCTGCGCACGGAAGCCGACGACGCCTGTCGCGACTCCCAGCTCATGACGCTGAGGCTGCTCACTTGTAGTATCCCAGCGGTAAAAGCAGTTGTTGCGAATATCTACCCAGTAAAGCTGCTGTTCCCCACTATGCCAGCGACACCCCTCACCCAGCCAGTTATTCAGACTCAGGAGATGTTCAGCCTCGGTCTGCATTATGTCCCCTTTACTTTAAAAAGCGCAACGTGCAATAAAGTTGACGTTGGAAATGTTTCCATTATATCATTGAGTGTTCGGGCTCCGCCGGCTATCATCTATTAGAGAAAGTGTCATCAAAGCATGATTGCTAAAATTATTAGCTGTGGCGAAACGATGCTGCGCTTGAGTCCTCTGTATGGCACAAGGTTGGAAAATACACCAGAGCTACAAATATATGTCGCGGGATCAGAGTCAAACACGCTGGCCTGCCTCGCCCGTCTGGGGTTCTCTACCCGCTGGCTATCAGCGCTACCAGATACTCCTCTGGGCAGAAAAATAGCAAAAGAGATTCAAGGGCACGGCGTAGATATCGAGCCGCTGATCTGGGCAGGAGCCGAAACGCGCCTCGGAACCTTCTACGTGGATGAGGCGGCCTCACCTCTGGGACTCCAGGTCTATTATGATCGTGCCGGATCGGCCTTTACCTTGTTGAAGCCGGTACAGATTGGCGAGAATTTCTGGCAGGGGGCGGATCTGCTCCATCTCACGGGGATTACCCCAACGCTGAGCACCCAATCTCAACAGGTCTTTGAACACCTTTTAGAGCAGGCTCGTCTCCGACAATTGCCGATCTCCTTCGATGTCAATTATCGTTCAAAACTTTGTACACCATCTGAAGCTACCAACTTGATTGAAAAAGCCTGTCAGCAGGCCGAGATCCTTTTTTGCGCCTCACGCGATGCTGCCACACTCTGGAATATCACCGGAAGCCCCCAAGACTTGCTCGCCGGACTGGAAAAGCGCTTTCCAGAGCGGGACCGACCGAAAAGCTATGTCGTCACGCTTGGGAAAGAAGGGGCCGCCCGGCGACAACAGGGCCAATATAGCAACGCAACCGCCTTTCCTTCCGAAGGAACGCATCGGTTTGGCTCTGGTGACGCTTTCGCCGCTGGTTATCTCTATGCCTATCTTCAAGGACCTGGCTATACGGAGATCCAGCAGCAGAGTGGAGCAGGCCCTCTGGAATGGGGGAACGCGGTCGCGTCCGTGAAGCGTTGTATCGCAGGGGATATCGCTCTTACAACGTTGAGAGAAGTTCAAGCGCTGCTGACACACCATGATACAACCAGTAGTTTTCGTTAGGGAAGAGAAATACATGCTTGATCTGATTGCTTGTGGCGAACTGCTGATTGATTTCGTCTCAACGGTCTCAGGTGTCTCGCTGATCGAGGCTCCAACGTTCAAAAAGGCTCCCGGTGGCGCGCCCGCTAATGTAGCAGTCGGCATTGCTCGCCTCGGACTCTCCAGCGGCTTTGTTGGCATGGTCGGACAGGACGATTTCGGCGACTTTCTGATCCAGACCCTTCAATATCAGTCTGTCGATACCAGTGGGCTGAAGCAGACGACAAAGGCCCGCACAGCCTTGGCTTTTGTCTCGCTGAAAGAGGACGGGGAACGCGATTTTATGTTTTACCGCAATCCCAGCGCCGATATGTTTTTCGCCGCCTCAGATCTCGATCCCTCCTATCTACAAAATACAAAGATTTTTCACTATGGCTCAATTAGCCTTGGCGCTCAGGCCAGTCGTGACGCGACTCTACAAGCAGTAGAGATCGCTCGTCGACAAGGAGCGTTTATCAGCTACGACCCTAACCTCCGCCTGAATCTCTGGCCCTCGGAAGAGGAGGCGCGCGCTGGCATGCAACTGGGCTGGTCGCGCGCGGATCTCATCAAGGTGAGCGAGGAGGAGCTACACTTTCTCAGCGGTCAGGAGGATCTAGAACGGGGAGCCCATCATCTCTGGCACGAGCGGTTAAAGCTGCTGGTTGTGACCCAAGGGGCCGCGGGTTGCACCTATTTTACCCCGGAAGGACGGGGATCAATCCCCGGCATCCCTGTCAAAGCGATCGACGCGACCGGGGCGGGCGATGCTTTTGTGGCTGGCCTTTTGTTTAAGCTGACTCCGATGCTCCATCAGAACTGGCCTCAAGAATTTTTGGAGGAGGCGCTACGCTTCGCCTGTGCCACCGGCGCTCTGGCAACTACGAAAAATGGCGCGATCCCAGCCCTGCCCTCTCTACAAGAAGTTGAAGCCCTGCTGGCCCACCGAAAGTGAGAAAACGATGTTATTAGAGGATCTACGAATAGAGGTGGCCCGGTATGCACGCAAGATGTACGAGAGCCGGCTTGTTAGAGCAACTCAGGGAAATGTAAGCCTTCGTGATCCCCAGACCGGGCTGATCTGCATTAAACCCAGCGGACGCGAGTACGAGACCCTGACAGCCGAGGATATTGTCGTGATCGATGAGGATAGCAAGATTATCGAGGGTCGCTGGCAACCATCCAGCGAGACGCTGATCCATACCTGCGTCCTCAAGAGGCGGCGAGATATCCACTGCGTAATGCACACGCACTCCATCTACGCCAGCGCTTTTTCGGTAGCGAACCACCCGGTCCCCATTGTTCTACAAGAGTCAGTTCTCTGGCTGGGAAGGAGCGTTCCGGTTGTCCCTTTTGAGGAGTCCGGGACCGCTGAATTTGCACGCCATGTTGCCGATACAGTAGATGAAAGGGTCGCGGTACTCTGGGGCAATCATGGCGCGATGACAATTGGTGAAACGCTAGCAGAGGCCTTCTCGCGCGCCCACGCACTGGAAGATAGCGCGCAGACGTACACCATCGCCTGCGGTCTAGGTACACCGAGAATTATCCCCGATAAGGTCGCAACCAGAATTAGCGCCGACTGGTTTGCCCACCACATGAAAAAAGAATAAAGATCAAAAATAGTAAATACCGTATTTCGTATGGCCCGATTCTCTCACTGGACTTCTCCTTTGTAAGAGATATAGAGTAAAATCGGGTCTATGATTATCAGTCATTATTCTGATATTTGACAAATCTCAAAAGGGAACTCGGTGGAAAATATGATAGCTCTACCTTCATTACAGGAGAAAGCTAACGCAGTCAAAACGATCCTGGTCGTTGAGGATGATGAGGACCTCGGGGATCTCATCCTCCAGGTGATCCGGCAAGAAAGCAACCGCAATGGACAATCAACTTATAAGGCTGTCCTGGCAACCGATAGTCTCCAGGCGCTGAATATGATTAACACGGTTAAACCCGATCTTTTCCTGCTTGACTACTACCTTCCACGCATGAATGGCCTTGATCTCTATGATCGCCTCCATTCTACACACGGATTTGAGCAGACGCCCGCGATCTTTCTGAGCGCCAACCCACCACGCAAGGAGATCGAGAAACGTCATCTGATTAGTATCAAAAAACCATTCAATTTAAATGAATTGATGCACACTATTAATAGCCTGCTGGCTTGAGAAATATGGTTTTCTCTCCACTAGCTCTGAGCTAATATATGTCTAGACATCAACACATTGTGGTGATCGGTGGTGGTATCACTGGATTGGTCACTACCTATACACTTCAAAAGCACGCGAATACAACAGCCACGCTGCTTGAGGCTGGGGATCGCGTGGGTGGTAAAATCCTCTCCGATCAGTTCGCTGGCCTTCCCATAGACTTTGGTGCTGAAGCCTTTGTCCCTCAGGGACCCTATATGCGCGCTCTCTGCCAAGAATTAGGTATCGAAGATGAACTGCTCTCAGCCACTACCAGCCAGACGAATCTCTGGGCTCGTGGTAAGATCCAACCTCTACCAGATGGCCTCGCCATGGGTGTACCTGTTGATTTCGCTCCTATTCTCCGGTCCGGTCTCCTCACTCCATGGGGCTGCCTTAGAGCAAGTATGGATCAACTTCTACCACCCTCCCATTGGCCGGACGATCCTTCGATCGCGGAGGTGATTAGCAGGCGCTTAGGCCATGAGGTGCTGGATTATCTTGTTGAGCCATTGATCGCCGGTCGACATGCCGGGCGCGCGGACCAGTTAAGCCTGGCATCCGAGGCTCCAAACCTGGCCCAGATCACAAAAGAACGGCGTAGCCTGATTCAAGGCCTCAAAGCCACGAGAAAGGCTGGGGCCAGTCGTCGCACCGTTCCTCCACTTCTCTCCTTCCAGACGGGTACGGCTCGACTGACAGAGCGTCTGGGCGAGGTACTGAGCCCACAGGTCCAGACGCTGGCAACGGTTCTGTCAATCGAGCGAACCGCCGATCGCCCGTATCTTATTCACTATGGCGAAAATCAAGAGATCAAAGCGGACGCAATTATTCTGACGCTTCCAGCGCCACAAGCCGCGAAGGTTATCAGGACGAGTAGTCAGGAACTGGCGAATGAGCTGGCAAGGATTGAGTACGCGCCCGTCTCTGTGGCTTATCTTGCCTATTCCCGCGAAACGTTTGAGCAGGTGAAGTTAGAGGGGAGCGGCTTTCTCGTCCCAAGAGTCGAGGGCCGCCTGATGAATGCCTGCACTTGCGTCAACCAGAAATGGGCGCGAGTTGACGATCACGATCAGATAGTGATGCGCTGCTCCTCAGGCCGGGCGGGAGATTCTCGCGCCTGGGATCTAAGCGATCAAGAACTTGCCGCACAACTCCATGAGGAGCTGGTAGAGGCCCTGGGGGTCACCCAGGCTCCTGTTGAAAGCCGCGTGTTTCGCTGGCAAGAGGCCTTTCCTCAATACACGATTGGCCATGGTGCCAGGGTCCGGCGACTGGAGGAGATTTGTGCTACCAGCTTACCAGGAATATTCCTGGCGGGGGCGGCCTATCGTGGCAGTGGGGTCAGCGCCTGTGCGCAGGATGGACTGCGGGTGGCCGAACGCATCCTCCTCTCTAACACAAGTTGAGGAAACCTTACCTAATATCTAACACTATAAGCATAAAAGCAGGGGATCAGCACTAAGTCGTACTGGTCCCCTGCCAGAAGGAGTGGTCAAGAAAGTCTACGCTGTAATGTTGAAGGTTACATCATCAACAAAAAATTTGGTTGGTGAGGCAGCATTGATCGTTGTTCCCTGGAAGAAGATCTGCACGTTCCGACCCTTGTAACTGCTCAGAGCAGAGGTCACATCAAAAGTGTACCGCGTCCAGCCGCTGGCATTCGCGTTACATTTCGTCTGCACAGTTGTGATCGTGCTATCGCTGCTGCTGCGAACCCGAGCATAGAAGTTGTCTTTACAAGTTGTTTCGGTCTTCTGACTGCTGATATTCAGCCAGTAACTCAGCACAGCCTTGCTGGTTGTGCTGGGCACATTGACTGTCTGATAGATCTGATCATTACAGCTCGTGTAGCCACAGAGATAGGCGCTGTAGCTCCCAGTATGAGCAATAGATTTATATATGATCTTGTGGCTACCGGAAGAAGACATTGTCCAGGAAGCATTATTATTCTCGAAGCCACCGTTGACAATCTTCTGGGTGGTAGTACTGCCGCCGCCACCACCAGTGGTAGCAGCCACGTCACGGGCGAAATTCCAGGTATCAGGTGTGCCTATACCGGTCGCGTTATCATAGCCGGAGGACGCTGGATAGTAGAGATTATCGCCAGAAACCACATCGTGGTAAGCAGGATAGGGCTGCGCGGTATTATACAGTCTGTAGATGGTCGCGTTAGCACCACCCAATCCAGAAGCACCAGCACTAGCAAGGTACTTGTTGATATCCAGGGCAATACCTGCCCACAGCGGAGCAGCCGCGCTGGTACCACCAGCAATAAGCCATCCACTACAACCAGCAGCCGAAGCAGTACAGTAGACTGAATACCCAGTGGCGGGATCAGCCGCAGCGGAGACATCCGGCACTTCACGATCCGCGTTGGTCAGATTTGTTCCGGTCTGATAGCTGGGACGAGCAAACTGCGCGCTAATACCACCGCCACCACCAGAACCTTTAGGACTGCGATAAGTGTCGGTCGCGTTTGACCAGGCAGACTCATTGCTATACGTGCCACCACTCCCAACATGCAGATTGGTTCCACCAACACCCACAACATTGGGATCATCGGCTGGAGAGTCTACAGCGAGATTGGAGTCGTTACAGTCGTAGGCCCCTGAGTCACCGGAGGCCGCGAAAAAAGCTTGACCCTGCGCCGCTCCCTGCTTAAAGATGTTGTCAAGGACGACCAGCTCGGAACTGCCAATGGCGGACTCGCACTCACCCCAGCTAATGCTGGTCACTTTCGCGACATTGTCGGTAACGATCTTGTTGTAGGTGTCGTTGACGCCAGAGGCGCTATTCGGACCAATATAGATCTTCTGGTTCGCGCCCGGAGCAACCGCCGAGACCACCTCCATATCCAACTCTACCTCGATCGCGCCCGCGCCTGCCGTATTGGTCGCGCCATCTACCAGAACATTCGAGTATTTGGCCGAACCAAGGTTATAGTTGCTCAGGTACTTGTTGATATCCGAGGGCGTATAACCATCCAGCTCGAAGATCGCGACTGTCTGACCGGTGCCATCATTACCCGCACTCACCAATGGGTTCATATCGTAGGCTGTACGCACCTCTCCAGGCGTAAAACCACCCCTAGGACCAATGTTCGGCCTCTGATTTTCCGTGACAGGATGACTGGTCATCGGACGATAGTGCAACACGTTATCCAGCCCACCAATGTTTTGAATAATGCCAGCAATATTCGCTGGCACTGAAGGCTCAGAACGTGGAGCATACACGGTCTTCCCATTTAACTGATAGTCAGCGATGGTAGTGTTAAAGGCCGTCTGAACTACAGAGGCCGAGGACGAAGCGTTGATGAGCAGGTGGTTAGAGGCCACTGCGTTCACTTTGACGCCCCGCGAACGCAGATAGGCGGTAACCGCATCTACACTCTGTTGCGTGGGCGCGAAGCGTGCAGTAAATTCCTGAGGGGTCAGGAATTTGTGATAGAGAGGAGAGCGCACATCGTTCTGCGCGGCCAGCAAAGCATCCAGCTCACTCGTGTTGCGCAACTTTAGGCCGATGGAAAGCTGCAACTGGCGACCACTCTCCGTGTTACGTAACGCTTTGTGATTCGCGAGGGCCTTCACGAGGTGACCCGGCAACACTTTGCGAGGAGTGGAAGACAAAAGCGCATTCGAGTGATAAACCAGAGGCTGCGATACCATGACGGCTACGAAGGCGACCAACAACATTACGCTCAGCCGTTGCGGCAGTTTCCAGAGATGCGTGTTCTTCATATAACTCCTTTTCAGCCTTTAATTCATGCTTTCTATACACAGCGAAAGTGTTATGTAAAAAACATGAATTAAGAAATGAATTCTATAAAAAAGCTGGAAGAAATAAATCTTCTTAAGGAGATATATCGTCAAGTAGAAATGTACGCACATGCCAGCCACAAAAAAATTCAGACCGGTAGTAATTATTACTAACCAATCTGAATCGGATCTTGAGAGGAAAAGACTATCTACTCAGTTACATCCCGGCGGGCTGTAAGGATACAAGAGATCACTAAAAATACAACGGCATAGGCCAGCACAACCGCTAGATTAAGCGGCAGACTCAACGGATCAGGAGGTACTGTCCCTAGAGGAACAACCGCCCCCCCCGCTGCATCTGCCAATTTGGGGACCCAGACGGCGGGCATCAAGTTCAAGTTTGGACCAAGCAGACAATCAGTGATTTGCTTCCAGAGATTGTTTTTTGTAGCCAGCGTGGCAAGCGGCAGCAAGGATGCGGCAAAATTGTCGGTTGGGAAGACGATCATACCCAACCCAACTCCTAGCGCTATCGACCGTCCAATTACTGTCGCGGCCATCGTCAGAAGTATGGTAACTGCCAGACTGATAAAAATAGTGAGGGCATAGATCGCCAGATTCGACCAGAGCTGGGATGGGATCGCGTTCAGGGTTCCACCCTTAGCAGTTACGACAATCACCCCCCCAACCAGATTCACGGTCAGGCCCAGCAGTAATGTCCCCAATGCTATTACCAGTGCGGCACACAGCTTGGCGAACAGTAATTGTAACCGCCTGACACCACGGGAAAGGATCAGTCGGATCGTCCCCTGCTGATAATCAAGACCAAAGATCTGCGCGGCCACTACGACCATATAAAAACCGGCGAATGCTCGAAACAGTGAAAGTCCATTATCCAGCCTGCCATAGAAAAAGGGAACCGCACTATCTTTCAGGGAGTCTGTGCCATTGTTGAACAAGAGCAATACCAGCCAGAAGAGGCTAATAAGGATCAGTACGCTGGCAAGCAAAAACCAGTTGACCTTCCGATGCTGCATCTTAAAAAGTTCTCCTTGCACCAGGCCAAAGAAACGTGGACGCAAAACCGCGACCTGAGCCACAGGAGACGATGTAGTAGAAACGCTCATACCTTATAACACCTTTCCATGATCGGCATTTGTGAGGCGTAGGAAGACATCCTCCAGACTCTCTTGATGAGAACCCAGACCATCAGGATATATCCCCGCTCCCGTAAGAAAACGGATCAAGCCTCGCCCCAAACCATTCGGTGAGGGGGTTATGATCGCTCCTTTCGCGTCCAGATGCGCGGTCTGACCCCATGGCTGTGCCTGTATCAATGGCAGAACCTTTTCAGCCCCTTCAATCGTCAGCAGAAACTCTCCATTATTCTTTGTAAGCGCATCCACGGTGGACTCGGTGATTAATTGGCCCAGATTGACAATCGCGATCCGTGTACAAAGCTGCTGCACCTCGCCCAAAACATGACTGGAAATAAAAATAGTCTTGCCCTGGGAGGCCAGGGTGCGCATGAGATCTCGTATCTCGACAACACCAGCGGGATCAAGACCATTGGCCGGCTCGTCTAGAATTAAAAAATCGGGATTATTCAACAGGGCGATCGCCACACCCAGGCGCTGCTTCATTCCCAATGAGTAGGTTTTCGCGCGCTCCTTCTGGCGAGCCTTGAGCCCAACAAGATCAAGGAGCTCATCCATGCGAGCCTCAGAGACTCCTCCTAACACTGGGGCCAGGGCACGAAGGTTATCTCGTCCGGAAAGATAGGGATGCAGAGCCGGCGTTTCAATCAGAGCCCCCACACGCGGCAATAGCTGAGCACGGTTTGGGGTAAAATCTTGCCCGAAAATTTCAATCGAGCCCGAAGTGGGGGTAATCAATCCCAGGGCCATACGGATCGTGGTAGTCTTGCCGGCACCATTGGGACCGAGAAAGCCAAAGATCTCCCCCCGGCGAACCTCCATACTCAGGTTATTCACCGCCAGACGCTGACCATACCGCTTTGTTAGTTCGTGCGTACGAAATACAACCTCGCCTGTGGATGCGGATCTGGCCGCGATAGACGAATTGGCAAGTAGATCTGCCATAGATGAGAGCATCCTTTCAAAAAATGAACGATCAGGATAATACAGCTAGAGCATATACGCCATTAGCTAAGATGAGTTAGAAAAATTGGGAGGCTAGTTCTTTTTGGTTAAATTAGTCCAGGTATCTCGACGTACCCTTCAACTAACAAAACCGTTTATATGCGCAAAATCTGACAAATTCAATTAAAATATGAGTTTCTACCCCTGACAGTCGGGTTGGAGATTGTTCAAGATATCCTGAAAAATGGATGCCGCTTCTATACATATGATGATGTCCCCTATATTCAAGTGGAGTTTGCTGACGCCGCCTACCGTTTCGGCCACAGTCAGGTCCGACCACTCTACACACTCAATAGCAGTGGCGCTCAGGGTCAGGTTTTTCCCGATTGCGCCGGCAACTGCCCCGTCCCCCAATCCAGGACGATTGAGTGGTCCTACTTTTTCGATACCGATAGCCAGCATCCATGGCAGGCCAGTAAGAAAATCGACACCCACATGGCCCACACGCTGATCGATCTGCCGGTCTCGGTGGTTGGCGAAACTGAGCGGCCTGAAGAACGCTCCCTGGCCTATCGGGATCTACTGCGCGGTCACGCACTGGATCTGCCAACGGGCGAGATGGTCACCCGTACTATGGGCATTGAGCCTCTAAAAGCATCCGAGGTTGGTCTGGATACACTGGGCTGGCACGGTGAAACATCGCTCTGGTACTACATTTTGAAAGAGTCTTCTGCTGCGCTTCGCTGGCGTTGCCTGATCATAAGTTGCCTGATCATAAAAAGAAGGGAGCCGATTGCATAAGCGCAACCGGCTCCCTTCTTTTTGACTAGCCAGCAGGTTCCATCACGACCTGATCCACGTAACACCAGATCCAATCCTCTCCCGGCTGGATAGATTGAATCAATGGGTGCTGGGTCGCATGAAAATGTTTGGTCGCATGCTTATTTTTTGAGGAATCGCAGCAGCCCACATGGCCACAAACAAGACACTCGCGCAGATGCACCCAGGTATCACCAATCTTGAGACAATCCTCACAACCGTTGGCGCTGGGTGTAACATCCTTAATCTCATCTAAATGGGAACAGGGTGCCTGTTGCATAGTATTTCTTTCCTTTTCTTTTATAAGCCAGATTAGTTTATTCTGTAGCAGCATATCATATATTTTCACACAATGGACTCTCACCGACTAGGGCAAGCTTTTTGATATAATGCAGAATATCACGAATATCTACACACAGCCCCAACAGAAAGACTGGAAATCTATGCAGACTACCAAGAGCACACGTCTCCCTCAAACTCAGCATGAACCACCTCCCAACGCAGGCAAACTTTTCTGGCTCTGGACCCTGATCGGCCTTCAATCCTTTGGCGGAGGCTCCTCTACAATGCTTCTAATGCAAAAAACGTTTTCGCAAAAACATCGCTGGATCAGTGAAGAAGAGTTCGCGCGATTTCTTGGGCTCTGCTTTTTTACACCCGGCATTAATCTGGTGGCGCTCACAATCTTAATTGGACGAAGGCTTCGCGGAGCAAGCGGCGTTATTATTTCTCTAACCGGTTTGCTCCTTCCCAGTGGTATTATCACTTGCCTGCTTACAGCCGGATTTCGTCAGGAGCAGAACCTGCCAGTAGTCCAGGCCATCCTGCGCGGAGTGATCCCAGCGACAGCGGGAATCATGCTTCTGGTTGGCCTAAATATGATTGTACCCTTGATGAAAACAATCAGCAAGGAGGGACCGCTGCGGCTGATCTTTAGCCTGCTCATTGTCGCAAGTTGTGCTCTGCTGGTCATTGTGGCGGGTGTCTCGGTGATTCTGGTACTATTTGGGGCCGCGACATTGAGCGCCCTCTTCTTTAGTTTTGTCGCTCCCCGACCAACCATCGACCTGAAGGGAGAAACAAATGATTAATCCATGGATCTATTTTCTTCTTTTTCTTAAGGCCAGTCTGTTCTCTACTGGCGGTCTAAGCAATCTTCCAAGTCTTCACCAGGATCTTATCGGCGCACACTCGGCAAACGAGGCTGAGTTTGGGCAATCCCTGGCGATCGGACAGATTAGTCCCGGCCCTAGCGGACTCTGGGTGATTAGCCTGGGCTACCTTACCTATGGCTATCCAGGTGCTTTCATGGCATTAATCGCTCTGACCATCCCCCCGTTGTTGGTTCTGGCCATCGAGGGGGGCTACAACCGCATCGAGCATCTAGCCTGGGTACAAGAATTTACGCTGGGGGTCTCGCTAGCGATCAGCGGGATCTTCTTTAACGTGGCCTGGTCGATTGTGGCACATACTAACATTGACTGGAAAGGCTGGCTCATCGCTGCGGGGGCCCTTGGCCTGGCCGCGACCCGCAAAGTCAACCTGCTGGTTATTCTGGCCCTGGCTGGGCTGGCGGGATATCTTCTGTATAGATAGAAAAGAAGGTCACCCCTTTTCATAATACTGGTTGCCATTCACATAAAAAATGTGAGGCTTTTCATAGTGCTCCCTTCAGAAAAAAGGTACTCTCTGTATAACAAGGTATGCTCTGGCGCTATACGAACCATATAACAATTCTTTTGAAAAAATGCGCGAATGAAGAGGGTTGCTATGAAAAAAACTATTGCTCTACTTATCATTTTAATTGCGACAATAACAGCATGGGGATCGGTGATCGCATTTTATGCGGATGCTCATCAGGCTGATCCCAGCGCAACAGCCATAGCGGCTCAAGCTCATGCTAGTCTAGAGACGGAGGCACATCGGCTCCAACCACAGCCTACAACCCCTCCAGTTGTCCATCTGTCACAAGGCAAGCTCCTGTTTCAGGGTAGCGATAGCGTTCCTGAGGTTGCTCTGACTTTCGATGACGGCCCTTCCGCTGGCTATACCGCCCAGGTCCTGAGTATTTTGAACCAGTACCATGTGCATGCAACCTTTTTCTGCATCGGGCAGCAGGTTCAGGAATTTCCTTCGCTGGTCCATCAGGAGTATACCGATGGCAACATTGTTGGCAACCATACATGGGATCACCCAGACCTGACAACGCTTTCTAAGGCTACAGTTGATCAAGAGCTTACCAGCACAAGCGATGAGCTGACAAAAGTAAACGGCACCGCCCCAACCTTTTTCCGCCCGCCCTATGGCGCGATTAATAAATCTGTTCAGCTTCAGGCCGAAGGGCACCAGTTAACACCAACGCTCTGGAATATCGATACCGAGGACTGGAACGGCAAGACCAGTCAGCAAATTATCAACACGGTGACCACTCAGGCCGACAATGGCTCGATTGTCCTGATGCATGATGGCGGCGGCAACCGCTCACAGACGGTCGCTGCCCTGCCAACCATCATCCAGAACCTTCAGAATAAAGGGTTCCGGCTGGTGACAGTACAACAACTCGTCGATGATATGCAGAAACATAGCAATCCAACAACTCAGCCAACAATACAACCCAGCAAGGCGTAGGATGCTTTTTCCATCAAATAGAATAAGGTATCATCGATCTACACATAGAACAGGCATCTAAGTCTCTGGCTTATTGACAGAACTTTTTCCACTCTCTACAATAGAGGAGCAGATAGAAGTACCATTATTTTTGACTGGTACATGTGGAAATGGATGCCAAACAAGGCATTAGGAGTGTGCTGTGGGAGATCGTATTGGGCAGCAACTCGGCAATTATCGTCTGTTGCGCCTGCTAGGTCAGGGTGGCTTCGCACAGGTCTACCTTGGCGAACATATTTATTTGGAAACGCCTGCTGCGATTAAACTCCTCACGACCAGGCTCACTCAGGATGAGACCGATCCCTTTCGTCGCGAGGCTCGTACAATCGCTCGCCTGATCCATCCATATATTGTCCGCGTTCTGGAGTACGGCCTAGAGAATGAGATACCGTACCTGGTTATGGACTACGCTCCAAATGGGACGCTCCGCAAGCGCCATCCCAGAGGAGTTCCCCTTTCATTACCAACAGCCATTACTTACGTCAACCACCTGGCCGATGCCCTGCAATATGCCCACGATCAGAAGGTTATTCATCGCGATGTGAAGCCCGAGAATGTGCTGATCGGGCGGCGTAATGAGACGCTACTAAGCGATTTTGGGATCGCCCTGGTGACGCAGACCACACATATGAATAGCACTCAGGATATGCAGTCCAACCTGGCTGGAACAATCGCCTATATGGCTCCTGAACAGATCCAATCCAAATCGGTGCCAGCGAGCGATCAATATGCACTGGCGATTATGGCATACGAGTGGCTGAGCGGCGAGCGTCCCTTCCAGGGCAATTTTACAGAGATCGCGGTCAAGCAGACGCTGACACCTCCACCTTCCTTGCGAGAGAAGGTTCCCGAGATCGCCCCAGGGATCGAGGCCGCGATTATGCGCGGCCTTGAGAAAGATCCAGAGAAACGCTTTCCCTCGATTAATGATTTCGCGCACGCGCTGGAACAAGGCTATCTGGATGCCGGCAATTCACCACTCGCACCAGCCAGTACACTTATCCTCTCTTCTCAAGAAACGCTGGCCGATAGCCCAACACCGGTTATCTCTTTGGAGAATGAGACTTCTCCAGTTGAGCTCAATAACGAGACTACACCTATTGAATTGAATACGGCAGACCTCCCCGAAGAGCAGGTAACCAGCGAAAATAAGGAACTGGTCGGCGAGCCATTGATTCCCGCAGAAGCTGTAACCGGTCAGCCATCGGTTCAAGAGTCATCTGTAACAACAGAAGCGCCCCCGCTACAGCGTAGAGTCTCGCGCCGTGCTCTGATCGGTGGTGGGATCGGTCTGGTGGCTCTGACAGCAGTCGGTGGTGGGATTGGCCTGCTTCAGCAGACGCTTTCAGGCAACCAGAGATCAGACAGTCAGCTTGTTCCTACAAGTGAAATATCGACCCTGGGAACCTATAGCGGCCATAAGGATTGGATCTGGTCGGTTCGCTGGTCACCCAATGGGCAATATCTGGCCTCAACGAGCAGCGATAAAACGGTCCAGGTCTGGGATAGTCAGCGTTACCAGACAATCTATATTTATACCGGGCACAGAGATTCAGTGTATACAGCGGCCTGGTCGCCCGATAGCCAGCGGCTGGCCTCGGCTGGCTACGATACTCAGGTCAAAGCCTGGAATGCCCTTAACGGCCAATATCCCACTAATTACAACGGACATCGTGGTCCCGTCTGGACTGCGGCCTGGTCACCTGATGGGCGATCTCTGGCCTCGGCTGGCGAGGATCACACCGTTCGCGTCTGGAATAGCGATACGCATGACACTGGGCTGATCTATCGCGGCCATCAAGCGGCGATCTATACCCTCTGCTGGTCGCCCGATGGACGCTATCTTGCCAGCGGTGGCCAGGATAAGCAGGTACAGGTCTGGAATGCCCTGACCGGACAGAAAGTCTATGTGTATCAGCCTTACTCGACGACGATCTGGTCTATATCCTGGGCGGCGGATGGCAAACGCATTGCCTCTGGTGGCGATGATCAAACTGTTCAGGTCTGGCGCGCAGAGACGGGAGACCTGCTGGGAACGTATAAAGGCCATAAAGATAGCGTGCGGACCCTGAGCTGGTCCCCTGATGGCAAACGCATCGCCTCTGGTTCCCGAGATGCGACAGTACAGGTCTGGTCCGCCCCTACTACCACTCTTTCATAACATCACTGGACTATCCTCACCATATGTACGAGATTTGAAACCGTCCGTTTATCTAGCCTCAACCTGGCCAAAAGAGGGATGTGGAACCTCCGTCCCAGAGCGTATACTGCAAAACAAGACGACACGATCCGCTGTCGCGACGCACATAAACATTTTCACCAGCCTCGGCTGAATTGCAGGTAAAACACTATGACACAACATTCCACTTCTTCTCATGTGCAGGGCAGCGAGCTGCTCCGCAGCCTCTCGAACCAGATGGCCGATGCCGTTGAGCGCGTCAGCGCCTCTCTAGTATTGGTCAATGGGCGCTCTCGCCAGCCAGCCAGCGGCGTTGTCTACGCGACCGATCTGGTCCTGACCGCCGATCATGTGCTGGAGCGCGAGGAGGATCTGACGATCCAGACGCCCGATGGACGCACACTTCCCGCCCAATTTGTTGGACGCGATCCTTCCAGTGATCTGGCGGTACTCCGGGTCCCTGATCTGCATGTTGAGCCCGCTCAGGCCAGCGAGGCCCCGGCCCGAGTCGGCCAGTTGATCCTTGCGGTTGGACGCTCAAATGCTGAGGGACCGATGGCAAGCTCGGGAATTGTGAGCGCGGTCGGTGGACCACTTCGGACCGGGCGCGGCGCTTATCTTGAGCGCTATATCCGCACCGATGCCACACCCTATCCTGGGTTCTCCGGCGGTCCATTGGTCGATGCACAGGGTGCGATCCTGGGCCTGCTGACCACCGGATTGATCAATGGCGTGGCTCTGGCGATCCCTGTGGAGATCGCGATAAAGACGGCTGAGACGCTGACACAACACGGCTATATCAAACGCGGCTACCTGGGCATCAGTAGTCAATGGGTCCATCTGCCCGAGGGGCAGCGCGCCGGTCGCACCCAGGAGTACGGCCTGCTGATCATCAAAATTGAGAACCAGAGCCCGGCTCAGGCTTCAGGGCTTCTATTGGGAGATTTGCTGGTAACTCTTGATGGTCAGGCAATCGCCGACTCTGAGGATCTTCAGACGATGCTGGTTGGCGACCGTGTTGGCAAACCGATCCCAATCGAGGTGATCCGAGGTGGCGAATTGAAGACCCTTCAAATTACGCCCAGGCAGCGCAACTAACGAACTAACTAATGCACTGCGCAAGCGTATTTGGGCGGGAGTGCAAAGGGCGCGGCCCTTTGCCGGGGTGTGGGGATGTCCCCACAAACCTTCCCTTCTCCCTCGCCGCCTTAGGCGGCAGAGAATACGTGCGGAACTACATACAAATAGCACTGGCAGGTTTTGCAATGACACAGACAACTGAACCAACAACTCAATCTTCTTTTCCACTGCCCGATGTTTTTTCGTCGGCCCTGATTGAGATTTTCAAGCGCGTCGAGCCCGGCATTGTCCAGGTGACGACGGAGGGTCGTGGCGGTGGAACCGGTGTGATCTGGCAACCCAATGGTCTCATTATCACTAATCACCATGTGGTCGGTAGCGAGCGCACAAAGGTGCAGGTCGCTCTCACTGATGGCCGAAAACTGGATGCGAAGGTGCTACACCGCAATCCTCATCTCGATCTGGCCCTACTCCAGGTTGAGGAGAAAGATCTTATAGCTCTGCCAATTGGTCGCTCCTCACAATTGCGGATCGGCGAGTGGGTTTTCGCGATCGGTCATCCCTGGGGTCAACGCTGGGTTCTGACGGCTGGCATTATGAGTACGATGCGAACAATTCAGATCGACAAGGATATAAAGACGCGCTACATTCAATCGGATGTTGGGCTGGCACCCGGCAATTCCGGCGGCCCTCTGCTCAACGCCGATGGGGAGATTGTCGGGATTAACGCGATGATCTTTGGGGGAGATCTGGCGGTCTCGATCCCCAGCGATGCGGTGACGGACTGGCTCAATAGCCTGCCGAAACGCCGGGTCACTCTGAACCTGGAGGTCCAACAAGTTGAGGTCCCGGCCTCGATAAAAGGATCTCTGACACCGACCCGAGGCACAGGTCTACTGGTCGCGGGTATCCGTCCCGCGCGTCAGCAGCGCTATAAAGATGTGTTGCTGGGCGATCTGTTACTGGATGTGGAGGGTCAGCCGATCCCGGATACAAAGACGCTGCTCCAGATCCTGTCTCAGCAATCTGAGGGCGCGACGCTTCCGGCAAGGATTTTGCGCGACGGTCAGGTCATCGAGACGCGGATCGCGACACAGAGCGCGGAAGCCGCAGCATGACGCAGATCTTTATTCTGGCAGCCACGCCGATGCTTCAGGCGGGATTGCGAGCAATGCTCAGCACTGGAGAGATCCAGGTGCTTGGTGAGGCCGCGACCCCTGAGCCTCTCGGAAATTTTTTACCGGAGATCGATGCTATCGTGATCGCGGGAAATCTGTTGCTGGAAGAGGTCGCCCGAGAGCTGCCGATGCTAAATAGTGGTCGGCAGCTCTCGCTGGTCGTGCTGAGCGATCAGCAGGAGGAGGCCCTGGCGCGTCTGCGCACGCTAGAGCTTTTCGGCTGGAGCATTCTACCACTTGAGGCTCCCGCGCCACAGCTTCAGTCAGCGCTCAATGCCTGTGTCCAGGGACTGGTCGTACTTCCCGCTCTTCAGTCTCAATGGCTCTACGAAAAACTTCCACTGGTGCCGGTCCCCACGGCGATGAAAACTCAGGAGGAGTCGCTCACCAATCGGGAGCGCGAGGTTCTGGAACTTCTCGGTCAGGGGCTCTCCAATAAACTGATTGCCCGACAGCTTCAGATCAGCGAGCACACTGTCAAATTTCATGTCTCGTCTATCTCCGCCAAACTCGATGCGACCAGTCGGACCGATGCCGTTCGGAAAGGCTTGCGGCAGGGCCTGATCACGCTCTAAAAAAAATCAGGTGGGCGTCCCTTTCCCACGGGTCCACACGTGACCCGATCTACGCATAAGGGCGAGGCGGGGGACTCCTCATCTCTCCAAAAATATGTAATCCCTGCTCCTCTTGCGAGACCTCTGCCACTGCTGATATAGTAGGGGGAGTTTCCACAATAAAGCTCACCCCCGATAACAACTGGCAGGAGCAGGATATGGAACCACAACAATTTACAACTACCCATAGCCTCTTTCAGAACCTTCGCCCTAAAGAAACAAAAGAGATCATTAAACGCCTGCATACAGTTCTGGTCCCCAAAGGAACCACCATTATAGAGTACGGAGTCTGGCACGGCCAGTTTTATATTATTTCCTCGGGCTCGGTCCAGGTGTTGCTTCCAGGCAATGAGCCCGGTTCGGAGACGGTGATCGCCCATCTGGGGGCCGGGGAAGGCTTTGGGGAGATGTCGCTGATTCTAAAGGAGCCGCCCTCAGCAACGGTTCGGGCGAAAGAGGATACAACTCTCTGGGCCTTTACACAGCACGATTTTACCCACCTACTGGATCGCTGCCCCACACTTCTACGCAATTTAAATCAATTACTCGCCCATCGGCTGGCAGAGGCAAACCAGCTACGCCTGAAAAATCATCCCTGTTAATCTTTTCAGGTGCATATAGTAAGAGAGCCGCGCTGATTCTGGGCGGGTATCGCAGCTCTGCTCTCTGCCTTTATTTAGATGGTCTGGGATTTTTTCTTGCGCCGGAATCCCTTTAGCAAGCGCTCAGCATAATCTCCAAAAATCGGCAGCTTGACGCTAAAGCCAAAGTAAGCCTGGACAATCAAAAAGACCAGGACGATCAGAAAGGCACTCCCAACCAGCGGACCGATTAAGAATGCAAAACCACTTATCAACCCACCGATAATGGGGACCAAGGTCAGCACCCGAACCAAAGCATAGATCAGGAAGGCGATCCCAGTAAATACAAAAGATTGCGCGGCATGGAAGCGCACAAAGCGGTTCTGGCGCTCGCGAATCAAAAAGAAAAGCGCGCCCACAAACAGCGTTAGATAGCTCAGAGCCGCCGCCTTTTTTGCGTCCATCTTCATCGAAGAAGTCTCGGCGTAATTATAGGCGCGGGCCTTGCCCAGCACCGAGGCCGGCGGCTGGTAGAATTGCTGTTGCTGCTGACCAACAGAAGCAGGAGGTTGATACATCTGCTGCTGTTGCTGGCTCGCTGAGGCCGGGGCCTGATACACCTGTTGCTGACCTACTGATGACGGCGTAACATTCTGCGTATCCATGTCGAGCGTTGGATAGAGTGGAATATTTGGATTGCGCTCGATTGGCTGTTGTGGTGCATAGCCACCATAGCCACCGTATGCGTTGGGATCAGGATTCTGACTGGGATTTGTGTTACTCACTAGATTATTCCTCTCTGGAGCAAAAAACCTTTTGATAGTATTACGCCCAGGCGCGCTGAAGGTTGGACTTCAGTATAGCATGCCGGCGGCGCAGACCTCCACCGAAAACGTCAAGCCTACCAGAAGAGATCTCACAATCCGTTAATCATGGGCTATACTTATAGAGAGTAGGTTTATACTGATACGTCCCAATGGAGGCGTATCCGCGTTCCAAAGAAGGAGCCCTCTATGCGAGCTGTATTATGTAAAGAATTTGGTCTCCCAGATACCTTAGTGCTGGAACAGGTTCCATCCCCTACCCCAGGCAAAGGCGAGATCGTGGTTACGGTCAAGGCCTGTGGCGTTAGCTTTCCCGATACGCTGATTATTCAGAATAAATATCAGTTTAAGCCAGAACTGCCATTCTCCCCCGGTGGCGAGGTCGCCGGTATCGTCAAAGAGGTTGGCGAGGGCGTCAAATATTTTAAGCCAGGTGATCACGTTGTTGCTTTTACTGGTTGGGGCGGTTACGCCGACGAGGTAAAAACCACTGCTAACCGGGTGATTCCCATGCCCGAGGGTGTGGATTTCGCGACTGCCGCGATCTTTGTGATGACGTACGGGACCGCTCACCATGCCTTAAAGGATCGCGCGCGGATCGCGGCTGGGGAGACGCTACTGGTCCTCGGCGCGGCTGGCGGAGTCGGCCTGGCAACAGTACAGATCGGCAAGATCATGGGAGCCCGTGTGATCGCGGCTGCCTCTAGCGATGAGAAACTGGCCGTCTGTCGAGCACAGGGTGCCGACGAGATCATCAATTATCAGCGCGAAGATCTGAAAACACGTCTTAAAGAGCTCACTGACGGCAGGGGCGTGGATGTGATTTTTGATCCAGTTGGTGGTCCTTACTCCGAGCCAGCCCTGCGGGGGATCGGCTGGAAGGGACGCCATCTTGTTGTAGGCTTCGCTGCTGGCGATATCCCAAAAGTTCCAGTTAATCTGGCACTCCTTAAGGGGGCGGCGATTGTCGGCGTGTTCTGGGGCATGTTTACTGAAAAGGAGAGCGCTCACAATCAGGAAAACTTGCGGGAACTTCTAGGCTGGCTTCAGAATGGCACATTAAAGCCCCTGATCTCCCAATCCTATCCTCTGGAAAGGGCTTCGATAGCCCTGAATGATATGATGGAGCGAAAAATTACCGGAAAAGCGGTCCTGCTCATAGAATAGATATGTAGAGCGAAGGGTCTGTATCTGACTGGATAACTCCTATAAAAAAAAGGAGGCGATCGCGACCCCTGCAACCGCGCGGACCCTTCGATTTTTCCTCGTATCCTCTTCTATCCCCTCTTCATACTACTTCCTCTATCCTTATTTACATAGAAGTAAGCTACTTGTGAAATCTGTCAGGATTGAACGTGTTACTGATATGTGGCCCCAAATGTCTTATTTCGCTTGTTTATAGAACAAACAGATGGTATGTTTGTAATACCATCTCCAGAAAAGAGGTAAAGTGTTTCCACACCTCCTGCACAGCTAAAAGCATTCATCAGGTGGCCCCTTTTATCTATATATCTATACTTTTTCTATTTTTATAGAACCTGTCCCGGAGAGAATTGTTATGAAGAGCCGAGCAGATTTCAGTGGAACGCAGATCAACACCTATAACATAGGGCCGTTGATTGGGCATGGACCATACGCCTGGGTCTATAGTTGTAGACATATCGATGCACCTCAAAAAACAGTGGCCTTAAAATTAATGGATGGAGCATTGTTGTCTACCTCTCAGCAAAAAGTGCGCTTTCTGCAAGAAGTCTACCTGATAACCCTGCTTAAGCACCCTCATCTTCTTCCCACGCTCGATGTAGGCATCTATCAAGATGAACCCTATCTGGTAACAGAGTTCGCTCCTAAGGGATCACTACGTGCGCAGCTTGATCAGGCTCCTTTCAGCCCTCGGCCATTAAAAGAAACGCTCTCTCTGCTAACTCAGGTTGCAGAGGTTTTAAATTATATTCATCAGTACGATATAGTTCACGCTAACTTAAAGCCTGAAAATATTCTTCTTAAAGGGAATGGAGAGATCCAGCTTAGCGATTTTCGACTCTCTTCGGTTATCGATCTGATGTATAGCAAATATCCACCAACTGCTAGCTCGGTCAGTTATCAAGCTCCAGAGCAGTTTCGGAAAGTGATTAGCCGCTCTAATGATCAATACTCGTTGGGTTGTCTGGCCTATGAGCTTCTGACGGGTCGTCCACCATTTGTAGCGGCGGACTACCGCACAATGGAACAAAAGCACAGCACTGAAGAGCCAATCCCACTTACGCACTTAAATCCAGTGCTTCCCAGAAAAGTAGAAGAGGTAATCCAACGAGCTCTCGCGAAAGATCCTGCCAAACGCCATTCCAGCATCACTGTCTTTATAGAAAATTTAAAAGAGGCCAGCGCCTCACCAATTTTGAGTGCTACCCTCGATAAAAATCTTCAGAACGGCAGAAGCAGCAAACTACCAAGGGTAACGATCGCCAACAGGGCGATCCAACCTGTCATGGGAACAAAAACTGATCTGGAAGCGGCTTCGATCGGTTCACCAATCAGAACAACTAAACCACAAGCGGTGGTACCGGGTACACCAGGGATCGAGGAGGCGCTAACAGAAAACATGCTGGATATCGTCAAAACCAGTACTACCAAAAAACCATCTTTCAATGCTATTGCCAGTACCCCACGACCGGAGCTTAACTCGATCGCGAGCACTCCACGACCGTCGGTAATCCAGACATCCTTTAAAGAGCAAAATCTGAAAAATCAGGCGACGTTACCATTAATCGCGCTACGAAACCATGCGTTTGAGGCTCAGAAAAAAGTTCCCAAAGTCGCTGCCGCTATCAGCGGGGCAATTCCCTTTGCCAGCGCCAGCCGCAAAAACGCGGCGGCATCTGGCGGCGCGACTACCCCCTCAACCAGGAAGAAGCATCTTTTTGCTACCATCGTGGGATTGGTAGCGCTCCTCAATATCATTGGCATCTCGCTGATTGTTTTGCGGCCCATAGCCTTTCCCAATTCCGTACAAAAAAACCTGACGGCCCTGTCTCAAGTGGCACCCCCAAAAAAACAGGGAGGCGTAAAGCAGCAAAAATCAACGGCGGTTCCTACAAAAAAAGCTCCCACTCAAGTGCCAATGGCATCACCACAACAGGGTATGGACCCGACACCTGTGCCTACCGATCCACCTGCGACCCAAAAAAATCAGACACAGCCTCAACCCACTCAGGCTCCTGTAGCGCAACCTCAACCACCTCAGGCTCCTGTCCAGCCTATCCTCGACTGCGTTTCACCACTGGGGGACAATGGCTTTGTCGCTTATTTTGGCTATAATAATCAGAATGATTTTCCTGCCGCTTTGCCTATAGGAACGGATAACCAATTCCTGGCTGCCTCTAGCGATTTTGGACAACCCGCTGTTTTTCAGCCGGGAGAGCATCATTTTGCCTTTAATGTCTCTATAGGTGGCGGAAATCTGGTCTGGGTTCTGAATGGACATAAAGCCGTCGCGTCCAGGTTCTCCCAACAGTGCCACTAATGGAAAAGCGGAGAGGGTGTCCTAGTGGATATCCTCTCCGCTTTTGTAAAGGGGTTTCTAATTATCCAAGCAACTGGTATGGGTTCTGTAAAAGCTGCTTGACTTCCTGCAAGAAGCGCGCGACCGTCGCGCCGTAGAGGATGCGATGATCGGCTGAGAGAGTTACACGCATAATATCTCGTAACACTGGCTGATCATTCACGGGCACAAAGGTTTTTCGGGTCGCGGAGACGGCCAGGATCGCCGACTCCGGCGGATTAATCACGGCGATAAATTGGGATACGTCCATCATCCCTAGATTAGAGACGGAAAAGCTCCCACCTTCTAAATCAGCTACTGTGACTTTTCCAACTCTCGCCTTCTCTACCAGAGCCTTGCTTTCACGCGCGATACTTCGCACCCCTTTGATGTTGGCATCATGAATCACCGGCACGACTAACCCGGAGGGAATATCGACCGCCATGCCCACATTCACACGGTTGTGCAGTACAAACTGTCCCTCGCGATACGAGCCGTTCACCTGAGGATGCTTCTCCAGCGCCAACGCGCAAGCCTTGATGATCAGGTCATTCACGCTTACTTTGACGCCACCTTCAGATACATTGGCGTTTAATGTTTGACGCAATGCCAGCAGATCGGTCATGTCGATGTCATTGCTGACATAAAAATGCGGCACCTGCTGCTTGGACTCCGTTAAGCGGCGGGCAATGGTTGTCTGCATGCGCGAGAGCGCAATCACCTCGTCACCTTCCGCCTGTTCTACCGGCTTCGCGGGTGCATTCTCGGCAACGGCTGGCTGAGCTGGCGTAACAACCTGGGCATGAGCCGCTGGCTGTTGAAGATGTGGCTGGGTGGTCGCCGGACGTTGCTCCAGAAAATCTTCGATATCGTCACGCACAATCCGACCACCAGGGCCGGTTCCGTGGATCTTTGAGAGATCTATACCATGCTCTTCAGCCATGCGCCGGGCCAGGGGCGAAGCCTTTAATCCATCTCGTCCATTCCCATCCGTCTGGGTACTAACTGCCTCTGCCAAAGACGCTGACGGCACCTGTTTTGCCGGAGCAGACTGACTCCTGGCGCTCTTCTGATCTTGTTTCTGGGTACTAGAGGCGGAAATGGCGACAGCAGGCGCGGCCTGCGCCTTACCGCTTCCGATGATCGCGATCACCTGACCAATCGGGACGGTCTGGCCTGCCTCGGAGAGGATCTGCTGCAAGGTACCACTCTCGTAGGCCTCTAACTCCATATTGGCTTTGTCTGTCTCAATCTCAGCCAGCACATCGCCTTTTTTCACTTCATCTCCTGGTTGCTTTAACCAGCGAGCAATTGTGCCTTCCTGCATTGTATCGCTGAGACGAGGCATATTAACTTCTGGCATCTCCTATCCTCTCCTTCTACGAGGGGCCAATTCGTTAATCGCGGCTACAAGCTGTTTGGCTCCGGTCAGGGCCGCCATCTCCAGAGATTTAGAGTAGGGCAGCGGCACCTCGACGCTGGCAACGCGTTTGACCGGCGCGTCTAAATCATCAAAGGCCTCTTCCTGAATGGTTGCGGCGATCTCCGCTCCAATTCCATACGAGCGCCAATCCTCTTCAAACACGATCGCGCGGTTCGTTTTGCGTACAGAGTTCACGATCGCTTCGCGATCCAGGGGACGCAGCGACCGAAGATCCACAACTTCTATACTCAGCTTGTTCTCTTCTTCATACTTTTTCGCCACATCTAACGCGATTGAGGCCATGCGAGAATAGCTGATGATGGTGAGATCAGTACCTTCTTTGATAACTTTCGCCTTAAACGGTACGGCATAGTCATCCTCTGGTACCTCGCCCTTCAGATTATAGAGGCCGAGGTTCTCCAGGAAGATTACGGGATTGTTATCGCGGATCGCGGTCTTCAACAAGCCCTTGGCGTCAGCCGGGGTTGAGGGAGCCACGACCTTCAGACCCGGAATGTGCGCGAACCAGACCTCCAGGTTCTGAGAGTGTGTAGCTGAAAGCTGCTGCCCACCGCCACCAGGAGTTCGGATAACCAGAGGGACAGGACACTGTCCACCAAACATATAGTAGATTTTGGCCGCGTGATTGAGGATCTCATCCATCGCCTGAGCAATAAAGTTGATGGTCATGATCTCAACTACCGGACGCAATCCCAGCATTGCCGCTCCGGTCGCCATCCCAACAAAACCGTTTTCGGCGATCGGCGTATCCACAACTCTCTTCGGACCAAATTCTTTAAGGAGGCCAGCGGTAATTTTGTAGGAACCCTCAAAAAGACCGATCTCTTCTCCTAGCAAAAAAACGTTCTCGTCGCGCTTCAATTCGTCGCGCAAACCATCGTTCAGGGCCTGTCTAAAGGTAATCTGAGCCATGCCCTAATTCTCCTCTTCCACATAAATGTAATCGTAGAGCGTATCTAGTGATGGGTCCGGGCTCTCTTCAGCGAAGCGGACAGCCTCTTCCACATCCAGCTCAACCTGAAGCTCAATCTCCTCTAGTCGCCGGTCGTCCGCGAGGCCAGCCGTTTTCAGGCGCAGACCATAGGAAGGGATCGGATCAAGGGAACGGCCCTTTTTGACAATTTCTTCGTCGCGATAGCGATCGGGATCGACAACTGAATGCCCCTTAAGACGGAAGCTGACGGCTTCAATCAGGCAGGGCTGATGCTGCTCTCGGGCAATTCTCGCGGCCTCCTGCATGGCATCCTTGACGGCGAAAAGATCGTTGCCATCCACGCGCACACTGTGAATGTCGTAGGCACACCCTTTGCGATAAATCTCGGCGACCGCCGAGCCCTTTGAGACTTCCAGTCCCATCCCATACTGGTTATTGACGACAAAAAAGATCACGGGCAGCCGATAGATTTTGGCGAGGTTGAGCGACTCGTGGAACGCGCCATTATTGGTCGCGCCCTCGCCCATCTGACAGGCGACAACCTCGTTGGTACCGCGATAGGAGATCGCAAAACCCGCCCCGGTCGCCAGTGGCAATTGCCCACCGACAATCGCATAGCCGCCCATAAAGCGCTTGTCGATATCGAACATGTGCATGGAACCACCCCGGCCCTGCGCACAACCAGTCTCTTTCCCAAATAGCTCCGCCATCACGGCCTTGGCATCAATACCCCGCCCAATCGCGTAGCCATGCTCACGGTAATTGGTATACACATAATCTTGCGCTTCCAGGCCCTCGCAAAACCCAACAACTGTCGCCTCTTCGCCCAAGTTCAGGTGGCAATATCCGCCAATGCGCGCGCGCGTATACATCTCGGCTGCTTTCTCCTCGAAACGCCGGATAAAAAGCATCTGATAATAATAGTGCAGCAGGGTAGCCGGATCGTATCCTTCCGGGAAAGGCGCTGCACTGAGAGACCGCTCAAACGCCGCCTCTTGAGACGCAGTTTTGCTCGTGGTCTCTTCGTGTTGCTGCTGAAGATCCATAAAAGATTTTCCTGATCCTTTCTTCAACGATGGGAGTAATACACGACTGCTCGTATGTTATTTCTCTTGAAAAGAGTTTCTCTTGTATCGCGTATCCCAGTGTATCATGAGACGTTGTGCAGGTCACTATATCTTGCATGCTCTTTCTCAAACAAGCGAATTTCTTTTTCCAATTACTATGTTTAAAAGGAAACTTTCATGAACCAACCTGACATTACTATGTACGGAACTTTCTGGTGTAGCGATTGTAAGCGTAGCAAAAAATTCCTGGGTGAGCAACGGGTTCACTATACTTTCGTCGATATCGACCAGGATCAAGAGGGACGGGCCTTTGTGGAGCAGGCAAATAATGGCAAACAGGTGATCCCTACTCTCCTTTTTGCCGATGGCTCTCTTCTTGTCGAGCCCTCAAACGCCCAGTTGGCCGCGAAACTCAATCTTCAGACTAGCGCGAAAAATACTTTCTATGATCTGATTATTATTGGCAGCGGACCAGCCGGACTGACGGCGGCCCTCTACGCCGCTCGTGAGGGACTGGAGACGCTGGTCATCGAGCGTGGCGGAGTCGGTGGGCAGGCTGGAATTACGGAACGGCTCGATAATTTCCCCGGTTTCCCCGAGGGGATCAGTGGCTCCGAATTCGCGGATCGCCTCCGTCAGCAGGCCGAACGCTTCGGTGTGGAGATCCTTGCCGCCCAGGAGGTAACTCGCATCTCTGAGGATGGCGCTTATCGCTGTATTAAGACGGCGGACGGGCGCTCTTATGGCTGCTGGGCGGTCCTACTGGCAACTGGCTCTACGTACCGCCGCCTGGATATCCCCGGCGAGGAGGATTTTATCGGCGCGGGAGTCCATTTCTGCGCGACCTGCGATGGCCCCTTTTATCGCGATCAAGCGGTGCTGGTGATCGGTGGTGGCAACTCCGCCGCTGAGGAAAGCCTGTTCCTGACGAAATTCGCGAGGCAGGTGACGATCGCGACCCGCCACCCACAGCTTTCGGCCAGCCGGGCCATTTTGGACAAGGTGGAGGAGCAAACAAAGGTGAAGCTGCTTCCCAATGTGACACCGATAGCATTTAAAGGAGAGAAACGGCTGACTGGGGTTGTCGTTCGCGATGTAAAGACTGGCGAGGAGCAGGAGCTACACCCATCAGGCGTCTTTGTGTTTGTTGGCCTCTCTCCCAATACCCAATGGCTTCAGGGAAGTATTCGACTGGATGAGCGTGGCTCGGTGGTTACTGATGCTACCCTTCAAACCAGTATGTCTGGCGTCTTCGCGGCTGGCGATTGTCGACAAGGGAGCACAAAACAGGCGGCTTCGGCGGCTGGCGAAGGGGCAGCGGTGGCCCTGTCGATCCGCCGCTATGTAGAGTCGTTGGCGAGCGGCTTACCTCGCCATGAGTACCCGAGAGAGACTGTTGTCAGCGTCTGATAGCGACAACATTTGTTATTGGTGAGACGTACACTGAATGATACATGTTTACGTTATATCGTCAGTGTACATCTACCACCTTTGGATCAAACGAATAGAGAGAACACTATGCAATACCAGAGCGATACCTTGAAGGCCAGGGAGCATCTTCCTGAGCCTCAGGAGCCTGTAATCAGGGTCGAACACCTGGTGAAACGCTACAAAAAAGCTACAAAGAACGCTGTCGATGATATTTCTTTCCAGGTGGGACCAGGAATGCTTTTCGCGCTCCTCGGACCCAATGGGGCAGGGAAAACAACGACTATTTCCATTCTTACAACGACCCTGATCCCAACTTCTGGCTCGGTATCAATCGCCGGTTACGATACGAACCGACAGGCCCGTCAGGTACGAAACAATGTTGGGATCATTTTTCAAAAACCCAGTCTGGATTTGAATCTGACGGCGGAAGAGAATGTCCGCTTTCATGCGACTCTGTACGGGCTCTATCCCTTCCGCCCTTCCTTTAGAATGATGCCGGAGGGGTACCGCCTTCAGGTCCAGAAATTATCAAAGTTGTTGGGGATCGAGGAGGATCTTTTTAAACCGGTAAAAACGTTCTCCGGTGGCATGAAACGCAAGCTGGAAATTATGCGTAGTCTACTCCATAATCCCCGCGTGCTGTTTCTAGATGAACCAACGTCGGGATTGGACCCTGTAAGCAGGTTTAGCCTCTGGGAATATCTGGAACGAATCCGGCGTGAAAATGGCACAACGGTTTTTCTCACCACTCACTATCTAGAGGAAGCGGAGCAGGCAGATCAGGTCTGCATCATAAATAAAGGCAAGATTGTGACTCAAGGCTCTCCAACTGAGATTAAGGCTCAACTGGTTGAGGAGTATGTGCTGGTAAATGCAACCAACCGCGAGGCTTTGCGCACAGAGCTTACAGAACTTCAGATCCCCTTTAGTGAGGGACCACAATTCAAACTACCAATGCAGGGCGCGGAGATTCATCAGACGCTAAAGCGCATCTCAACCCCGCTAACTCTGATTGAAACGCACCAACCTACAATTGACGATGTGTATCTGGAGATTGTGAAAAACGCATGATAAGTATTCGACGCGAATGGAATGCCATTCTTACAATTGCCTATCGCGATGTCCTCCGGTTTGTACGCGATCCCACCCGCCTGATCGCGACCCTGATTCTGCCACTGCTATTTATCGGTGTGCTGGGCGGAGGTCTTCAAGCTAGCTTCGGGAAACAGGTTGGCTATAACCTGTTGACCCTGACCTTTACCGGCGTGTTCGCCCAGACGCTTTTCCAATCCACGGCCTTTGGGATCGTCTCGCTAATCGAGGACCGCGAGAATGATTTCAGTCAAGAAATTTTTATCTCGCCTATCACTCGCTATTCCATTATCTTTGGCAAGATTTTTGGGGAGTCGATTGTCGCTATGTGCCAGGGAGTCCTGCTGATTGTTATCGGACTCTTTTTACGTATTCCGCTCTCGCTTCCACAGGTGATCGCGTTAATTCCAGTCGCTCTCCTGGTCTGCCTGCTGGGTGGAGGGTTTGGATTGATCCTGCTTTCCTTCTTTGGCAGTCAGCGGGCCGCCAATCAGATCCTACCATTCCTGATCTTCCCACAGTTTTTCCTGGCTGGCGTTTTTAATCCGATTAAAAATCAGCCACTCCCACTAGAATTAATTACCTATATTACCCCGCTGCGCTATGGAGTGGATCTTACACGAGATGTCTTTTACGCGGGACAGCCCGATTATAATCAGATTGTCGTTCAGGGACCTCTCTTTAATTTGATTGTGATCCTTGTCATGTTCGTCATCTTTCTGATCGCTGGCACAACCATTTTTGTCCGAAGCGAACGCAACCGCTAACAAACAAAAGATCAAGATCCTCCTCATTAAGAGGAAGACCTTGATCTTTCTATCCAAAAGTCCCGATAGTCCAACGGAGGATCAGCGGGAGAAAGCCTGGGTACCGGTAATCTCGCGTCCCACAATTAAGGACTGGATGGTATCGGTCCCTTCGTAGGTAAAGACCGCTTCGATATCCGCATGATGTCGGGCAATATGATAGTCCAACAGAATGCCATTACCACCCAACATTTCGCGAGCGTCCGCGACCACTTCACGGGCCAGACGAGCGTTATTCATTTTCGCGAGTGAGGCCATCGCGTCGGTCATCTCCCCTTGCTGCTGAAGCTGGCCCAGACGCAGACTTAGAAATTGCATCGAGGTGTCATTCGCCAGCATGTTCGCGAGCTTATTTTGAATAAGCTGGAAGCTGGACAAGGGGCGACCGAACTGGACCCGCTCCGTCG
>CAXTTV010000008.1:0-54522 GCA_964247295.1 uncultured Ktedonobacteraceae bacterium | reverse complement strand
CAGACAGTTCAGCGTTAGTCAATTGAACATGATGGAGCCCTGATGTAAGCATACCCCCACTCGATGCTCTAATTATACCAAAAGCAGCGCCTGAATGCAAGGTGAAAAACAGCTTTTTCGGAAACCTCTCCAACGTTTCTTTGTATGTCATATTGTATCACAAAAAAGGAAGAGCAAGGATTTTTTCTTTTCTTTGGATGGGTGGGGCCTCCTTCATTCCCTATTTTCAAGAAAGATGAGGAGGTATGCTACAATATTTTTTATGAAGGATAGAATTGAAACCGCGTCGATGATCGCGGTACTCAAGCGACGGCTAGAGCCGATCGCAAGGGTTCCCTGGCTGGTAGATGAGATCGAGGGTGAGCGGCCAGAAGCTAGAAAAGCAGCGGTGTTGCTTTGTCTGTTGGATCGCGAAGGCGCGCCCGAGCTCGTGTTTATCCGCCGCTCTGATCGGTTACGATCGCATCGTGGAGAGATCGCATTTCCGGGTGGTAAGCCTGAGGAGGGCGATCTTACTCTCGTGGAAACGGCTTTAAGAGAGGCCGAAGAGGAGATCGGCCTGCGAACAGCGCGCGCGGAGGTTCTCGGAGCCCTTTCTCCAGTCTTCACGGTTGTCAGCAATTTTTTTATTCAGCCAATTGTTGCCTATTTGCCCGATGGGCTGGGAGATCTCCACGTGCAACAAAGCGAGGTTTCCGAAGTTTTTGTCGCCTCTCTCCAGGCCTTGAGAGAGCCGCAGATCTACCATAACGAGTTGTGGCAGAAAGGCGGCCAGTCTCGTGTGGTACATTTCTATGACTACGGCTCCTATCGCATCTGGGGGGCCACCGCACGCATTCTGCATACCCTTTTGGAGCTTCTTGACGTTAGTAGTGACACCTCATAAAATACAGAATCGTAATAGTGAAAGAGGGTAAAAGTCCTTGAACACTTTTTTATCGGGTTGTCGGTCTTTACATAAAGAAAAAGGTATAGAGGATAAAAACTTTCCAGAAGTCACCTCCTCTTGATTATTCTGAGGAAGAAGTTACAATATAGGAGAAAGCACTGTTATTTGAGCGCGTAATGTGTAGCTGTTCTTTTGTATAGTGGTCGGCCCGAAAGCCCCCTGGCGGAGAAAAGCCATGACACAGCCTACATCTTCTGAACCCCAGTTCGCGAGGTCCCTGTCTCAGCAAGCGCACCGGAAGACATCCCAACACTCGACCTCCACTCCAACCGCCTCCTCTTCTCAGATGGTACGGCCATCTGTCTCCCACAAGACGGCAGGAACGGCGCGCGCGGACAAGCCAGAAGGTGAGCGAGCGACAGATCTGGCGGCCCAATCCTGGGATCTGGCTAGTGGTGGATTGAAAATTTTAACGGCCAAGCGTGAGCTGCCCTATCTTTCCGATAGGCGTCCTGCGGATAAGCTGCTGAACCTCCCAGAACTTCTGGAAGCAGCGGTCACACCTCGTAGTGATATATTCATTCTGGTGATCATGGTATGTATTGTACTCATGTTAATCAGTGGAGGCATTGTGCTGCTTATGATGTTATCCTAGAAACTATCTGTATTTCTTTAATTGAATAGGCAAGCTTTTTTTGGCTGCTGCTAACCAGCAGTCGGGTATACACAACCCGACTACCGGCTATAGTTTTGCTATACCTGCCGCTCGATTGCTGGTGTGCCATGCAAGCTGGTAGCTCGACGCACGGCGCGTGCAATCGCACGGGCCAGGGTGAGGGCCGCCGCTTCTCCCAGGACGCTGATAGCGAGTCCGCGCTCAGTTGCTGATGATTTTTTGATTTCATCCGCCTGGATAGAGAGGGCGAAGACCGTATCGCCATCAAACATGGTATGGGCCGGATAAATTGTTCGGGCCAGGCCATTGTGCGCCATTTGAGCCAGCTTATTGGTGTCCTCTTTCGAGAGTGGAACGCTGGTCGCGACCACCGCGAGCGTAGTGTTGCTGAAAGGGTCAGCCGCTAGAAAGCCCTCTTGCGCCGGATGGCGAGAGCCGGCGATGATTTTTTGCGTCTCTGGATCGACGATATCGCCCAGGGCATTTACTACAACCAGGGCCGCCACCAGTGAGCCATCCGGCAGGCGGGTCGAGGCAGATCCCACGCCGCCTTTCATGGCGAAGGAGGGACCGGCCTGTTTGCCGACCGTCGCGCCAGTTCCGGCTCCCACTGATCCCTGTCGCACTGGATCGCCCGAGGCGTCCTGGCAGGCGCGGTAGCCCGAGGCGGCATCGGGGCGGATCTTCGCGGAGCCCAGAGCAAGATCAAAAATGGCGGCAGCGGGCACTATCGGCACCCGAGCAACACCGGTATCGAAGCCACGCTCTTGCTCCTCTAAATAGCGCATCACCCCACCAGCGGCGTCCAGGCCAAAGGCACTACCGCCCGTGAGTAGAATTGCCTGAACTTCCTCAACCATATGTAAAGGACGCAAAAGATCGGTCTCGCGGGTAGCTGGAGCGCCGCCCCGGACATCTACTCCCGCGATTGTTGGTTGATCGCAGAGGATAACCGTACAGCCGGTCGCGGCCTCAAGATCCGTGTCGTGCCCTACACGGAGCCCAGGGATATCCGTAAGATCGTTATGGAGGGTTATCATCGCTCACATACCTCGTGTTCAGAAAAATTACGTTCTGACTTATTCAACAGCTTTACGTAATGTGGAAATCGCATCGGCCACACTCATTTTGGGGTTGTAGACCGATGAGCCCGCAACAAAAAGGTTCGCGCCAGCTCTGGCGGCCACAGCGATCGTCTTTTCAGAGATACCGCCGTCCACCTCAAGATCGCAAGCTAACTGGCGCTCAGTAATCTGCTGTCGTAGAGAGGTCAGTTTCGGCATCGTGTCCGCGATAAACGCCTGCCCGCCAAAGCCAGGATTGACGGTCATCACCAGCACCATATCTATCAGATGCAGAACCTCGTTCAACATAAAGCCCGGAGTCGCCGGATTGAGCGCCACTGCGGCCTTTTTACCCGTGGCTTTAATCTGCTGAATGACCCGGTTCAAATGGATGCAGGTTTCTTGATGCACAATGATGACATCGGCCCCAGCCTTCGCGAACTCCTCAATATAGAGTTCGGGATTAGTAATCATCAGGTGTGCCTCAAGGGGGAGGGAAGTGGTGCGGCGGACCGCCTCCACCACAATCTGGCCCATCGTGATGTTGGGCACAAAATGCCCATCCATCACATCAATCTGAATGCGATCCGCCCCGGCTGCCTCAGCCTCGCGCACCTGATCACCCAGGCGTGCCATATCTGCCGAAAGGATCGAAGGGACAATCTCTATTAACATAACATATCTCCTTGAAAAACGGAGCAAACATCACAACACCTCATCTCTCCACATGAAGAGTGAGGTGCGGTGATAGACAATAACGGGGATCTTCAAGAGAAGGTCCGTCTTCAGGATTTTTTTGTAAGCTTGCTGGCGGCTGCCGTATCCAGTAGCCAGTGAACATCTCCATTTGCTGGCTGGATATTCTGAGCGGGATACTCCTGAGGATTGCGTTCACCCTCAAGCACTTCGTAAAGAGCATCCGCCTTATCAGCTCCCGTGATCATAAACAGGATATGGTGGGCAGCATTCAGCAAGGGAAGCGTAAACGTCAGGCGGTCCGGTGGCGGCTTTGGAACATTGACAGGCATCACCAGGCGCTCCTTTTCCTGAAGGGAGGGCTGATGAGGGAAAAGCGAAGCCGTATGAGCTTCGGGGCCCATTCCGAGCTGAATCAGATCGAAGCGCGGCACCGTATCTTCACCCAGTACCTGACGTATCTCCTCTATGTAAAGCTGAGAGGCCGCATCGCGGTCAGGGGTATCGGCAGGCATGCGGTGTATCTGCCTGGCTGAGATTGGCACCTTGCTTAGCAGTGTCTCCTGAGCCAGACGATAATTGCTATCAGGGCTATCGGGTGGGACAGCGCGCTCATCGCACCAGAAGATCTGCACCAGGGACCAGTCAATCTGGTCCCGATAGGGCTCCCCGGCCAGAAGGGCAAATGTCTTGCCGGGGGTTGTCCCGCCGGAGAGCGCCATCGTAAAGCTGCCATGGGTAGAGATAGCCTCCCGAGCAGCCATAACAATATATTTCGCAGCCTCCTGGCTCAGCACCTCTTTGTCCGCGAACGTCAGAATCGACATAAAGCAACTCCTACAGAGGGTTTTTTAATCAAGGATGCGCCGAATCTGGTGCAGAGCATCCTCAAAGGGCTGATCGTGGTCCTGAATAGTAAGCTCCTCATTGAAGAGATCACCTTCAGGTCTGGCCGCGATATTCACCGTACGAGATGGTCGCGTCTCATCTGGAATATTTACCTGGGTCAGAAAATGCTCTGGATCATCCTTGCGACTGATGCTAAAAGTCGCCTGTTTCCCATCGAGATGGCTGGAGACGCCGAAGCTACAGATAGCTCCGACCTCATCTTCCGTCTGCTCGATAGGGAGGATATCGATGCGAAAAACTGGAGGGTTTGCTACCGGAGTTATATCATCGTTCTGAACGCGTGTCATATACCAGTGGTAGACGCCGGGTTTAGACGCATCCAGACCTTGAGAATTATGGCGAAGCAGCGTCCAACCCAGTGATTTCGCCATCCAGCCGGCCAGTAAAAGCGCGCGAGTAGGATTGATTGACATGCTGGAATGTGTTTCGCCGTTAGAGTCGGGCACAACCGCATGCTCAATCACCACATGATCCAGGCCATCCAGATAGGGACGGGTCTCCGCGTTATCGAAGAACTGAGCGATCAGTTCGCGCCAGGCAGCCAGACGCCCCCAGCCGAGATCGCTAATCGCGCAATCTGGAGCGGCATCCATAAACGAGACCAGCGTCTTGATATCCTGCTCGGAGCTATAAAAGCTGTGGGAGTCCACAATTACCCGTTGAGAGAGTTGAGCAAGATCATCGAAGATCGCGTGGTTGGATGGAAGATCACCAAGCCACCAGAGATAAACAGGCAGATCGGGTTTGAGTAGTGGCTGCACAATCGTCGCCGCAGAATTTACAGCCCCACCGGATAGTTGGATAGTAGTTTGTTCAAAGCAGTGCCGGATAATATCAGAGATAACCGAAAAACAGCGGAGCGTCACCCAGGCAGAGACATCGGAGTCGCTCGCGGATTGATCAAGAATCAGGACCGTTACGCGGGCGAAATGTGAGCTAGACCCGGAAAGATCGCGGAGCTGTGTGCTGGCCGCCTTCGCGGTAGCCAGATTGGGAGCGCAGACCACCAGATTAAGAACGCTGGTACGGACATGGAGGTTCTGAGCAGTGCGCATATTATCAGCAGACATATGCCAGAGGAGAGAGAGTTGTCTCTCAACCTCTTCAATACGCACGAATTTGCCGGCCCAGGGAAGAGAATTTCCCTGGGGGGCAGCGGATTTCTGTGTCATAGAGCTGTGTCCCCTGACTAGTCTGAACGACATTGTTCGCAGAAAGGGTAGAGGCCCTTACCCGAGGCCGGGCTCACCTGGATAGAGGAGAGCCAGTAACAGCCATCGTGATAGGAAGTCTTCTTAGGGTCTACGCCATCTGCGACCTTCGCGCCACATAAACTCATCAGCCGCCTGGGGTCCCCAGGTGCCGGACTCATACGTCAGAATTTCTTCGCGTGGTTGTTTTGCCCAGGCATCTAGAATTCCCTGAACAAATGTCCAGGCCGCCTCAACCTCATCTTTACGGGTGAAAAGCGTCGCGTCACCCAGCATACAATCGAGGATCAGGCGTTCATACGCTTCTGGCTGTTGACGCACAAAAGACGAGCCGTAGAGAAAATCCATATTCACTGAGCGGATCTGCATATCGGTACCGGGGACCTTCGCGCCAAACTTCAGAGAGATACCCTCGTCCGGTTGGATGCGCAGGACCAGGACATTCGGTTCCACCTTGCCCTGGGCATCGCTGCGTTTAAACAGCATCAGCGGAGCCTGCTTAAACTGGATCGCCACCTCGGTCAGACGTTTAGGCAGATGTTTACCAGTACGGAGGTAGAACGGGACGCCAGCCCAGCGCCAGTTATCGATATAGGTCTTCAGAGAAACGTAGGTTTCGGTTCGGGAGGTAGGGGAGACTCCAGGTTCCTCGGTATACCCAATAACTTGCTGTCCATTGACCCAGCCTGGGCCATACTGACCCCGAAGAGTGTTCGTTACCACATCCTGGCCGGTCATAGGTTGGAGGGCATGCAACACCTTCACCTTTTCATCGCGGACAGAGTTGCCATCGAAGGCAATTGGTGGTTCCATCGCGACCAGGGTAAGAAGTTGCAGCATATGATTCTGAATCATATCGCGGATCGCCCCGGACTCTTCATAGTAGCCAACGCGGCCCTCAAGACCAATATTTTCAGCAACCGTAATCTGAACGTGGTCTACATAGCGCCGGTTCCAGACAGGCTCGAAAATACCATTCGCCAGACGGAAAACCAGAATGTTCTGAACCGTCTCTTTTCCCAGGTAGTGGTCGATACGATAAACCTGTTCCTCACGAAAGACGCGCAAAACCTGCCGGTTCAGCTCGCGAGCCGAGGGTAGATCGTGACCAAAAGGCTTCTCAATAATGATCCTGGTCCAGCCCTTACGATTACGGTTCAGGCCAGCCGCGCCCAGATTTTGAATGATCTCCGGATACTGACTAGGGGGAGTGGAAAGGTAGAAGATGCGGTTGCCGCTGGTTCCCCGCTCCTGATCCAGCCGATTGAGAAGTTCCGCCAGTTTCTCATAACCACCAGGATTGTGGAAATCCGATTGCAGGTAAAAGATTCCTTGAGAGAAGCTTTCCCAGACCTGGGGATTGACGGGCTTCTGTCGTGAATACTCGTTAATAGATTCCAGGGCCTGCTGACGAAACACATCATCGCTATAGGGGCGACGGGCGAAACCAACGACTGAGAAGCCAGCGGGCAACGGATGCTCCAGAGCCAGGTTGTAGAGAGCAGGGAGAAGTTTTCGGTGTGTCAGGTCGCCAGTCGCGCCGAAGATCACCATAACGCAGGGCTCAAGACTACTTTTACTGCGTAGCCCCTCACGGAGGGGATTAGAAGCCTCGACTACGCTTCGCTGAGGCATTATCAATCTCCTAGTGTATAGATGGATGCTAATCTTTGTTTACAAAGTCTAACAGGTTGGAATGGGCTCGATGGGTAAGCACCGGACGAAAGCGTGAAAAAGCAGCGAAAGTAGAGATGGTAGCCCAAAAGAGTACCCCTACCATTTTACTAGAGAGAACAAGCTCTACTATGATGATCTCTACTTTCACCACCGATTATTTCAGAAGAGCTAGCGGTTGCCCTGCTTCTCGGCCAGAGCGTTCTTTTTATCTTCAATCCCTTTGAAGAGTTGATGGAAAGAGTCGGAAAATTTCTGGACTCCCTCTTTCAGAAGCTGAAGGGTGATATCATCGTAGTGAATACCGACCTTCTCCAGATCCGCTAAAGCCTGGGAGGCCTGAGGGACATCCTTCTGGATCGTATTGGCAGCCACCCCATGATCGCGGAAATTGTTCACTGTCTCTAGTGGCATTGTATCCACGGTATCGGGGCCAATCAACTCCTCGGCATATAGGACATCGCGATAAGCGGGATTTTTCGTACTGGTGCTGGCCCAGAGTGGCCGTTGTACATGTGCGCCAACATGCTTCAGGGCCTCAAAGCGAGGTGTATTGAAGATCTTCTGGAACTCTTGATAAACCACGCGGGCATTGGCGATCGCAGCCTTGCCTTCAAGGCTTTTTAGATGCGTCTTCTCGTTCTCATTAGAGGAAGCCTTAATCTTGTCTTCCAGCAGCTTATCTACCAGCGTATCGACGCGGCTCACAAAGAAGCTGGCGACCGAAGCGATATGACTCACATCTTTGCCGGCTCCATTCAGTTCCTCAAGGGCCTCGATATAGGCATTGGCGACCTGCTTATAGCTTTCTAATGAGAAAATCAAGGTGACATTCACATTAATACTGTTGGCGAGCGTCTCACGGATCGCTGGGATACCCTCGGGAGTCGCTGGGATCTTAATCATCAGGTTGGGTCGCTGGACCATCTGCCAGAAGCGAGCCGCCTCATCGATCGTGCCTTTGGTATCGTGAGCCAGTTCTGGAGAGACCTCCAGGCTGACATAGCCATCCGCGCCATTTGTGCGATCATAGATAGGGCGGAGGAGATCGGCCACGGTCCGAATGTCCTGAATAATCACCGCATCATAAACTTCGTTTGTGTTCTTGCCCTCGCGGATCAACTGCTCGATCTGCGCATCATAGGCATGGCCGCTACTGATCGACTTCTCGAAAATCGTTGGATTTGCCGTCACACCAACAATCTCTTGTGCATCCAACATTCTTTTAAAATCGCCGGCATCAAGCTGAGCGCGGTCGATATTATCGTACCAGACGCTCTGTCCTAAGTCATGCAACTGTTGTAATGGATTGGTCATGACACCTTTCCCTTCTCAGGGTGTAGACCCGTATCGTCAGTTCTACACCCTCTGGTAAGCGCATTACTACGCTTTCTGTCCCTGAAACACCTTTGACATTATATCTTCTCTGGCGGATTAATGGGTAATTAATGCTTTCGCCTTCGCGACCACATTCTCAATCGTAAAGCCGAACTCCTTAAACAATGTTTTCGCGGGAGCAGAGGCTCCAAAGTGATCGAGCGTGACCGTTGTTCCCTCAGCCCCGATATAGCGCGTCCAGCCAAAGGAAGAGGCCGCCTCAATCGCCACACGAGCCGTGATATTTTTCGGCAGGACCGACTCTTTATACTCGGTCGATTGCTCCTCAAAAAGTTCCCAACTGGGCATACTTACTACACGTGTAGGAACGCCATCCTGACGCAACTGGTTCGCGGAATTCTGGGCCAGCTCAACCTCAGAGCCAGTCGCGATCAGAATCACTTTGGGTGTTTCCTGGCTATCGCTAAGAACATAGGCCCCCTTCACAACCTTGCTTAGATCGGCTGAAGCCTCCATCGTAGGCAGATTTTGCCGGCTCAGAGCGATCGCCACCGGACCTTTGTGTTCGATCGCGATCCGCCAGGCTGCCGCAGCCTCGTTCGCATCGCAGGGGCGTACCACCGTGAGGCCGGGAATCGCCCGGAGAGAGGCCAGTTGTTCCACTGACTGGTGGGTAGGGCCATCCTCACCGAGGCCAATGCTATCGTGTGTGTACACAAAGATCGACTTCAACTGCATAATCGAGGCTAGACGGATTGAAGGGCGCATATAATCAGAGAAGATTAGGAAGGTCGCGCCAAAGGGAATTACACCGCCATGCAGAGCCATCCCATTTACCGCGCCGCCCATTGCATGCTCGCGTATCCCAAAGTGCAGATTGCGACCAGTTGTTTCGGGCCCAAAATCGCCCAGCTCCTTCATATTTGTGTTATTGGAGGGGGCTAGATCCGCAGAACCGCCAAGCAGTGTTGGCAGATTGGGAGCGATCGCATTCAAAACCTTTCCAGCGGAGACGCGGGTCGCCATCGACTCACCGGCAGGGAACTTGGGAATATCGCGATCCCAGCCCTTGGGGAGCTCGCCGCGCTGCTCACGTTCCCAGTGCGCCGCCAGATCTGGATTGCCTTTCTTATAGTCAGAATATAATGCATTCCAGGTTTGTTCTGTTTGAGCGCGTTTCTCGGCTGCCTGACGGTAGGCCGTTAAAGCTTGCTCTGGAACAAAGAAGGTTTCCTCTGAAGGCCAGCCCAGATTTCGCTTGGTCAGCAAGACCTCATCCTCACCAAGAGGAGAGCCGTGAGCGCCGGCGGTATTCGCCTTGTTCGGGCTTCCAAAAGCGATCGTCGAGCGCACAATCACCAGTGAAGGGCGATCTGCCTCCGCCTTCGCATTTTCAATTGCCTGATCCAACTTCTTAAGATCATTGATATCTTCGATCTGCTGCACATGCCAGCCATAGCTTTCAAAGCGCTGGCCGACATTCTCAGAGAAGGCGAGTGTCGCCTGACCCTCGATCGTAATATTATTATGATCATAGAAATAGATCAGCTTGCCCAGCTTCAAATGACCGGCGAGGGAAGCGGCCTCAGAACTCACCCCCTCCATCAGATCGCCATCGCTACAGATCGCATAGATGTGATGATTGACAATTGCCTGATCCGGCTTATTGAAGCGGCTGGCAAGGTAGCGTTCAGCCATCGCCATGCCGACGCCCATCGAGAAGCCAGCGCCCAGAGGGCCGGTTGTCAACTCTACGCCGGGAGTCTCATGATACTCAGGATGACCAGGGGTCTTGCTGCCCCATTGGCGAAAATTCTTAAGATCATCCAGGGAGAGATCATAGCCGGTCAGATAGAGCATACTATATTGAAGAACACTGGCGTGACCTGCGGAAAGAATAAAGCGATCGCGGTCAAGCCACTGGGGATTGCGAGGATTGTACCGGAGGTGGCGAGTCCAGAGAAGGTGGGCCAGGGGGGCCAGCGCCATCGCGGTTCCTGGGTGACCGGAATTCGCCTTTTGAACTTGATCCATCGCCAGAGTACGAATCGTATTGATGCACAGCGCCTCTAGCGCCGCGTTATCAGCAAGCTTCTTATCGAGTGTTGTCAAAACGTCCTCCCGATATTGTAAGAACTACACTATTGTCCATCGATTATATGATACCACCTATCATGAGAATTTGAAAGGCTGCGGATCTGGTAGGGTGTCGTTCATTTTTTTGCAGTGGCAGAAAAAAGGGTCCTTCAGGCGGTGGACGGTGGAGCATCATTGCGTGCCCGTCCTACGCCACTGACTCCGCTGCTCCCCTGGGCACGGGTCCACACGTGACCCGATCTACTTCATTCGACCCACCCGTTGGGAATTCCAACGGAGTTGCAAGCTACTGCCCTACAAATATTCCGCCTTTAACCCACCATCCTGAAGTTTTCTAGCCCTCCTGTTTGGCTTTTTGTTGAAGCTCATAGAGTTTACTAATCGCTTCGATGGGTGTCAGCTCGTCGATGGCCAGTTTCTGGATCTCTTCGATCAACGGATGCTTTTCTGAGGCGAACATCGTCATCTGCCAGGCGGCAGGCATCGCCATCTCCTGCATCATCTTACGGCGGGAACGGGCCTCACCTTTTTGC
This sequence comes from uncultured Ktedonobacteraceae bacterium, assembly GCA_964247295.1. Lineage (GTDB taxonomy): Bacteria > Chloroflexota > Ktedonobacteria > Ktedonobacterales > Ktedonobacteraceae > CAXTTV01. The sequence continues at coordinate 43,435 of CAXTTV010000008.1, read as the reverse complement.
TCCAGTTCCGTGAGGATCTCCTCCGCGCGATGGATTACTGGGCGGGGGATACCCGCGAGCTGAGCCACGTGGAGGCCATAACTTTTGTCCGCGCCACCTGGGATGATCTTCCGCAGGAAGATTACCTTCCCATCCTCCTCGCTAACCGCGACATTCAAGCAGCGGACGCGGGGAAGCAATTTCGAGACCTCTACCAATTCATGATAATGGGTCGCGAAAAGCGTTCGGGCCCCGCAGCGTTTATTATTATGCAGATATTCCACAATCGAACGGGCGATCGCCAGACCATCGTATGTGCTGGTCCCACGTCCAATCTCATCCAAAATAATCAGGCTTCGAGGAGTCGCATGATGGAGAATGTTGGCCGTCTCCACCATCTCCACCATAAAAGTGCTTTGACCGGTCGCCAGATCATCCTGTGCCCCGATGCGGGTGAAGATTCGATCGACCATCCCAATTCTCGCGCTCTCCGCTGGAACGTAGGAGCCGATCTGTGCCATCAATGTAATTAAGGCTACCTGTCTTAAATAGGTGGATTTACCTGCCATATTCGGACCAGTAATAATCGTGATCTGGCTTTCGCTCGTAGAGAGATCGGCGTCATTAGAGATAAAGGGGGCACCTGGCTGGGCCTGTTCTACCACCGGATGGCGGCCCGCGATAATATGGATGGTATCGTCCTCGCGGAGTTGAGGACAGGTATAGTTCTGCTGGGACGCCACCTCTGCCAGGCTTAAATAGACATCGATCTCGGCCAGAGCGCGGGCAGTCGTAAGAATCTGTTCAGCGTGCTCCAGAGCGATCCTTGTGCGCAGTTCCACAAAAAGCTCATTCTCCAGCTTATTGATCCGATCGGTAGCATTCAGGATCAGCGTCTCATACTCTTTCAGGTCTGGAGTAATAAAGCGCTCGCTACCAGTCAGCGTCTGTTTGCGAATATAGTCAGTGGGTACGCGATTTTTATTATTATTGCTCACTTCAATAAAGTAGCCGAACACCTTATTAAAGCCGACTCGAAGATTTTGAATACCAGTTCGGCGGCGCTCACGCTGCTCAAAATCGGACATCCACTGTTTGCCATCAGTCGAGGCTGAGCGGATATGATCCAGTTCCTGATGGTAGCCGGAGCGGATCATCCCCCCCTCGGAGATGCTCATTGGTGGATTTTCAACCAGCGTCTGCTCAATCCAATCAATCGTCTCCTGATTATCCGTTAATTGCAGGAGGTGTTGGGAGAGCATCGGATGTTCCGTCTCCGTCTCGGGGGGCAGGAGGCTCTGGAGATCGGCGGCAGCCCTCAGACTATTTGCCAGGGCCACCAGATCTCTGGGTGAGGCGATCCGCTGGCGCACGCGGTTAATCAAGCGCTCAACATCCCCCACCTTTTTTAAGGCCTCCCCCATCCGAGCTTGAAGCAAGGGAGTAGAGAGCAGTTCACCAATTGAGCGCTGGCGTTGTTGAAGTTGAGGAAGATCTAACAGGGGTTGGCCGATCCAGCGACGGAGAAGGCGGCCACCCATTGGTGTGCGGGTGCGGTCCAGCACCCAGAGAAGTGATCCTTTGACCGTACCGCCGCGACCACTCTCAAAAAGCTCCAGATTCCGCCGAGTATACAGATCCAACGTCATAAACGAATTTGTCGCGTACGTTTCCAGAGAGGTAAGTTGGCGGAGCAGGCCCTTTTGGGTCTCCTGAAGATACGCCAGCACAGCCCCCGCCGCCCGGATCGCCAGAGGAAGATCATCGCAGCCAAAGCCCTCAAGCGAAGCCACCTCAAAATGTGTCAGCAAGCGATGGCGAGCATCCTCCGCAGAAAAGAAGCGAGCATCGTAAGGGGTCACATGATCCGCCACATTGGAGAGTAAACGATTAAGCGGAGCATAATCGTTCTCCTCCTCATCCTCCTCATCAAGTTCAGGGATCTCGGCATTGGGATCGCCATTGCTGCCAACCTTCGTCACCTGCTTCTCGCTCATCACCGTTGCGAGCCAGCGGCGCTTGCGGCTGCCCACGGGGGTATAATTCGCCTCGATCAGCACCTCAGCGGGAGCCACGCGCGCGATCTCCTGTTGTAGCGCCAGTTCGGGTTCGGTTGTGTTGAACTGAGTGACCGCGAACTCGCCTGTTGTAATATCCACATAGGCGATCCCCACCGCGTTTTTACTAATGAGAGCACTTGCCAGAAAATTATTGCGCTTCGCCGCCAGCATCGTCGGATCGACAACCGTTCCGGGCGTCACAATCTGGACCACCGCGCGCTCCACGATCCCTTTAGAGGCTGAAGGATCGGTCATCTGCTCGCAGACAGCCACCCGGTATCCCTTGCCAACCAGGCGGGCGATATAGCTATCGGCAGCCTGATGAGGGATACCCGCCATAGGAGATTTCTGGCCGCGACCGAAATCGCGGCGGGTCAGCGCGATCTCCAATTCGCGAGCGACAATTTCAGCATCCTCATCGAACATCTCATAAAAATCCCCCATACGGAAAAAGAGGACCGCATCCGGATTCTGTTGCTTTATCTGCAAATACTGAGCGCGGACCGGGCTATGGGCGGGATTGTTTTTCTCGTATTCTTGAAACAGCACGTTGTACCTCTACATAAGATGATGAGCCGTGAGTGAGCAGCACCTGTTGATAGGAGCAAAGAGTAAGTGCCTGTGATAATATGCCTATTGAAGCCGTGAAGGCTGGGTATTTGTAGCGATTTGGAGTATCATAAAAGATGGATACCGGTTTGTCAGAGCAAAAGGAAAAGCGTCACCAATGCAAGGAAACGCCTAACAGAGATTAGCATACATTGTCTTCGTTGTCGAGTCAATGCGGTCGCACCTTTTTTCTTGCATCACCGTTTCTCTTTCACTATACTAGGTACATTCTGTGGCGTATCAGAAGAAGCGGCAGTCTTGTAGCGTTAGGTAGGGGAGGGAAAAAAAGCGGTAAGTCACGTTTTTTCTAGCAATCTGGCTGAACATTATTCAAGGAGGCATATGTGTTTTTTATTCTCTTACTGGTATCGTTATTGATTGGAGGCGCAGTCATTGCCCTCGCGTTTCTGAATCTGACGAACCGGGTGCAGCTATCCTATTATCTGGGCCTCTCGCCCTACTTCTCGTTAGGATTGCTGCTTCTTGCTGCCTTCTTGTTAGGAGCATTGGTCCTCTTTTTGCTGTCAACACATGGGGCGCGTAAAGATAGAAAAGAGATCGAGCAACTGCGGCAGCGAGTGCGAGATTTAGAGCAAGAGAAGGGGCAGACTCCGCAGCGGATGCCCACAGGGCCACTGCCAGCGCCAATGGTATCTGGAGTGGTCCCGATGCCCGGATCATTAGGACCGAGCCAATCAGGGATAACGAGTATGCCCCCCAACTCGGGGCAGATGATCGGTAATGTGCAGCCCTTGCCGCCTTTACCTCAGCAGCCTGGTCCTGTTACACAATCAAACGCATCCAATCGCACTGTGCCTGGTTTTCCCCCTCCGCCATCGAACCTGCCAGGCAATCAGAGTTTTGTTCGGAAGAATGGAAATGGTCCTCAAGTGCCGATGCCAGGTATGCCCCCGCCACCTCAACAATAAGGGAGTTACCGTCGTGAGCGCAGTACCTTCTTAAGCAGGCTTTTCATCGGGCCTGATTGTTGTGGTCGAGAGACCTTGCGCCTTTTTTGTGTATTCTTTCCAAGAACGGGGCGGGTGATCACGCCCGTCACAGCATCCTCTTCCGTTTCAGTCTCCTGTTCCCTTGTATTTTCCTCAGGTAGGAAGGCCAGCCGAGGGGTATCGGGGAGTCGTGGGAGGGAGATCGCATACGACGTAATAGTGGGGATTGGGAGTGGTAGATTATCTGGAGTAGGTAGGAGCTCTTCTTTGGGCAGAGGCTGGGCGAGCAGGAGATCATCCTCATCTTCATAGAGAGATTTGAACTCATCTGTATCCTCGCTGGCGAGGCGGCGGAGTAACTGCTCCTCCTCGATAGTTGGAGCCTCGCTCACCTCAGGTTCTATCTCTACTTCCTCAGATTGAGTCAGCTCTTCAGACTCGCGCATCGTATCGATCCAGTCGTAGGCACCCTCAAGGGCGTGTTGACACCATCGGGTGTAGTCCTCATCGTTAATAAGATGATGTTGCTCACAATAGTTCAGGCGCTGCATACAGAGGTCCAACCAGGAATCGCCTTGATCTAGTAGTTGATCGAGGAGATCGAGATCGCTCACATTGCCAGCCTCCAATCGGGCGAGAGCGGCCATTGACATAGAAGATGGACGGAGCTCATGAATAATGGTCGCATTCGCCCGAAGTTGTTGCTCAACCTCCGAAAGCTGTTCCTGTATCGACTCCATCTCCTGCTGTATCTGAATAAATTGATAGCCAGCCTCGAATTGCGCGAACTCCTCTTGAGAGATAGAAGTATACAATTTTTGAACGTGGGTTGGAAGCTGTGGCATCTCCGCATCAGTCATAATGGGGGAGCCTCCTCAGAATTTTTTTGATGTGCCTCCTGAGCTGGAACCTGCTGCCCCCAGCGGGTAAGCCAGCGTTGGATCAGGCGGTTCGTGCGAACCGTCTCGGGATCGATCGGACCTGTTCCCTGAGTATTCACCATCATCTGTTCCAGCCACCAGGGCAGGTGGATCTCTTCCTGCGAGCCAATCTGTAAAAGGGCGCGCATTTTAACCTCTTCATTAAGCTCCAGACGAGGTGTTTCCAGAGGTGAGTTGGGGACAGGGATCTGTGATGGTTGCGAGGTTGGCTCGACCAGCTTGTCTCGGTGGAGTAGGCCTCGATGTTTCACCTCAGTTGGACGTAAAGCTTTGAGCGTAAGTGTCGGTTCAAATAGCTCTTCCTCAATTGTTGCCTGCTGAGTGAAAGCCGGAGACCATTGAGACTGAGATAGAGTTGGACTGGGGATTGGCAGCGGCTCTTTAGAGCGTATTGGGGCCTGAGCATAAGCCAGCAATGCCTGAATTACCGTATTCTGTTCGGTAGGAAGAAGAGGCTCTAACTGAACGGCGCGGGCTTGAAGGTGAGAAATTTGATTTTTCAGCGTCTTCACCTGTGTGCGGAGCTGCCAATCAAGCTCAAGACTATGTAACCATTCTTTATACTGGCCCATAAGTGATTTTCCTATTCAATATGAGAAATAGAATAATTCCCAGATATCTTCGCGAGTGTATTATAACATGAGTTGAAAAATCAAGAGAATGTTAGGGACGAGCGGCACAAAAGGAATTATAATAGAGAAAATTGTGGATAGCAACAGCTACCCATGCGATCGCGGTTTTTATAGGAAACCTGGATGGTATTGAACGCGTAAAAAGAGAGATGAACCATACTTCAGCGGGAAGTAGAGCCCATCTCTCTTTTTTTGCTTCATCGTGTGTTAGAGCAGTTCCTCACTTTCCACACCGGTATTGTGAGAAATCCGGAGCAGAATACCAATAATAATATAATTGCCGAGAATTGAACTACCGCCATAACTTAAGAATGGGAGAGGGATACCCGTTAGCGGCATAAACTTCATATTACCACAGCAGATAATCAGCGTTTGAATCGCAAAGATCGAAGTCAGGCCGGCGGCCAACAACTGCTGAAAAGAGTCCCTGGACTCAATCGCGATCCTGAAGCCACGGTAGAGAAGCAGCATATAGAGCCCGATAATCGCGAAAAGGCCGGCAAGCCCCAGTTCCTCCCCAAGCGCTGTAAACACCATATCCGACTCAGACACCGAGACCATCGTGGGGTGGCCGAGGCCGAGGCCCTGTCCAAAGATCCCCCCACTGGAGAGCGCGATAATCCCTTGCGAGATCTGGAAGAAGCGGCCCTGGATATCATCCGTCGTCTTAGCGCTCCAGTCTTGCCAGTTCACCATATCCAGTCCCAGAACCGCGAAGCGATCTCGAATGTAGCCGAACAGTGCATAGCCAATAAAGCCTAGAACAAAGAAGACCAGCAGGCCCATCAGCACATACGAAAACTTGCCGCTGCTCAGATAAATCATACTCATGAACAAGCCATAGATCAGCAGAGCCAGACCCAACTCGCGCACGCCCAGAAAGATCAACAGGGCGAGGCCAAGCATCAGCAGAATTGGACCCAGGTGGCGAAGTGGTGGGAGCCTGAAGGGGCCGATGCGCGTTGTGCCACCGGCTAGAATATCGCGGTTCTCACTAAGATAAGCCGCGAAAAAGATCACAATACAGATCTTCAGAAACTCAGAGGGCTGAAGCTGGAAAGGCCCAAAGCTGAGTGAGTCGTGGGTAGGTGTATTAAGATTTGTTCGGAGAGACTTAAAGAGTGTTACTCCGACCAGCACGAGACCAAGCAACGCCCATGTATATTTGTAGCGTTGCAAGAAATTCATATTTCGCAGCGAAAACATCGTCGCGATACAGACAACAACTCCCAGCGTGACCCAGACCAACTGATAGATGCCCAGAGCTGGGCGCGCCGGATTCAAATCGGGCCCCTGACGGAGCGCGAAAAGCACCCCAATGCCACTTAGGAGACCAACCGCCGGCAGCAACATCTGATCGGCCTTAGGAAACGCAATGCTCATGACCACATTGAGGATCAGCATTAAGCCCATAAAGCCCAAGATTGGGATCAAGCCCTGAACCGTTGGTAGGTGTCCCGTCGTAAACGTCGCCGTCTGCTTCTGATCGGTATTGGACGTAATCAGTACCTGTGTCATACCTACCAGAAGGATGAGTGCTGGCACAATAAACAGGCTGAGCTCTCTCCATCGGTACCTGCGAATGCCAGCGGAAGCTTGACTTATCATAAATAATCCGCCTTATGAAGCTACTGGCCTGCTTTAAGAGCCAGGGGAAGAATGGAAGCGTCTTCTAGTTATCACGGTAGGAAAACAGAGTTTTTACCTACATTTCTAGAGTTCTTTTGACTTCTGAGAAGAGTAGAGGATTATTGCGCGAGCTTAAAGCGAATAAAGCCCACCTGCACCACATCGCCGACCTTCGCGGCCAGAGCATCGCGAGCGGGTTGTCCGTTAAGAAAAGTTCCATTGGTGCTCCCAGCATCTTGAACATACCAGACGCCGCCTCGATACATCAGACGAGTATGTTCAGCGGAGATAAAATTATCCGTAAGCTGAATCGTATTAGTAGGGCCACGACCAATCGTTGTCTGGGGAGAAAGATTAAAGCTTGTCCCCGGAACCAGAGCACTGGGACCGCTATCCACGACAATCAGATGGCCAACCACCTTAGAAGGGATCGGGCCACCTGTATCGTCATTATTATTGGCAGTCTTACGAAGGTCTCGCGTTACCGCGATCACTACCTGCATTAAGAAAAGATAGAGCAGGACCACCAGAAGGATGCGCAGAATAAGTAAAAAGACATCTAATGACATAAGTCGGTAACCTTACCTTCTCTCAAAGTAAAAGTCGTAGTTGCCGATGGTGAAGCGGTCGCCGTTACGTAAGGTGTGCTGGCGCATATTGGGAGTCCCATTAATAGTGATGCCGTTAGTACTTCCGAGATCAAAAATGCTGAACTGGCCGTTTGATTGATACTTCACCTGAGCATGATAGCGCGAAACACGCTTATCTTCCACAATAATATCGTTGCTAAGTTGGCGACCGATGTTGACCACCGGTTTCTCTATGCGATAGACCTGCTGACCAGCCTGAGGCAGACGGATCGTCAGCCAGGCCTGAGGAATGACGGGAGCAGGTGGTTCGGGTGATGGATAGGCACCCAAATTAGGACTGCCTCCACCTTGCGGGGGATAGGTGCCCAGATCAGGACTGCTTGAGCTGCGGGGAGCACCAGAAAGTGGCCCCGACTCGCCGAGTATTTTCTTGAGTTCTTGTAAATCTTTTTGGGGTATAATTTGTGTGCCGCCTTCACCCGAAGGGGACTCATTAACCAGCTCAGACTCAATGCGGACCGAGCCAGACTTCAACGACGTATCGGAATGAAATCGGATAACCGGTCGCACGCGTAGAACATAATGACGCCTTTTACAGAACTCAATCAGATGTTCCTGAAGATCTTTAATAATGTCGTTCTGTCCTGGAGACAAACGTTGATGATCTTTGATGCTCAAGTAGATATCAAAGACATTTGGGGCCAGACGACGATCGATGCTCTGTAGCACGTTATCTTCCGTTACCCGTTCAAGCTTGCGAGCAAGCTCTACAGGCTCCAAGCGGGATGGAATAAACGAGAACAGGCCCTCGACAATCCGTTGTAAAAATGCCTCAACTCTGGCAAATGGACTCTGTTGGCGAGCATTCACCTTGGCTCACCCTCCCTATTGTAGAATCTGACGCGCCTGCTGCACATCAGTATGGATCTGTATTTTCAATGCTTCTATACCCGCGAATTTTTGTTCGCCGCGCAGGCGAGTAAGAAAGTCGAGCTGGAGCTCTTTCCCATAGAGATTTTGATCCGTATCAAGCAGGTGAGCCTCTACCAATGTGGTTTTGCCAGTAAAGGTAGGGCGGAGACCGATATTCACCACACTGTTATAAACGTCATGAGCGGACATATAGTCACTTCCAGACTCTTCAATTATATGAACGCGGGCCACATATACTCCATGAGCAGGCAGGAGTTTCTGTGGATCAGGCACAAGATTAGCGGTTGGGAACCCGATGAGCCGTCCTCGTGCATCTCCATGAACGACCCGTCCCTGAAACATCAAAGGATGTCCTAATAGTTCGTTCGCGGCGGTAATCTCTCCCTCCGAGACCAGGGCTCGGATACGTGTACTGCTAATATTCTTCTGTTCCGCAGTTTCAAGAGAGATAGGCTCGAAGAGCATCTGATGCTCCTCCGCGTACCGTTGTAGAAATGCGCGGTCGCCCTGGCGCTGCCGCCCCAAACTAAAATTTTCACCCACAACCATTGCTCGAACCTGGAAGTGGGAGCGCAACTGGTCCAGAAACGCTGTCGCACTTAAATAGGCGACCTCTGGTGTAAATGAGATGACAATGCTATCCTGAATTTCCCCATAGTATCGGACCAGAGTCAGTTTCTCATCCAGCGTTGTCAGGCATTGCAGGGCCATCTCTGGCCTGAGCACTGTCAACGGGTGCGGAGAAAAGGTCACGAGCACAGGCTTACAATCCAGCTCCTGCGCAGTCGCGCGCAGCTTTTGCATCAGGCGCTGGTGTCCAAGGTGAACGCCGTCGAAATTTCCGATAGTAATGGCGAGCGTTTCGTTTGATGATAGGGTTGTTGCGTATTCCATCGTATAAAAATTAGCCTTTGTTCGTTATCTGATTTATAGTACCACAGCCGGTATAACGCTAGCAATAATTATGTGCCGAAGTCCCATATACAGTACCCTATAAATGAATAAAAACGTTCGTAGTCAGCAGGAAAAGTGTCTGTCTACAACCTTTAACCTATTTTATGTGGTGAACACTTTGTGAGGATGCCACTCCTGCTGCGTATCATCCCATCTCGCGATCGCGATAAACCTCCCTTGATCATCATATATACGTGCGAGACTCGCCTGTGTTTCTTGTTTTGAGATTTGAAAGGCATTTCCATGGAGAACACGAGTGGTTATTTCTCCATTCAGATGAAGAGCCGGATAGTTCTGGAGCGCGTAATCAGAGGGATAAAGTAGATCCGCCAGTTGATTATCCTGGAGCGCTTTCTCCAATTGAGCGAGCGTGACACTCTCCGAAATTTCAAAGGGGCCACTGCGAGTGCGGATCAGGCCGCTGAGGTGCGCGCCGCAGCCCAGACGTTCGCCCAGATCATATGCCAGCGAGCGAATATATGTGCCCTTGCTGCACTCGACTGCCAGCGTCAGGCGGGGAGCCTCCCAATTCAAGATCTCCAGCCGAAAGATTGTTACTGGTCGTGGCGTCAGGGCTACTTCCGCGCCTGAGCGCGCCAGTTTATAGGCTGGCTGGCCCTTAATTTTGATTGCTGAATAGCGTGGAGGGAGTTGCATCAGCTCGTCCGAAAATTCTGGAAGCACCTGATCGATCAACTTTCCTGAAAGCGACGAGGCATCGGCGCTACGAACCACTTCCCCCTCCGCATCATATGTGTCTGTTACTACGCCAAAATAGATTTCCGCCTGATAGGCTTTGCCACTCTCACTAAGATATTCAGCCACTCGTGTTCCCTGGCCAACACAGATTGGGAGCACGCCGCTGGCCGCCGGGTCCAGTGTCCCGGCATGACCCACCCGGCGCTGCTGAAGCAGCTTACGAACGCGCGCGACCACATCATGAGAGGTCATATACAGATCTTTATTAATATTGAGAATACCATCAGTCATAATTTACTTGCTCATAATCTTTTTCAGTTCCGAAATCACATATGTCTCAGCCTCGCGAAGTGGGAGCTTAATTGTCGCGCCGGCTGCGCGCGCATGCCCACCGCCATTCGCCAGCTTCTGACAGATATCAGCCGCGTTATAGGGAGGGGCGCAACGCAGGCTCAGCCGCGTTACATCAGTCGTGCCGTAGTTTTTCAACATCGCCGCGATCTGAACCCCACCGATATCGCGCATCTGACCGGCTAGATTATCGTCCATCTCGGGTGTCGCGCCAGCCTGGGCCAGCAGATCATCATTAGCCCACGACCAGACCAGTCGACCATCACAGGCTATTTGCGCCTGAGCCAGAACCAGTCCTTGAAACTTCACCATTGAGAAAGATTGCGCATATAATAATGGCTCGACAATCCGCTCTGGGGACGCGCCAGTCGCTAGCAGCAGGGCCGCCACCTGGAAGGTCCGGGGCGTCGTATTTGAGAACTGAAAGGAGCGTGTATCGGTAATCAATCCCGTCTGAAGGCAGGTCGCCGCATCCTTATTAAGAGGGAGGCCAGCCTGCTGTTGAAACAGGACTAGAAGCTCAGTGGTTGAGGCCGAGGTAGGATCAATAATGTTCACCTGACCTACGCCAGTACTGCTGATATGATGATCCATATTGAGGATCCTGGCCTGCTCCAGATATGCTTGATGTTGGGTATAGACCGAACCGAAGCGTTCAAATTCGCCAGCGTCCAAAGCAATTATCAGATCAAAGTTCTCGCCCTCAAGGGTATGCCGAAGATCAGCCATGCCGGGAAGAAACCGTAGGTTAGCCGGCGCGGGATCGGCACAGACAGGTACACAGGTTTTGCCAAGCTGGCGTAGAATCCAGGAAAAGCCCAGAATCGAGCCCAGGCAATCGCCATCGGGATTTTTGTGGGCCAGGAGCGCAATCTTTTGAGCCGATGTAATCAGCTCTATGGCCTGCTGAACCAGGAGGGGATCAAGCTGGCGGGTAAGTGACCCGTCAGGAGAAGCGGAAGTTGTCATAAAAATAATCTCGCTTATCTTACTACAAATAAAACTCGGAAATAAGAGCAAGCGCCCCCTATACCCCTATTGTACAGAAATAGAGTAAGGAGGCGGAATAGAAAGGACGAACGGAGCGAGGTCATTCCTGAGTGCTAGTGCCATCGACAGTGAGGGGATCGGTTGTCGGAGCCGAGGCCGCCTTCTCCTTCTCTTCCTCCGCAACCTGGCGGATCAGATTCAGAATGCGAGATCCCTGCTCAATCGAGTTGTCCAGTTTAAAGACCAGCTCAGGCATATAGCGGATCGTCATGCGGCCCGCCAGCTCATGGCGCAGAAAGCCTGTTGCGTGGTGGAGTGCGCGGATCGAAGCATTGCGCTCCTCGGGCTCACCCATCACACTCACGTAGACCTTCGCCACTCGCAGATCGCCGCTGACCTCAACCCGCGTGATGCTGGCAAAGCCCACGCGTGGGTCCTTTAAGCGGGTGCGCATCAGATCGCTCAACTCCACGGCGATCAGCTCGCCGAGTTTCTCTTGTCTATGCGTATTTGGCATGATGTCTGTTCCTTTCGTACCGGTTCAGACTCCAGGTCGAACACAATCGAGTAAAAAGAGGGAGGCTGGTTTCCGGCCTCCCTGTATTCCCATGTACATGTGAATGTCTGATCTTACATGTTTGGTTGAACGCGCTCCTGAGAGAAGGACTCGATAATATCACCGACCTCAGGAGTATTGAAATCGTCGAAGACAATGCCGCACTCATAGCCAGTAGCTACCTCACGAACATCATCCTTCCCGCGGCGTAGAGACGCGAACTTACCCTCATAAATCTTCTCCGTCGCACGGAGCAGGCGGGCGGAAGTGTTACGGGCCAGTTTACCGTCGGTCACGCGGCAGCCAGCGATCAGCGTCTTGCCGGCCTTAAAGGTCGCGATAACCTCCGCATGGCCTTCCACAACCTCGCGGTAGGTTGGCTCAAGCAGACCGTTAAGAGCCGCCTGGATATCATCCGTCAGCTTATAGATGATATCGTAGTAGCGGATATCCACGCCCTCTTTTTGGGCCAGACGGATCGCCGTACCATCAGGTTTCACATTAAAGCCGATAATGATCGCGCCCGAAGCCGCCGCGAGATGGACATCGGTCTCACTAATATTGCCAACGCCCTCATGGATCATCCTGACCTTCAGGTTCTCCTCGCCCAGTTTCGCGAGGGCTCCCTTAATCGCCTCAGAAGTTCCCTGGACATCAGTCTTTAGAACCACATTCAGCTCTTTCACCGTACCCTCTTGCATCTGAGCATAGAGGGTATCGAGCGTCACGCTATGAGCATTGTTATTGTTGCTGCGATCCTCAGAGGTTTGCTGAGCGGCGTTACGCGCGGATCGCTCATCGGAAACCACCTCCAGGCGATCTCCCGCTTGTGGCACCTCAGCGATACCCAGAACGCTGACCGGAGTGCTGGGGGGAGCCTTCTGGATGCGCTTTCCGCGATCATTAAACATCGCGCGGATCTTACCGAAGGTAGAGCCGACCGAGAAGCTATCGCCCATCTCCAGGGTACCCTCCTGGACCAGGACCGTCGCCGTCGGGCCAGAGTTTTTCTCCAGCTTGGCCTCAATAATTACGCCCTTCGCAGCTCCCTTGGGGTTTGCCCGAATATCCTGTACCTCAGCGACCAGCAGGATCATCTCCAGCAGATCGTCGATACCGGTATTCTTTTTCGCGGAGATTGGCACCGAGATCACCTCTCCGCCGTACTCCTCAATTACCACTCCCATATCCGCGAGCTGTTGCTTCACAAAATCGGGATTAGCCCCCGGCTTGTCGATCTTATTGATCGCGATAATAATCGGCACCTTCGCGGCCTGCGCATGCGAGATCGCCTCGCGCGTCTGAGGCATCACACCATCGTCGGCGGCCACCACAATAATCGCGATATGGGCACCCTGAGCTCCGCGAGCGCGCATTGCCGTAAAGGCCTCGTGACCGGGAGTGTCAAGGAAGGTAATCTTCTTATTATTAATCTCAACCTGATAGGCACCGATATGCTGCGTGATACCACCAGCTTCACCGGCGGCCACCTTAGTTTTGCGGATCGTATCCAGCAAAGAAGTTTTTCCATGGTCAACGTGTCCCATGATAGTTACCACAGGTGGGATTGTGACCAGATTCTCATCGTTACGACGGGCCTCAAGCTGTTCCGAGGCTGATAGTTCGCGCTGAGTAGACTCCTCATTAACCTGGAGAGAAGGTTCAAAGCCAAGATCGGTCGCGACCAGCGAGGCCTTTTCATAGTCCACTACCTGGTTAATGCTAGCGAACGTGCCATGCTTGATTAAGCCACGGATCGCCTCGTTTGGTGTAATCTGCAAAAGATCAGCGAGATCCTTTACAACAAGCTGCTGCGGAATACTGATTGGTCCAGTTGGCTTCTCCTTCGCCACCGCAGCCCGACGCTCCTGATTGCGCTGAGTATTATTGGGTCTGGCCCCACCGCCGGGACGATTGCCACCGGGACGATTACCACCGGGACGGTTATTGCCGCCGGGGCGGTTGTTATTTCCAAAGCGATTATTGCCGCCGGGGCCACCGGGACGATTATTGCCGCCGGGGCCACCGGGACGACTGATGCCATTGCCACCGGGGCCGCCAGGACGTACAGCCGTGCCATTGCCGCCAGGACCACCGGGACGCACAGCCGTGCCAGCATCTCGGGGACCACCCGATGGCTGAGTTGCTGGATAGCGATCCTGTGGGCCGCGCCGGTCGCCCCCTTGTTGTGGGCCGCGCCGGTCGCCCCCTTGTTGTGGGCCGCGCCGCTCCGTTCCCGGTTGAACCGTTCCCGTACCAGTCCCATTGGAATAGTTAGAGGAGCGATTGCCATTGCTTTGATTGCCGCCCTGGGAGCCAGAGCGCTGTTGACCCTGTTGTGGCCCCTGGGGATTCTGTGAATCGGCGGAGCGATTTGTAGGATTAGGTGAGCGACGTGGCTGACCCTGATTTTGTCTCGCTTCATGGTCCTGGCTACCAGGTGTAGGATTCTCGGATCGTGAGCGGGCACTATTATTGGTATTACGGTTCCGGGTTGGTGTTGCTGTTGGTGTCTGTCTTACCTGCTCGTTTCCTTCTGTTGGTTCAGAAACGTTTCTCATGAAGAAGACTCCCTTCTACCAGATGATGCGCCATAAAAGGCGTTGGAAATCTCTTTTTTACAGCCACAAAAAAGGACTGTCGCCTTCCCATAACAAAAGGGGAGACAGTCCCTCGTTGGTGCAGTGCCAGGCATGGAAACGTCTGCGCTCCAGGGCGTAGATGCTGTTGGATTAACAGATCATAGCGATTGCTCCGCAAACTTCACTTGCCACAACTGCCCGATGAGACGAGGGGCTGTGTTCTCTGTCAAAAGAGTCGAGATATAATGACGCATAGAACTATCTGTGTTGCGACTGCCTATCCAAAAAGGATAGGAACAATAAAAAAAGTCGAGAATAAAGTTGATTCGTATTAAAGACAGGATGGAGACGCGATCAGAAGCGGAAAAAAGAAAGAATGCCTCTGGAAAGCCTACCAGCCCTGAAAGCAGAAAAGCGACTGATCTCTATGCTTTTCAGTATAGCACCAACAGTATAGCGCACCAAAGATCTTCTTGCAACAGATAGTCATGAAAAGGTGACCCGTATCAAGTGACCAGAGCGCTTGAGAGGTGCCTTGTTTTATAAAGCAAGGGAGTTATTGATATCAGGACGCATTGCCGGAACGAGTCAGGGAAGAGGTGGATTGAGAAGGCAAAGGAAGATCATCCCTTGGGAGCGTCTCAATATACGCCTCGATCTCTGAGCGATCCTCGGGAGAGAGCTCAGTCTCAAACTCATGTTCCAGTCTTTTCCGTTTAAGAGCCTGTTCCCAGCAGACGAGTCGGGCGCAGAGGTAAGCTCCACGTCCAGACTTTTTGCCTGTGGGATCGATCGAGACATGTCCATCGGGAGTGCGAACAACGCGGAGTAGCTCCCGTTTAGATTTATTCTCTTTACAGGCAATGCACGTACGCATCGGTATATGTTTTGGTCGCTGTGGTTGAGATTTAGATTTCGCCATCGTTTTCCCCTCCCTCTCTACAAAAAATCTAGTTGTGGTAACGATTCCCACGCGATCGGCGGGAGCGTTCATTTCGATCGCCGCGCTCATGGCGCTCGTTGCGATCGCGTCGGCCAGTGGGGGAGCTTGAAGTCAGAGCACTGACCTGAGGCTCCTCCTCGGGGAGGGTAACCTCCTCGCCTTCCGCTGGTTTTGTCACATCGACGCGCCAGCCCGTCAGCTTTGCCGCCAGCCGGGCATTCTGCCCATCTTTTCCGATAGCCAGAGAGAGTTGTCTTTCTGGAACCGTCACAAAAGCCGTATGATCGGCCTCACGAAGCTGGACCTTCAAAGGTTTTACCGGACTGAGAGCATTCGACACAAACGTCGCGGGGTCAGCGTTCCACAGGATAATATCGATCTTCTCGTCATTCAAATCGCGGACAATCGCATTAATTCGCGTACCGCGTACTCCCACGCACGAGCCGATCGGATCAAGGCTTTCCTGGCGGGCCACCACCGCAACCTTTGAGCGACTGCCAGGCTCACGAGCGATCCCTTTAATTTCAACCGTCCCATCGTAGATCTCCGGGACCTCGCGCTCAAAAAGGCGGCGAACCAGATCGCGATGGGTACGAGAAACCAGTACCTGGAGCATGCGTCCTGGGACGCGGCGCACATCGTAGACAAACACCTGAACGCGTTGGTTTGGCTTATAATGCTCGGTTGGAACCTCTTCGGTGGGGGGCATGACCCCTTCGATGCGTTCCGCATTATTGAAATCGAGCAGCCAGCCGCGAACAGGGTCCTTGCGGGTGAGTGTCCCGATGCGGATCTCGCCGATCCAATCCTTGAGCTGATCGTAGAGGTGCTCATGTTCGGCCTCGCGTATACGTTGCAGGATCACCTGTTTCGCCGTTTGGGCCGGAATACGTGCGAAGATAAATGAAGAGTCTACATCCATCATCTGACCGAGAGCCGCATGGGGATCGAGGCGTTGTGCCTCAGCGAGGGAGATCTGCTCATTCGCGTCCTCAACCCGAGCTACAATCTGTTTCGCCGCCCAGACATGGACCTCGCCGTTCTTGTCAACCTCAATCCGAACGTTCTCACCGCCTCCGAAACTCTTCCGGTAAGCGGACAGTAGGGCGGTAGCAACAGTCTCCATCACCACTTCGCGGGGCAGACCCTTCTCTGCTATTAGCTGCGCAATGGCAGCCTGAAACTCACTTCTCATGCGATGCTCCTCCCGCAAGATCGCCCGGTAACACAACCGTTAAGTTTTTTAAGTACGAAAAAAGTCCCTGGCAAACAGAAAAGTGGGATCTAACCCACTTTTCGTAAACATCAAGATCTTCTACTATTCTAAAGCAGATTATATCACGTGTTCATTCCCGGTGCAACCTGAACGCATCAGCAGCAGGGCTATTTCACTCTGGAAGGAAAGGGGGTCCAGGGGTGTCCCTGCTCATCTCCTTCCTCTCTTTCCCGCCGCCGAAGGCGGCGGGAAAGAGAATGAAATAGCCCTGCTTTTCCCACAAGGCGCTTGATTGCATCCTATCTAAAAGGATACAATAAATATGTATATATGACGATAAATATGTATATTTATTGAAGAAAACGCAGAGTAGCAAACCGACAAAGGGGTGTTTTTTATGGTAGTGTCGCATCTTTCCGAAGAGGAGCAGGGATTAATTGAAGCGATCCGAGATCTGGCGAAAGAGCGGGTCGCGCCGCGCGCGGCTGAGATAGATCGGACAGGAGAGTTTCCCTGGGACATGAGCAATCTGTTGGCGCAGCAAGATATCTACGCCATGCCGTTCCCAGAGACGTATGGTGGGATTGGTGCCAGCGAGCTCTCGATCCTGATGGCGATCGAGGCGCTTTCACAGTATTGTGCCACCACTGGGCTCTTGCTGGCCGTGCACCAGTTAGGCTCCACGCCGATCCTGCTTGGTGGAAACGACGAGCAAAAGAGCCGTTATCTCCCGAAGCTCGCGAGTGGTGAGTGGCTGGCAGCCTATGGCCTTACGGAGTCGGGGTCGGGTTCTGACGCCGCCGCGATGGGGACAACCGCCGTTCGCAAAGGAGACAAGTACATCCTGAACGGCTCTAAACGCTTTATCACCAATGGTGGGCTGGCCCATGTCAACTCCATTTTCGCGATTACCGATCGTGAGAAAGGGACGCGGGGGATCAGCGGCTTTATCGTCGAGAAAGACTTTCCCGGTTTCTCGGTTGGGCGGATCGAAGAAAAAATGGGGATCAAAGGTTCGCAGACCGCTGAGCTGATCTTCGAGGATTGCGAGGTTCCGGCTGAAAATCTGCTGGGCAAAGAGGGCGATGGCTTTAAGATTGCTATGATGACCCTGGACCGCACCCGACCAGGAATTGGCGCGCAAGCCCTGGGAATTGCGCAGGGAGCGCTGGATCTGGCCGTTAGCTACTCTCAGGAGCGTATCCAGTTTGGCAAGCCGATCGCCGAGAACCAGGGCATTCAATTTATGCTGGCTGATATGGCGACCAGAGTTGAAGCCTCGCGCCTGTTGATCTACAATATTGGCGAGCTCATCGATTCTGGAGAGCGGAACTTTAGCAAGTTCTCGGCGATGGCGAAACTTTACGCATCGGATACCGCGATCTCTGTCACCAATGACGCCATCCAGATCCTTGGTGGCTACGGATACATGAAAGAGTATCCGGCTGAGCGGATGATGCGTGATGCTAAAATCACCCAAATCTATGAGGGAACGAATCAGATCCAGAGAATGGTGATTGCTCGTGCGTTACTGACTGAACTAGCAAAGTGATCTGGAGAGGAGATAGCTATGATCTTCAAAAGATTGTAGCTATCCCACATGAGGGAGCGATAAAATGAAGTCACTTTCTTTTGATCCAGTGGCCCATATTTATGATCAGACGCGCGGCTATCCTCCCGAGATCTCGGAAATGATCGCGCGAGGGCTAGAGAAAGTTGCGAAAGCGACCTTAGAGACCAGATTTCTAGAGGTTGGGATTGGGACTGGTCGAATTGCCCTGCCATTGGCGAGTCTGGGCCACAACTATATCGGCGTAGATATTTCAGAGAACATGCTTACCCAACTGCAAAAAAAATTGCGAGCAGATGGTTGGAGCGAAGAGCAAGACCAGTGGGGCCGGCAGCCAGAGGAGCATCCCGCTTGTATGCCTCAACGGGTAGCCCGCTATCGTAGTCAAGCCAGAAATGCATCGATGCGTCTGATTACCGCTGACATGACCGATCTCCCAATTCTCTCTCAGACCATAGATGTAGTGGTGGCTGTACATATATTTCATCTTGTGCATAATTGGCAGCAGGCATTGCGCGAGATTTTGCGCGTCCTGAAGCCGGGCGGTTTTTTTCTGCACTGTTGGGATGCCTATGTACAATCCGATCGGATCACGATTGATACCAGATGGAAGGAGATTGTCAGGGAGCTTGGTGGAAGCCCGGACAGCCCGGTAGCAACATATTCAATTGGCATGGCCGAAGAGTGGTTGCGGCAGCAAGGACGCCTGTCCCAGGAGATACATGTTGTCAAATGGAACTCAGAAGTGATACCGCAGCAGGTGATAGAGAACGTTGAGAATCGGGTCTGGTCGGGAACCTGGGGAGTGCCCAATGACATTTTTCAAGAGTCAGTGAAGCGACTCTGGGAGTGGGGAAAGGTCTATTATAAGGAAGGGCTTGAGGTTCCACATATTCAGACACGGCAGTTTGTTATTAGTCGGACGCAGATGTAGGAAAGCACATTTATGTGCGTTTGAGAGCAGGCTTACAAAAAGGCCCGAAGGAATTGCTCCCTCCGGGCCTTTTCTGTTTAGCGAACCCTGGGCGTTACCGGCTGATCAATCGCCCGAGCGACAATCTCGGAGATGTCCTCGATCTGCATTTGATCTTCGGCCTCGACACCTTTTAAACCATCCTCAAACATCGAGATACAGAAGGGGCAGGCCGCCGCCATCACCTCAGATTTGGTATCTAGGGCCTGCTTCACGCGGGTCTGGTTGATACGCGTGCCGATCTTCTCCTCCATCCAGGCCCGACCGCCGCCGCCGCCACAGCACATACTCTTGTTGCGGCTGCGCTCCATCTCGGTCACACCATTACTATTGAGCACCGTCAGTACACGGCGGGGTTGTTCATAGATGTCGTTGTAGCGACCAATATAGCAGGGATCGTGATAGGTCAGCTTGCGCTGATCGAAGCCCTCAGGCAGCTTCAACTTCTGATCGGCCAGCAACTGATCGATAAACTCCGTGTGGTGGGCCACATGATAGTTACCACCAAGCTGTGGGTACTCGTTCCCAATCGTATTAAAGCAGTGGGGGCAGGCCGTCAAAATCAAGCGGTGTTTGGCTTGAGCGTGATTGTGATCGCCAACTTCAGATTTCCCGAAGCCATAGTTATTGAGCGTCTCAATGTTTTGCATCGCCTGCATCTGCCAGAGATACTCGTTCCCGATACGGCGGGCGGGATCGCCAGTGCAGGACTCCTCGGGACCAAGGATCGCGAAATTCACCTTCGCGGCCAGCAGCACCTTCGCCACCGAGGTCGCGACCTTCTTGTTACGCTCATCAAAGGAGCCCATACAACCGACCCAGTACAGCACATCGGCCTCGGGATTATCCTGAAGCAGCGGTACCCCCAGGCCAGCGGCCCACTCGGCGCGCTTATCATTGCTAATCTCCCAGGGGTTACCATTGCGCTCAATATTATTGAACAGCGAAGTCACCTCAACCGGGAACTCGCTCTCCTCCATCACCAGATGGCGGCGCATATCCACAATCTTCGGCACATGCTCGATCGCGACCGGGCAGATCTCCATACAGGCCATACAGGTTGTACAGGACCAGAGCGCCTCCTGGCTGATAATTCCACCAACCATAGGCAGATGCTCTTTGTTATCCTCCGGCTCATTGAGCGTCGATTTGCCGCGACCAATCTTATTAAAAAGATTATTGGGGCCAAGAATCTCATCGCTCTGATCGAACAGCGCCTCTTTGCCCCCCAGAATAATCTCTTTTGGAAACAAAGGTTTGCCAGTATTTGAGGCAGGGCAGACCGTATTACAGCGACCGCACTCCGTGCAGGCGTAGCCATCCAGAAGCTGTTTCCAGGTGAACTGCTCCGCCTTAGAGACGCCATAGTCCTCGCGCTCCTCGATGTTTTCCAGCAGGGGGAGCGCGCCGCGTGGCTTATAGCTGCGGAAAAACACATTGAAGGGAGTTGCCAGCAAGTGCAGATGTTTGGAGCGTGGCAGATAGATCAGGAAGCTTAGCACCACCAGAATATGCAGCCACCAGAATATGCGGAAAAGCACCACATTAGTAGCGGCACCCAGGCCGAAAAAGGCCGGGCCAAGCCAGGAGCCAATCGGGGTCCAGGCCGCGCCATTGCTGGCCGCGAACTCAAAAATCTCCACAACCGCCAGAGTAAAGATCACCGCCAGGATCAGACCGAGGATTATAAAGCCATCCCAGGGGCCATGGAGATTACTTTGAAGCTGACGGGGACGGATCACCCCGCGCCGGAAGGCGAACAGAGCCAGAGACACAAACACAAAAATCACAAAGACATCAAGAACAATTGCGAAGATCCGGTTATCGCCAATAAGCGGAAGAGAACCGTTAAAGGCTCCGAAAATAAGGTTCAGGAGACCGAACTGAATAACAATAAAGCCCCAGAAGGTAAAAAAGTGGGCGATACCAGGGATAGGATCGCGAAGCACCCCGCTCTGACCAAGCACGACCTGGAAAAATTCTCCGATGCGGTCATCAATATGGTCAGTTCGGTCCTCGGGTTGAGCCTTAGCGAGCAGAGTTACGAGCCGACCGGCACGTAGACCAAACAGCGCCAATGCTGCCAGAAAGACCAGAGCAAAGATAGCAGTGCCGATCCATCCCCCCGTAGGCGAAACGATTGGGGGTGTCATCAAAACCTCCGTCAAGTCAAAAACGTGTAGCTGTGTGAGGTGGCAGCGTCAGTATGCCACCTCGGAGTCTGTGTCGCATCCACAACGTGGATGGTAGTTTGTGCTAGGATTTGCGTTTTTTTACTTCCTCAGTAAGCTGAGGAAGAACCGTCAGGGCATCGCCAACGATCCCAAGATCGGCCACCGAAAAGATCGGCGCGTTCTCATCTTTATTGATCGCGACAATATATTTGGCGCCCTTCATACCGGCCAGATGCTGGATCGCGCCGCTGATACCCGCAGCCACATAGAGTGTGGGTTTTACCGTCTTACCCGTCTGTCCAATCTGATAGCTATAGGGGAGCCAGCCGGCATCTACGATCGCGCGGGTCGCGCCAGGAGCGCCACCCAGAGCAGTCGCCAGCTCCTCCACATGGTGGAAATTCTCAGCCTTACCCAGGCCGCGACCACCACTGACAATCACCGGAGCATCCTCAAGGGCCGGGCCATCGCTCTGCTCCACCACCGTATTGAGAACCTTAATCTTCTGTGAATCCGCGCTGATCGTCGTAGTAACCTGCTCAACCTCAGGGGTGCGACCCTCAAACTCCATCAGGCCGAAAGCCTTGGGGCGGGTCAGCACAATGCCTAGACCGCCATGAGGATGGGTCGCCGTTACGACCGTCTCGCCGCCCCAGGGAACCGTCACCTGAAGAGTATCGCCCTCATAGGCAAGATCCGTCGCATCGGTAATCAGACCAAGACTGTGACGGACATTCAGGCGGGCCGCGATATCGCGGAGATCATACGTCGTAGGGAGCAGCAGCAGATCTGGTTGATGCTGTTGAATCAGAGCACCTAGTGTATCGACAGCGGGAAGCGTCAAATACTGATCATAGGTAGAGTCGGCGTGGACATAGACTTTTTCCGCGCCATATTTTCCGAGGGTAGGGGCAACCTCAACCGCCGCCTTCCCCAGCACCACCGCCTCCGCGCGCCCGAGTTGGGCGGCTTTTCCCAGCACCTCCAGCGAGGATCGGGCCGGCTGACCGTTTTCAATCTCGACCAAAACCCAGATAGTTTTCGCCATGATACAGGTATCCTCCTAGAGCAACTGGTACTTCTGCAAGAAATCAGCGATCAGAGTCGCACCATTGCCCTCGTCCTTCACGATCTGGCCGGCGGCGCGGGCCTCGGCACTACCGATCGTCAGAACGCGTTCGCGGGCTCCAGCCTCGCCAACCTGTGAGGGCTCGATCGCCAGATCAGTCAGTGCGAATTGAGCAAACGGCTTCTTTTTCGCGCCCATAATCCCCTTCATCGTTGGATAGATCGCCTCGTAAGAGCCGCTGGCAATCGTCACCACAGCCGGGAGGGAGCTTTCAATAATCTGATGGCCGGTCTGCGTCACGCGCTTAATCGTCGCCTTCTGACCATCTACAGAGATCTCGCGGGCAAACGTAAGCTGAGGCCAGCCGAGGAACTCCGCGATCCCACCGGGAACCATCCCGGTATAGCCATCCGTGCTCTCAGTGGAGCAGAAGATCAGGTCCGCGCCCTCTTTCTTCGCCACCGCAGCCAGGACCCGCGCGGTAGAAAGCGCATCCGAGCCAGCGAGTGCGGGGTCGGTCACCTGGATCGCGCGATCGGCCCCCATCGCCAGAGAGCGGCGTAGAGCCTCCTGAGCGGTAGAGGGACCCATACTGACCGTGACAACCTCGCTATTACCCAGAGTGCCGCGCAGCTTAATCGCCGCCGCAATCGTACCCTCATCACCGGGATCAAGGACGAGCGAGACACCAGAGCGCACGAGCCGTTTGGTAGTGGGGTCGAGCTTACTAACAACAGTGTTAGGATCTGGAATCTGTTTAATACAGACGTAAATCTTCATTGTTTGTGAGCCTCGTCTTTATTTATGCAAAAAACGTAGGAGGATAGGCAGCCTACGTAGTTCTAGGCTACATTATTGTACCTGTGTAGCAAAGATAGTGTCAACGTTGCCAGCTAACGCCTGGTGATGCCTCCTGCCCGTGGAGCGTTGGGGGTATATCAGGTGGTGCGACGACGACGGATAATAAAAGCCAGGCATACCGCCATAAAGCCTACAATGAACAGAGGGGCCGCCGCCTGAAGATTTTGCGCGGCAGTGCAGAGAAAGAGGCTCAGGCACTCCATCGCGATCCCCAGGCCCAGCAGCATTGTCAGGCCAGCGCTTGAAGACTCATAAGAAGCGGTGCTGAGGTTCTCGCGTTCAAATGTGGGTGAGGACTTAGAAGCTGTAACCGCCTCTCCTGTTGAAGTTTGCAGCTTTAAAGTCGCTTGCAGTCGTATATAAAGCTCTTCCAGCTTTTTTTTAGGGGCGCGAATAAAAACGCGGCGCACGCCATCGCTGACCAGCAGCTCCCGGAAGATCGGCTCGTACTGTTTCTCGCGGAACGTCACCGTCTGGATTGCCTCCAGCGCGAACTCTTCCACAGAGGTTTCCCTGCGAGATCGGAAAAAGCCTAGCAGGCGCTGATCTGTCAGGACAATTTCGCAAGGGCGACTTTTCTGGCTTTGTCCATTATCCCAGATCGCGGGAATAGTTAGCAGCGCCGCTTCGTTTAAATGAATGTAGGGGTCAATTCCCCTCAAGCTCGATTGAGCCAGGATCTTTTGGGATTGGATAGTCTCGTCCGGCATAGCTTATTCCTCAAAAAATACTCCGGCCTGATTATAGCATAGCGTTGATCAAGATGCGATAGAAATCATGCTATTTCTTCCTAGAGAGGCATATAGAGGGTATCAGATTTCTCAGCAGATTCTTATGTATATTCTCTCTAAATTCCCTACTCATCAGGGGTATATTCCATCGTCATACAGACAGTAAAAGATTTTTACACAGTGCGAAGTTGGTTACAAGGTGTTTCAATCCAGATGTAGGGTACATGTTAAAAAGCGGATAGAGGTTTGGTACGTGGGGGGGAAGAATACCCGTAACCTCTTCACATGAGGCCTACAATAGGTAGCGAGTAGAGACGTTAGGAATTATCAAAATCGCGTATGCTGGTAGTGTATTGTGTGAGCGCATTAAAAGGACAAGTATTGGTATGCCAGAACTGCTTGCGGCGCGCGCCCAGATGGGAACATCGCTCGCCTTTCACATCATTTTCTCAGCATTAGGTGTAGGACTGCCACTGCTGCTTTGTATGGCCGAGGGACTGGCCTTGTTCCGTAAAGACACAACCTGGATGCGGCTCACGCGAAGATGGGCGCGAGCCTCGGCCATCCTTTTCGCGATTGGAGCCGTCTCGGGCACCATCCTCTCATTTGAGCTAGGTCTGCTCTGGCCGACCTACACCAAATTTGTCGGTTCAGTGATTGGTCTTCCGTTCGCTCTCGAAGGGTTTGCCTTCTTCTTGGAAGCAATCTTTCTTGGCCTTTATCTTTATGGGTGGGATCGCCTCTCGCCGATGGCGCACTGGCTCTGTTCCTTCCCGATCTGGATTAGCGGTATGCTCTCATCCTGGTTTATCGTGAGCGCGAACTCCTGGATGAACACGCCGGCGGGTTTCGTGATCAAAAATGGTAAAGTCACCGATCTGAATCCTTTCCAGGCCATGCTTAATCCGAGCACGCCCTACGAGACGGTTCATATGACCCTGGCCTGTTACGTCGCGACTGGCTTCGCGGTCGCGGCTGTATATGCCTTTGGGATGCTACGTGGGCGGCGTGATGCTTACCATCGCAAAGCGTTAGCGCTGGCGATGGCGGTAGCTATGATCGCGACTCCATTGCAGCTTGTTAGCGGCGATTTTAATGCGCGTTTCCTGAGCCGCTACCAACCTATAAAGCTGGCGGCAATGGAAGGTCTGTTTAAGACGCAGTCGGGTGCGCCTGAGACTGTTGGTGGTTGGGCTGACCCGAAGACCGGACAGGTATATTACGCCATCGAGATCCCTTATGGTCTGAGTATTCTCGCCAAGGGAGATCCTAACGCGACCATTCAGGGATTGAACGATTTCAAACCTGACAACACTCCTGGTGTGCAGATCCCGTTTATCCATCTGTCCTTTAATGGGATGGTGGGTATTGGAACGTTTATCCTGCTAGTTGCCTTCGTTTTCTGGGGATTGTTCCTGCTCCGAAAGAGAAGAGTGCCGGATAACAAATTCTTACTGGCCGGGATTGTTCTCTCAGGCCCATTAAGCTTCCTGGCGATCGAGCTGGGCTGGATTGTTACAGAGATGGGGCGGCAGCCGTGGGTAATCTATAACTACCTGCGAACCACCCAGGCTGTCACCACAGCCCCAGGACTGAGCATCAGTTTCTTTGTCTTCTCGCTGGTGTA
Source organism: uncultured Ktedonobacteraceae bacterium (assembly GCA_964247295.1). GTDB lineage: Bacteria > Chloroflexota > Ktedonobacteria > Ktedonobacterales > Ktedonobacteraceae > CAXTTV01. Next base: position 17,816 of record CAXTTV010000008.1, on the reverse strand, counting down.
TGTCGTCCTGGCGGTCGCGATGGTCACGCTCTTGATCCGTGTAGCGCGCTCGCCTATGCCGAAGCAAGTCTGGCCGGCTGAAAGCCCAAGCCCTGAGAAGGTAGCTGTATAGAGTATGTGTTATGGGGGCATCTCTTGAAGGATGCGTAAATCCCGACGGAGATGCCTGGGTATCAGGTATCTCCGTTTTTTGTTTTTTTTATACAATAGCTGAGAAGTTATGAACGGTTGGTGGTTATTATGTCAGTAGCGCTGCTTGCTATTACAGTATTGTGGGTCTCATTAATCATTTATGCCCTCCTGGGAGGCGCGGATTTTGGCGCGGGTGCCTGGGATCTTCTCGCGCGGGGCAACCATGCTAAACGGCAGCATGGATTAATAAATCATGCCTTGGGGCCAGTCTGGGAAGCCAATCATGTCTGGATCATCTTTTTGATTGTTGGGCTGTTTAATGTGTTCCCAACTGCCTTCGCTGTTCTCTCTACCGCGCTGTTCGTCCCGTTAACGCTAGCCCTGCTGGGAATCGTCCTGAGAGGATCGGCCTTTATCTTCCGCTATTACGCGGTTGATCAGAACAAGCCCAGCGTAAACATCTGGAACCGGGTCTTCAGTGTTTCCAGCTTGTTGACGCCCTTCTTTCTGGGCGCGGCGGCGGCGGCGGTTGCCAGTGGCAGAATCCAGGCTCCTAGTGGGCAGGCCGAGTACGCCCCACTTCTTACCTGGTTTTCGCCCTTCGCGATTGTCATTGGTACAATGGCCGTTGCATTGTGCACAACGTTGGCCGGTATCTACCTGACCGTAGAGGCTAATAATGCCAAAGATCAGGATCTGACGGCCTACTATCGTCTGGGATCGTTGATCTCTGGGGCTGTTACATCCATACTGGGTGCGGTAGGGTTAGGCATCTCCCCAATCTACGCACCCCTATTATGGCAAGGGATGCTTGGCAAGGCGATTCCCGTGGTGATCGCAACCATGATAATCGGCCTGGGATCAGCGGCGGCTCTGTTTTTCAAGCGTTATCGGATCGCGCGTGTCCTGGTAGCCCTGGAGACCGCTTTTCTGCTGGGGTCCTGGGGTCTCTCGCAGGTCCCGTATATTATCCCCCCGCACATTACCATTGACAACTCAGCGAACGATCCCGTGCTCATTATCTCATTCCTGGTTGCCACAGGCATCGGCGCGCTTGTGCTCTTCCCATCGCTGTACTATCTGTTCTCCGTTTTCAAGCTACCGTACCCCGTACCGGGCCTTGTAAAAAAGCCCGACCGAGGATACCGCGGGGATACCCGGATATCACCTGGGCCCTCAAGGCCCCTGGAGATCTCTGTAGGGTTCTCCTCCAGTGGTTGAAATCGGAGTGTAAAGTGGTGCCGGGTAGGAGGCTTAGAGCGGTCCAGATTAACTTCAAAGGTGAGGTTGCCATAGACAATACCGCCCGGCTGGATCGCTCCTGAAGGCTCAAAAGGATTCGTCTGTGGAGGATAGTTCACCTGATCATCTCCAAAAAGAGAGAAGGAGCTTGGAGCGAGAAATAATTGTTGGTCACTAGCATTTGTGCATGAGACCTGGACTACCAGATATACTCGCTCAATACGAGGACTGTCTGGATTGGGATTAGAAAAATGCACGCTTTGGACCGTCACGGACCAGCTATTATACAGATTAGCCGGAGTTCCTATCTGGGCTGGCATCAGCGCGCTGCTCCCGGTAATCTTTGATGTCTCGGGAGATGGGGAGGTCAGCAGCGAAAACAGTCCGGGCAGGCAGAGAACAAACAAAATAACCAATGCACCTATGAGCAGGATAGTAGGGAGACGGCTTTGAGGATCGTGGGACGGAGGCGTTAATGACTCCTGAGTGGGTGAATCCGCTGGGTCTGTCCGGTGATGAGAAGAGGTAGTCTCAGGCAAAATTATATCCCTTTTTTATGATAGAGGTGGGCTAGAGAGATTCCTATATTTGATAATACTTATGAATACCCTAATTGCTTTTGGAGATAAGAACCTTTAGATTAATGTAAATAATTATACAAGAAAATTCAATAAAAGGGTAGAGAGGAAACGTCTTCGCGGAAGAAGAGACCCGCTGCTTGGGGCGCACCGACGAATCTGCTGGGAGATACCCATGCCCATTTCGCAGCAGAGTCACAGGCGGCCTGTTCCACGAGTCCCCAGGTATGCTCTGTTTAGAGGATTATCTTCCTACTTTAGACGGAGGGCGACCTCATCGGGGATCACAATCACATCGTGCCCGTAGCTTGTAACCTGCGCCGGAGTAAAGACGGGCACATTCGAGCCCAAGCGTGCCAGCAGGTTGCGTCCAAGTTCAAACTGTTCAATGCGCAGGTTCGCGGATTGAGCGATATTTAGATGGATCTCGCCAACCTCACCGATCAGCGTCCCGCCGGTGCTCATCACACGGTACTTTAAGAGGTCATGGCCATGAATAAGACCAACAAGATCTTGAACCTGTTTCTCCTCGCGCAACTGCTCCGACTCCTCAACAGTCGCGGCATCCACACCGATGGCATTAATCGCACCCGCATAAAGAAACTGGGTACTAAAAAGCCCAGTCTTAATTTTAAAGGCGTGAATGCGATTCTCCGTTGGGTTATAGTAAAAGTCTTCAATAGTCCCGAGCTTTTTGCCAGTTGTAATCGTCATGACAGCTTCACCATGAAGCTGTGACCATTTTTTTATCGCGGAAGTATTCACCAGTGCGCTCCTATACTGATCTATAACAGAGAAAGGAAAAGCCCGTTCATCTAAAAAAATTTGCCTAGATAAACGGGCGAAACACCGAACCGGAAGCCCTAAGAGCGTGAGGGGCTTAATAATTTATGGAAGACCCCAAAGAGCAGGAACGTTGGAGGCCATTGGCCCACAAAGAGGCTCCAATCGCGCTTATTCAGGCCGAACAGAACTGCTGAAGCGATAATTGAGCCGAGAGCGGCCCAGTACCAAGCCTCCTCAGGAATCTGGTCTGTAACGCGGAAGTATTGATCCTGAGCTTGACGGGCGTTACCTGTAGCATTATCTACTGCTGATGACATGTAACTATATCCTTTCTTTTTTATCATAACGTATATACAAAGAATTGACACTCAACTGTATACGAACGTACATATACTGTTGTATTGTCACATAGGTGTATACATTAAGAAAAGACGTTGATACACTCGATAGCGGGTAGTTTCTAGTTTTGCTAATTATTTTATCACAACGTCAATTCTTTCCAGTCTACACACTACACGCATTGGGTGCGCCAAATGGTGACTGAACAACAGCGAAAGACTTATCCGCGTTCATACTCAGTGATTCACTTTTCTGTATCGGCACTGATGTGGAAAAACTGAATAGAGAGCAATCGACGTAGATACGCCAGAGACGGTATGAGCATGGCCGCCGAGAGTGCAGATGCGCTATAATTGCATTGTTGGGATAGAAAATTTTCTGGAGAGATTACCATTATGTCTGAGCATAATCCTGGGTTGGAGCGGGTTCCCTCACTGCCAACCTCTGATCGTGTTATGAAAGAGCCGGTTCGTTCCACCTGGCGTGTCTGGTTGAAGACCAGCCGTCCGATGACTCTGACGGCCACTCCCCCCCCATTGCTGGTTGGTACGGCGATCGCGGCCTACGAGGGACACTTTAATCCTCTCAGGTTTTTGATCACCTTTTGCTCGTGCCTGTTTTTGCAGATCGGCACTAACTACTTGAACGAGTATTTTGATTACGCCTACGGGCTGGATAGTCTGGACTCATTGGGAGCCAGTACGGTGATTTTTCGCAACGAGATGACCGCTCGGCAGGTGCTGGCTGGTGGTATTCTCTGCTTTGTTTTCGCGGCCCTGCTGGGAATTTTGCTGGCGGTACTGGTTGGGCCGGCAATCTTTCTCTTTGGCATTGCCGGTTTAGCGATCGCCTACTTCTATAGTGCCCGACCATTTAAGCTGGCGAGCCGGGGGCTGGGCGATGTGATGGTGTTTCTTGCGATGGGTTTTATGATGACCTGGGGCGCGTACTATGTACAGATCTCTTCCTGGTCCTGGAACGCTTTCGCGGCCAGCCTGCCTGTCGGTTGTCTGGTGACCGCGATCCTCAATATGAATAATGTACGGGATTATCAGGAGGATCTGGCGGTCCATAAAATGACGCTCCCGGTTCGCTTCGGGTTGCGCTTTGGGCAACGGTTCCACGCGGCTCTGGTGATTGGAGCATACGTGATGTTGACACTGGGGGTAATCCTGCGAGCGTTGCCTGTGGTGAGTCTGCTGGCCTGGATTACGTTTCCGCTGGCCTATGTGAATGTGCGCAATGTTCTGCGTGCGACCGAGCGTCGGGCCTTTATGCAGGGCATCAAAAAAACTTCGATGCTCCACCTGCTCTTTGGAGTCGCGTTTACTGTGGGGATTGTCCTGTCAACACTCTTGCATCTTTAGGATCTTTTTTATGGAAAAGAAACGTGTGGTCGCGGTTGTCCTGGGAGCTGGTCAGGGAACCAGGATGGGGGCCGGCATAAACAAAATCTTTTTAGGTCTCCGTGGGAAGCCGGTGATCCTCTACTCCATTCAGACCTTTGAGAGGACTCCAGGGATCGATGAGATCCTTCTGATCTCCGCCACTGGTGAGGAGTCGCGTTTGAGATCTCTAGTTGAGGAGGCCGGCTGTAAAAAAGTTCGGGCTGTCATCTGCGGAGGCGCGACGCGTCATGGCTCCGAACAGTGTGCTTTAGAGGCCCTGCGTCCGGAGATCGAGGACGGAGCGATCAGCCTGATTATGATCCACGATGGGGCGCGTCCATTCCTTAGTGTGGCTCAGGTGGAGGTATTGATTGCAAAGACGCGTCAGACCGGGGGAGCAATGCTGGCCGCGCCCCTGGTGCAAGGAGAGAGGATCGTCCAGATGGACGAGGCAGGGCAGATCAACGCCACCCTCAGTGGAGCAGGCATCTGGAAGGCTCAGACACCCCAGTCCTTTGAGGCTCAACTGCTATTGCGGGCCTATGATCTCGCGGCGGTAGAAGGCTTTATAGGAACCGATACCGCCTCTTCCATCGAGCGCTATGGAGGGCAGGTTGCCATTGTTGAGAGCAATGCCTATAATCTCAAACTGACCACACCTCACGACCTGCTGGTGGCCGAGAAACTCCTGGATCATGGACTGCTGGCGCTGTCAGAGGCCCCTCAAGCACATCCGACAGCTTCTGAACAGACAGGCTCAAGTGCGCTCTAAAATGTAGAGATCGCTGGGCAGCATGAGAAGCACGTGTTGATAGTCCGGTGAAAAGCTGAGCACACCCCATTCGCTATTATCATCCTCATAGAGAAATTCAAAAAGCAGATGATCTTGATCGTCGCGGATCGTAAAAAGCGCGTTCTTAAGATCCAGGTGTAGATACTCGCCTCGATCGCTCTGGCTAATTGGCGAGCCTTTTTCGGGACCAATCAATTGAAATGTGCGGCCATGGTAGCGCACCGTATCCTCCGAGACATAGAGCAGGCCATACCCAGCGGGATAATCATAATCATCCTGCATATCGCGGGGAGCACGCAGGTCCAGCAGGTGGACGCCATCACTTGAGATCAGAAGCATCTGATCCTCCACCGGGAGCGAGAACATGAGCAATTGGTCAAACACATCGTATCCGAAAGGTGTGTCGAGAATTTTCCAAATAGGTAATTGCATCCTGCACTTCTTTCTAATTGCCAGATAATTGCTTATGGTTAATCAGGATAGTAAGAAAAGAGTTAGAGCCTATCCTGATAGATAGCAGGGACAGGTTCTATCCTTCCTGCTAGATTTCTAGATAGGCTGGTTGAATATATCTTATTGTAGAATACGAAAAGAAACCCCATCCTGTTCTAAAATCTGGCCAGAAGATTCACCATGACTATCAGCAGGACACAGGCAAGCAGGCAAAATAGTGCCAACAGATCTGTACGTTGAAAAGCGAGTTTGCGGCGTTTGCTGCGTCGCCAGCCGCGATGGCCGCCGGCATAGCAGCGAGCCTCCATTGCGGTTGCCAGCGTCTCCGAACGACGGAAGCCACTCAGGAATATTGGGAGGAGCAGTGAGCCGTAGCGGGTCGCTTTCTGGAAGACATTCCCCTGATCGAAGCGCATCCCACGAGCCGTTTGAGCCTTGATCAGGCGTTCCGCTTCAGAAAGAAAGATCGGCACAAACTTAAAAGCGATCAGCAGCACCATCACAAATTCCTGGATGGGCAGGCCGATCCTCTGAAAGGGAGAGAACAGGGACTCCAGTCCATCGGTCAGGTCCACTGTAGAGGTTGTCATCGTCAAGAGCGTCACCAGATAATACAGGAAAACCACCCGGATGCAGGTAACCAAGCTGCGTAGAAGCCCTTCCCAGGAGAGGGAGAGCAGCCCCCATTGCCAGATCAGCGAATTATGCTGAGTTGGGGAGATATAGAACAGTACCTGAAAAACGTAAACAAAGGCCATAAAGAGAATGACAGCCTGAAAGCCTCGGAGTGTGTAGCGAGGGGAGAGGCGCGACCACCATTGTAGAAACAGACAGATTAGCAGGCAGGGCAGGAATGCTATAAACGTATTCACAATCGAGACCAGCGTAATCAGCACAATTGCTCCCAACAGCTTCACGCGAGGGTCCAGGCGAGTCAAGTGTGAGTGATTATCGACAAATTGACCCATAGAGAGATTGCGAGAGACCTCAATCATAGCGGTGCCCTTTTTCTTTGAGCGCTCTCAATCTCAGCCTCCAGTTCCTGGAGATTAAGAACATCCGAGCGGATCTCAGGGAGAATCGCGCGCAGAGCCAGCGCGATCTGTGTTGCCTCTGGGAGCGTAATCTCCAGCCGGGCAAGTGTATCTGCCTGGGCCAGAATTTCACGCGGCGAGCCCTCAAGCAGGAGATGGCCCTGGTCCAGCACACAGATACGGTCCGCTAACCCGATCACATCCTCAAGACTGCTAGAGGTATAAACGATCGTCAGATTGTGATGGGCCTTCAGGCGTATGATCAGATCGAGTAGCTCATGGCGGCCACGGGGGTCCAGCCCGGCGGTCGGCTCATCAAACACAATTAACTGGGGTTGCAGTGCCAGCACACCAGCGATCGCCGCCCGGCGTTTCTGACCGCCACTGAGGGCATAGGTATAGCGCGTCCGGAAATCCTCGTAAGAAAGTCCGACCGCTTCTAACGACTCTTGAACCAATCGACGCGACTCTGCCAGCGGAAGTTTTTTGCGGCGTGGGCCGAACGAGACATCTTTGCCCACCGTTGACTCAAAGATCTGACTACCGGGATTTTGGAAGACCACGCCCACCGCATTGCGGATGCGCTCAACATCGAAGCCTGGAGCGAAAACATCCTCACCCTTAAAGAGCAGATGGCCAGAGGTCGGCGTAATCAGTCGGGCCAGGAGATCGACCAGCGTAGATTTTCCTGAGCGGGTTGGCCCGACCACTGCTAGCGTCTCACCCTCCTGGATCTTCAAAGAGAGTCCCTTAAGGGCCTCGGAAGCAAAGGGCGTCCCCTGGAGGTATGTACATTGAATAGCATCTAATTGGAAGAGCATAGGCCCGCTTTCAACTCATCAATGGAGAGCACAACCTCAGGGAGAGAGGACCAACCTCGGGCGCGCAAATCTGTGCCCAGGCGCGTCACCATTGGTAGATCCAGCCCGATTTCCTGGAGGCGCTTGGCCTCTCGAAACACCATTATCGGAGGGCCATCCATCAGAATTTTCCCCTCATGCATCACAACTACTCGCTGAAAATCCGTGACCTCATGCATAAAATGCGTAATGTGGATCACCGCCATCTGGCGCTCTTGAACCAGCCTATGCACGCTTTGGAGAAGCTGGCGAGCTACCTGACCAGGCAGCATCGTCGTTGGCTCATCCAGAAGCAAGTAGCGGGGCCGCATCGCCAGCACACCCGCGATCGCCACCCGCTGCTTCTGCCCGACCGACAGATCGTTGATCGGCGTCTGAGCAAAGCTTTCCAGGCCCAGCAGGCCCAGTGCCTCCTGAACCCGCTCCTCAATCTCAAAATCTGGTAGGCCCAGGTTCTCTGGACCAAACGCCACATCATCGATCACCGTATTGGCGACCAGTTGATCGTCAGGATTCTGAAAGACCAGCCCCACCTGCTGACGAAGCTGCCAGAGCGCTTCACCCGATGCCGTAGTAGGGATAGTATCAATCAAAATCTGACCCTGCTGGGGTTTGAGGATCGCCGCCAGCAGCCTGGTAAGCGTACTTTTGCCGGAGCCATTATGGCCGATAATCGCCACCGACTCACCGGGAGCGATCGCCAGATTGATCGTATCGAGAGCCGGAGGAGTATTCTGCTCCCCCGACATCCCATAGCGAAAAGTTACCTGTTGGACTTCAAGCATAATCTTTTAATAGGGGAGCTCTTCCCGAGATTTTGTCTCTTTAGCGCGGAGCTGACCACTGCGGACCACATAGACCGCGCGGGCCACCACCACTGTAATAATCGCCGCGATAATCGCCTCGACCACCGCCTGAGGAATAATCGTCACAATCACTGCCACTGGAATCAGGCCCCGAAGCACCGCGAACCAGAGCACAAATACCGTATTGGTGGCTGCCCCAACAAAACCGGAAGCGAAGGCCGCCAGATCTTTATTGATGTTTTTTAGACCGGCGAAAACCAACCAGGAAGTCAGCCCAATCAAAATACGTGGGAGTACCGAGACCAGAGGATCTTTAAATAAAGGGATCGTCGAAGTAAGAAAGCTAATCATACCGAAGACCAGACCGGTCACCATTCCAACAACGGGTCCTTCGAGGACCGCGCCCAGGATCGTTGGTACATGTTCAATGGTTGCTCGACCGGACAGGTTGGGTACCGGAATAAAACCAATGTTGGGGACCAGGCCCATAATAATCGTAATCGCGACAAGCGCGCCCGCCGTAACAATCCGCCGGGTGTTAAAGGACCAGATGCTCTGGTTGGTCGCCTCAGAAGGAAACTGCTTCAAGGTTTATCTCTCCCTGGCTTTGTCATAAAGCCAAAAGTGCAGTCAACATTGACTGAATAGTGCCGAAACTCTCTCATAGAGAAGACACGCAAGCACAAAGTACCCCTGAAAGGAGTATAAAAATAAATGTCACATATCCAATAGAATTATATGAATGTGGAATAAGTTCTGTCAAGAAATAGTTAGCTGAGCTTGATCCTGAGTGAATTTTTCAAACAATGGTAGAGAGATCTTAGAGGGAAGTTGTCCGGGCGGTGACGCGAGCTTCCACCCGGAAGGAAAAAATAATTAGCGAGAGAGCGTTTGAAGACCGGAGGGGCCGGCGATAAATACTTTGGACGCCATATTCAGGAAAAGGCCTGACTCCACAATTCCAACAATCCAATGCAACTGCTGATCTAATGAAAGGGGATCGGTAATGCCGCTGGGAAAGGCGCAGTCGAGAATCAGGTTCCCGTTATCGGTCACAAATGGCTGTTCGTTGCGGATACGCAGGCGTGGGATCGCGCCGAGGCCCTCCAGCTTGCGAGTCACAGGGGCAATCGCGAAAGGGATCACCTCGATGGGTAGAGGGAAGTTCAGGCCAAGGCGCGGGACCAGCTTAGAGGCATCGGCGATCACAATGAATTGTTTGGAGGCTGAAGCCACAACCTTCTCCCGCAGTAGCGCGCCGCCGCCGCCCTTAATCAAAAAAAGTCGTTCATTGATCTCATCGGCTCCATCGATATCCAGATCCAGTTCAGGGGCATCCTCAAGCGTCGTCACTGGAATATTAAGCGAGCGAGCGAGGTTGGCGGAAGCATTAGAGGTTGGGACAGCCCCCTTAATTTGAAGGCCGGCCTGGACCCGCCGACCCAGCGCCTGAATCATCATTGACGCCGTTGAGCCAGTTCCCAGACCGACGAGCATCCCATCCTCAGCCAGAGCTACGGCGGCCTCCGCCGCCTGACGTTTCCAGTTGTCCTGCTGTGTATCATGCTGCATAAAAATCATCCTTTAAGAAAAAGTACGAAGCGGAAAAACCAGCAATATGTTTTGCCTTCATGATAGCATAGAAGAACCAAAAAACGCGAAGAAGATAACGGGTAGTGTCTACATAGTAGGAACGAGGTAAGGGATGATCGTGGAAACTTGTCATCGTTGGGACACCGTGATACACTCAGTGGAAAATTGGGTAAAAGATGGACCAGTGAAAACTCTCGCACTGTTAGGTGGGTAGCAAACATGTCTGATCAATGGCGTATTCTTGTGGTTGAGGGAGAAGAGGAGCGGAAACTAAATGTTGTCGGCTCTCTTCGTAAAGATGGCTATATTGTTTTGGGCGTCGGCAGCAGTGCTGAGGCAATACGCATTTTGTGGTCCGAGGGATATGATCTTGTTGTCAGTGAGCTTAAAGCCTCACATATAGATGGTTTTGAACTGTTACAGTGGATGCGTTCCTTCCGCCCACAGGTAAAAATGGTGATTGTTGGGCCATCAAAGCTCAAGGGGCAGGCTCTTGAGGCGGGCGCGGTCGGCTATGTAAGTAAGCCCTTAAATCTCTCTGCCTTAAAAGAAGAGTTACAACGATTATTGCAGCAGACAGGATTTACCGCCAGCCTGGACTCGTTTGATCTCCTGGACGTGATCCAAATCATTAACATGAGCCAAAAAAATATTTTGCTGTTGATCAATACTGGTCTGGAAGAGCGGGGAACGCTGGGATTTCAGAACGGTGAATTAATTTGGGCGGAATATGGAGTATTACGGGGGGAAGAGGCCTTTTTTGCTCTGGCCGCTCACAAAAATGGCACAGTGACCCAGCAGCAGTGGAGCGAGCAGATTGCTCCAAATGTGAGGCAACCGCTTTCCCGCCTGATTTTTCAGGCCCTTCAGTATCGCTCAAAATACGCTGAGGGTCAGGACATGTCAGGGGAACAGTCGGCCTTTGCTGCACAGGTAGAGGATGATGACGCTCCCTTCATGGTTTTGCAGGAAGCTGATGGATCAGGTGGCGATCCCTTCGATAGCCTCATTGAAAATATACCCACCAATAAAGAATATCCCATTGCTCAAAGTATTCCCAATCCGCTGTCGCCTCAGCCGCAATCAGACATTCAGCAGCAGTACGCTTCCGCTTCGGGCTTCGCGCAGCAGTCACCCTCTCATCCAGGTATGCAAGATCCATTTGCGCAAATGCAGCAAAGCTTTCAGCCTCAGCCGTACTCATCGACGCCGGGCTTCGTGCAGCAGTCACCCTCTCATCCAGGTATGCAAGATCCATTTGCGCACTCGCAACCCGGCATTTTGCCCCCGCTAATATCGCCTGTTTTTCAAGAGTCTCCATTACAGACGCCTCAAGAGTCTTTTCCAGAGGAGAGACCCTGGTGGGAGGGGACCGGAATGATGGCGAGCGTTCAACCGCAAGCGGAAGGCCCGGAGCAGAATACATTAACGCCCCCCGATATCTACAAAACCCCGACGGCAGACCTTCAGCCGAGCCAGAACCTGCCATCCTGGGTAACTGACCAACCAACGCACTCCGATCTACCCATAATACAGATGCCTGCCGGAGCCAGCGCTCATCTTTCCTTTGAGGAGCCGATCGCCCCTGTAGGGGAGAGGAAGCCAGAGCCAGCTAGGGGAGAGTCCTTTAACGTCTTCTCCCTGGAGCCGAGTCAGGATCAGCGAGCGTCTGCCTGGGGAGAAAATTCAGGTATATCGGGCCAGAACCACGAAGCCTTCTCCAATTTTGAAGGCATGGCGACCCCACCGAACACCGGTAACTTAGGAAGACAGATCTCGTATGCGGACGAGATCACTTCACCGCAGCCTGGCCACGGTATATATCCAACCTCGGGTCCATCGTCACAATCTGGGCAGCATTCAAACCCACGGTTGCCTCAATTCGAGAATGATGTTTTGCTGGCGAAGAGGATCGCAGCGGGCCGAACAGAGCCAACCAATCCCCCAATGGGCCGTCAAGATAGCGGCATTCTGCCCATCAAGCGTCTGGAGAGTGGCAAATTTAGTGACGTGCGGTTTGATTCCGGTAGTATGTCAGGGTTCCCGAATAGTTCGGGGGCGCAAAGCGCGACAACTGTGCAGCGAGCCGCCCGGCGCAACTATCCCGCGATTATCGCAACGCTCCAAAGTTTAGGGTACTCGTTGCCGGGCTTTGTCGCGACCGCGCTGGCAACAATGGATGGTCAGCCGATCGCTCAAGTCACCGCCGAAGAATTAGACTTTGGAAGCATGTGCCGCGATTTCAGTACCATGCTTCAAGTCTCCTTTCAAGTTCTGGAACAGGGTAGATGGGGTATTCATGAGTACATGGTGGTAACCAGTAAAGAGCGTAGAATTGTTATTCGCCTGGTTGGAAAAGATCGGAAAGCCTTTCAAGTGCTGGTCACCACCCTGGAGGCCAATCTTTCGGAAAACCTGGACGCGATGGCGCGGGCCGAAAGCGCGATCCTGCTGGCCCTCATGGTCTGATTTAGCTTGTAGATTCCCACATTTTTCGTTACAATACAAAACAAATCAGGGATTCAACTGGAGATAGGAGGCTTTTCGTGAGCGCGGAGAAAAGAATACTTACACCTGAAGAAGAAGAGAAGAGGGCTAGCAACCGTTTCTCGTTTATCGTAGGGATTGGTATTGGAGCGGCCATCATCGTTTTTCTTACCATCTTATCGTTATATGTTCATTAACCCTATAGCTGGCGGAGACTGAGAAACTAATCGGCCTCGCCTGTCTGTGGAAAAACGGGGGGTGGAGCAGGCATCTCTTTCCCATTCAAAGAGGATTGGCGGGCTGTCTGTGCTCGGGCCTTTAGTTCACGTAGCTGCATATCCAGCCGTTGCTCCTGAGTTAATTGGGTCAGTTGTTGACCAGGGTCTTGATTGTGCAGTTTTGCCAACGCCTTGCCGCGTGCCTCCTCAGTAATCACCTCATCGTTGGCCCGTTGACCAGTCTCAAACAGGGTAGGGGAGTTAGCTTGATTGAGCGCTTCAAAGACTCGTTGCTGGACAAGGGCCTGACGACGGCGGATCTCAAGAAGCTCCAGGTTGTGCTCAATCTCCCGCAATTTTTCCTCAAGCTGCCTCAGGGCATCGCGCATTGTCCGCACCAATTGTTCGGAATTCGCGATCTGTTGCTGGTAACGATCGGCGAACTGAGATTGCTCGTTATACTGTACCAGAGCGGCTCGGGCCGCCGCCTCATTGTTTTGCTGGACAGCCGCCTCGGCCTTTTTTAGCCAGAGCTCTACCCCCGTCGCCAGTTCCTGGTGTTTCTTTTTCAATCGCTGTTGTTCCGCGATCGCCATCGCGACCTGCGTTTTCACCTGAACAAGCTGATTGCGCATATCCTGGCGTAACTGCTTTAAAGTTTTTTCGGGGTCCTCAGAGCCCGAAACCAAGGTATCCAGATTGGCGCGAAGGAGGAGGAGCACACGTTCCAGCAGATTCATCAAATTCTCCAGTGCATAGCTGATGTTCCGGCCCCCTTAAAGGGGCCGGAACATACAGATGTTCGAGTGATCAGCGTTGCGAAGAGTCAAGCGTTGAGCTCTCTTTCCCATTGGTGCCCGGCGTGGCGCTATCGGCTGGCTGGTTCTCCTGTTGTCGCAGAGCCGGAACCTGCTTTAACATCTCACCAACATTGGTGCCACTCAGCATCTCGAAGAGAGCCGGGACCTGAGCCACCATATTCACAATATCGCCAGTCAAGCGGCTGGCACCCAGACCATCCTTTGAGCCATTGCCTCCAGTCGAAACAATCGTCACCTTATCAACCTTACTGAGCGGCTCAGCGATCGCCCTAACGACCTCAGGCATACCCGTGAGCATCTTATCCAGCACCGCTGCCTGGTTGTACTCATGGAAGGCAGACGCCTTCACCTTCATCGCCTCAGCCTCGGCCTCACCTTTAGCACGAATAACCTCGGCCTCAGCGAGACCACGTGCTCGGACAATTTCCGCCTCAGCGAGACCTTTGGCGCGGGCCGCCTCGGCCTCAGCGAGACCACGCATCTTCGCGGCATCCGCCTGACCTTGGGCCTCAAAAATTGTGCGCTGGCGATCGGCCTCAGCGGCAGTCTCAACGCGGCGGCGATCAGCCTCAGCCGCCTTCTGGATCGTCGCCTGGAGCTCCAGCTCGCGGCGTTTGATTTCCGCCTCCTGCACCTTTACCTGAGCCGTTTTCTCCGCCTCTTGCACGCGGACCGCCTCAGTTACTACCTGCTGCTGCGTAATATTCGACTGGATATCATACGATTTATCGGCAGCCGCCTGTTGCTTTTTTACCTCGGCATCAAAAGCCGCGCGCTTTAAAGCCAGGTTGCGCTGAGACTGTGCCTGAAGGGCCAGAGACTCTGTCTCAGCTCGGACCCGCTCTTCATCAGCCATCGCGCGGGCAACCGCCGCCTCGCGGGAGGCATTGGCCTGCTGGATCTGTGTATCCCGCTGGGCCACCGCACTGGCGATATCGGCCTGTTTGCGGATCTGGACGATCTCTGGGCGGCCCATATTCGTGATATAGTCATTGCGGTCGCGCACATCTTTAATCGTGAAAGAGATGACTGTCAGGCCCATCTTCTCCATATCGGGCGTCACCGTTTTCAACATTTTAGTGCCAACATTCTCGGGATCTTTCACCAACTCCTCGATTGTTAACTGGCCGACGATCCCACGGAGGTGGCCTTCCATCACCAGGCGGATCAGGTTCTCGCGGTCGGCCTGCGTTTTACTCAGAAACTGCTCGGCAGCCGTAATAATGCTTTGTTTATCGGAGCGCACCTTGATCTGAGTGACAGCTTCCACATTGACCGCCACGCCCTGTGTCGTATACAGATCCTGCGAGGGGGCGACATCAAAGGACATCAGCTCAAGCGAGAAATCCTGAGCGCGCTGAAAGATTGGCACCACCAGATGAGCGCCTCCGGTAATTACCGAAGTCCCGCCAGAGCCATAGACGATCAAGGCCTGGTTGGGGCCGACCTTACGCAGCAGACGAGCATACACTTGAATAATCAGAATAACGATAACGATAAGAAGAATAGCGCCGCCGACCCCGAAAATTAAAATGCTATCCATTGTTTTTTGTTACTCCTTCTGTCCATCCTGGGACAGAGATACTGGAGAGTCAAATGAAGTAGAAAGATCAGAGGTATGAAGGAACGCGCGCAATCTTTCAACATCTTTGGAATGTGGTGAAACGGGAGGATCGTCGGAAGTTGCCATAAAATGGTCCCAGGTATCCACCTCCGCGACCGTACCAGGCGAGCTCACCACCACAACTTCCTGACCAGAGGGGATTGGCCGCCCATCGATGCTGCGGGCAGGAATCGCCTTCCGCATACCAGCAGGGGACACATAGATAATCTCACCCATGCCATGTTCAGGAATAGAGAGGCTCACCTTGCCGATCATACCGGTGCGGTCCGAGACATCCTGAACCGTATCAGCTTCGCTATCACCAAAGATCCGATCGATCAGCATCAGAGCGATCCCGGCTACAAATAGTCCGCAGACCAGGGCCAGTAGTACCACAAAAAGCGCGAGTAGATGGGTTGCGTTGTGGAAAAGATAACCGGAGAAACCGAACCCAAACAAGAAAAGAAACAGTGAGTTTGGATTTAGAATTCCCAGTATTGAAAAGTGGTGGCCGTGACCTTGGTGCCCCAGGTGGAGATGGTGCCCATGGGAGCCATGACCATCCATCGCATGGCCATGGCCGCCCAGATTGCCAAGCAGCGCCGTCACAACAAAGAACGCGAAGCCGGTCAGACCAAGAATCAAAAAGATCAATGAAAGCGTATCTGTGGCGATCAATTCCTACCTCCCATTCTGGGAACAAGTCTGAAATCTTGTAATGTACAGAAAGATTGTATAAGCGTTTCAGAGAAGGTAAACGCAAAAGGTATAGAGAGATCAAATGAACCTTTTTAGTGAGTATCCGATTGGGTCAGAGCCTCGGCAACCGCCGCCAGCTCTGGCTCAGAGAGCTGCATAAGATCAGTAAATAAAGAAAGATAGTGGCGCGGATTGTCCACCAGGCCCAGACGCATAAAAAACGTCGCCACCGTTGGTTCCGCGTGCCACTCTTCAGCCATAGCTGTAATCCAGGCCGCCAGCCGATCTTCAGTGCTGGCCGACATCTCAGTTAAGAGATCAGATGAAAAATCCGGTGGATCGCTGACCAGATAGCCGGGATGGACCTTAAAAAAGCGCGCCAGTAGATCACGGGTCGAGGCCGTCAGATGGACGCGTTTACCGCTCTCAAGTTGCGACAGGTACGCCTGACTGATAGTCTCATCCTGCTCATCCTGCATCGCTTTAACCACCTCGATCTGCGTCATCGGACGATTCAGACCGCGAAGATCGCCCTCGACCTTCCGCAAATGCTTCATCTTCTCAGATAGATCCACACCGGACTCCCATCTTTCATAGCTATCTGCTATATTTAATATAGCTTTTTGTTATTATCTTGTCAAGAGGTAGAGGTAGAAAGCAGGCAACTCTATTGGGAAAATTGATGAGCATCTCGAAGACCACTCAGTTGGAGTCCCGTAGCCCGGCGGTTTGTCCGCCGGAAAGAACGGGACCCAGGATACTTTCACTACCGCTCGTAGATCGGGTCGCGTGCGAAAAGAAAGGAACGATGTTTTCCTTCCTCGCCATCGCCCGTAGAGCGGGTCACGTGTGGACCCGTGGCAAAGGGAAGCACGTAGCCCAACCTACCCTCATTCTATCCCGATTTCTGAACAGGAACGTCTTTCTCTTTTCGCAGGCAATAGAGGAGACTATTTAGAATTGAGCATAGTGAAATTGTCCCATTGGGCTGGGCTCCTGCTTTATCTAATGTTGATACTCTCATTTTTGTGAGTCGTCGTCAAGTCGTAATGGGAATGAAACAGCCCTGATGGGGGCATATTCTATTGATGGAGAGGGGTGCCTATGGTACCTGAGACGAGTTCTTGAAAAAGAACATATAGGGGAGAACATTTCTTTCTTAAAGAGAACAGGTATAGAGGTAGCAATGATGATTTTTATTTACAATCGGCGGTCCTCGGTGGGAAAAATTGGGCAGCAGCATCCCAAGGCAGCTATTTTTGATGTGACCTCACGTGGGGTAGATCCCTGGGTGCGTTTCAGTCCTTTTTATCCTCATGGGAACATTCCAGTCCCTTTTTCGCCGGGATATATCAGCGCGAGCGTTGAGGGTATCTGGCAGGGGCTAAAAGTATTTGAGCAGGCGGATGTCGATCCAGGCAAGTTTGCCATCTCCACCATGAAGAATTTGAAGAGATCGACGCGGAAACATGGACTGGTGCGTGGGCATCGAAAAGGGGTTGCTGGAGATCAACTGCTTACGTATGTGGAGGCCCGCCGCCTGATTTATCTTCCCACATACCGTTGGGTATTGGAGCATGTCCTTCAAGATCAGCTTGCAGAGCTTAAAGAGATAGAGCAAGAGAAAACGCTCGTATTTCTGGATTACGAGACCAATTATGATCTGGAGCAGGTGAACCGTCCACTGTCACATGCAGGGCTAATCAAGCTGTACCTTGAAAATAACTGGCCTCATTAATTTGATAGAATGGGAAGGGGCTTCCCATAAGACCCTGAGAGAAAATTCCCCAGGTGCCTCAAACCAGGAATGGCGGGAAAAGCCCCATAGGAAGCCCTTTCCAGATTTACTTTTCTGGCTGGAAATGGACGGTCCTTTCAGCGTTGGCCTCGTCATCTTCTAGCATGATGAGCATTGGGTGGTGCTCGGTACGCAGCGAGCGTTTAATATATTCTGAGTAGTGCTTGCTTGCCAACTGCCCGGACT
>CAXTTV010000007.1:35635-54880 GCA_964247295.1 uncultured Ktedonobacteraceae bacterium | reverse complement strand
ATCATTTACCGTCCAGAGCCCTATCTTCAACCCATGTCCATGAACAGCGGCCAGCAGATCAGCTTGAAACAGGCGTGCATCCAGGTCGATCCAATCCACCTGTGCCAGGGTTGCGGCCCCCAACAGACGCTCTATCGCCCCAACCTCCTCGGGTTGCCAGAAGGATCGTGAGACAATCATTCCCGTCGCAATCGCGGGGTCTAGAGCCTTCACCTGCGGTAGAAGTTGCCAATCGAACGAAATGATCTTCACCTGATCCGTCATCTCAAGATTATGGATCTCCATAATTGTATTCTCAGCGATCCTCTCATAACGATCGTACACCCCATCACGCTCACTGGCCTTTAATTCAATACAGACCCGCTTGCGATCCTTTAACACCAGCAGAGCCTCCTCCAACGTAGGAATCCGCTCGCGCTCATTCCAGCCACCAGGAAAATGGACGGCAGCATTCAGGCCGCGCAGATAGGCAAAATCAAGATCCAGAATATTGCCTCTACCATCCGTCAATTGATCGACATAGTTATCGTGAAAAACAACCAGTTGGCCGTCACGACTCATCTGCACATCCAGCTCCACCGCATCTATCGGCAAAGACAACGCCTTGATAAACGCCCCCAGCGTATTCTGCGGAGACAGACCGGTCCCCCCACGATGCGCGACCCGTTCAAAAGATGCTGACATACTTCCCTCCCATTAAAAACATATATAACAAGATCCTACTTTCTACTATACGAGTCAGAGATCGTAACGAACACACTCACAGATCTCAAGAAACAGCAATTATTGTATACTGACAGAAAAGCAAGAAGGAAAACCGATATGCCATTAGAGATCGGCCTCCGTTCAGAAGCAACCACAACTGTCGTCCACAATAATACCGCCGCCGCAGTTGGAGCTGGAGGAGTCGAAGTCTTCGCAACTCCAATGATGATCAGCCTGATGGAGAATGCCTCCTGGCAAGCAGTATCCGAGGATCTGGAAGCTGGCTATGTCACTGTCGGGACACTTGTGAATGTCCGTCATCTGGCCGCGACACCAATCGGACAGAAAGTCCGGGCAGTTGCCAGGTTGATAGAAATCGATGGATGTAGACTGGTCTTTACTGTGGAAGCCTATGACGAACAGCGCAAGATCGGCGAAGGACAACACGAGCGGGCCATTGTTCATCTTGAACGGTTCCTCAAGAAAGGAAGTTGAACCTTAATCAATCTGAGATTGCATTTTGAGCATCTTTATGATACACTAGCAACTGTGTATGACGTTGATGACATGCATTATATTCAACTTATGGGGATGTCGGGTTTCGACAGGTGGATCGATTGTTGAATCGCAGGTCGAGGTGCCGGTACGCACTCTCGTTAAACAACCGGCAAAAAATTAGTTGCCAAAAACAGCAACACTTCCTACGCTCTCGCGGCCTAATAAGCTAGCAGACGTCGTCCTCCTGGCTTAAGCCCATTGGGGCCAGATCAGGGCGTCACACACATTGGGATGCGCTGTTAGCCATCGTCCTCTAACTAGCAGCAAAGACCAGAGGGCCACCGCCTGAGATCCTGTCGTTAGGAGCCCTGGTGGATAAGCTAAAATAGCGACTATGCCTGTAGTATATTCCTCGATAGATCTGTCTGGACGGGAAGTTCAACTCTTCCCCATCTCCACCACATTAGCCGCCTATGAAACAGCTTCATAGGCGGCCTTATTTTGTGCCTAACATTACCAATCAACCCTTTGACACCAAAATTGACACCAAATGAGAAGAAGAATCCCACAAAAACTATGTTTCTCTAGCTTTATTCGCTTCTCCATCATTGTCATCATTATTTTGAAACAATCTCCCCCATTTCTCCATCACTTCTTGTTGAAGGGAAGGCAGGACGTGAGAGTAGGTATCAAGTGTCATACTAATTTGACTATGACCAAGAATCTCTTGCACAATCTTGGGGTGGACACCCATCGCCAACAAAAGTGTTGCTGCGCTATGCCGAAGGTCATGAAAGCGAATGTGAGGAAGGCCAGCTTCTTTTAAGAGCTTGTCAAATAATTTGAGAATATAACGGGGATTGAGGTATCCTCCTTGCAAGCCTGTAAAGACAAGATCTTTCTCTTCCCATTTATCTGCAATAGCAAGGCGCTGTTCGTTTTGATGAAGGCGATGAAGACCCAACATATCTATCACAAAAGGTGGAAGGGCTATCTTACGCCTTGATTTCGCGGTCTTCGGTTCCGTCTCAACGTATCCATGTGGGGCAATAAAATCTACGGTCCGACGTACTTGGAGATTCTGATGTTTAAAGTCGATATCAGACCAACGAAGAGCTAGCAATTCACCACGTCGCATTCCAGTTGTGAGAGCCAATGTCAAAATAGCTTCTAGCCTATGCCCTTTCGCTGCATGGAGCAATTTCTGGGCCTGCTCTAAAGTAAGCGTTTGAATTTCTTTGCTGACAATGCTGGGCGGAGTCACGAGATCACAAACATTTCTATTTACAAGATTCCAACGAACTGCATTATCTAATGCAGCATGTAGAACCCCATGCATAGCATTTACAGATTTAGAAGACAACCCATCATTAAGCTTTTGAGTATAAAAAGCTTGCACCTGTTGGGGTGTCAGCTTCTGCAAATTAAGATGTCCTAGAGCAGGAATAATATATCCATTAATAGTTTTTTTGTATCTCATGTAGCTGCTTATCTTTAATTTGCTTTTTTGTACCTCATCTAACCATTGTATGAGGTACTCTTTCAGCTTTCGCTGAGGCCCTACTGCCAATTTCCCTTGTTTCTGTTCAAAAAGTGCTTTATCGAGCTTTGTCCATGCCTCTTTTTCAGATGATGCATAAAGAAACTTGTATTTTCCCGTTTCCTCTACCAAGAATTTTGCAGACCAACGTCCATCACCACGGTGGAAGACAGAGCCTGATCCATTAATGCTTTTTTTGCGTTTCTGTTTACCCTTTTTCTCTTTGTCTACCATTGTATTAAGCTTTCTGTTTCCTTAAACTAATTGGTCATAAAAAGCCTCCATTTGGGAGATATACAATACCCGGTTAAATGAAGGCTTTCTTATCTATCTGTTTAGAAGGCTTGCTCACGTGCTGCAATCCATTTTTGTAACGAGACCGCAGAAAATCTGGTAGAGTTTCCCAATTTTATAGTTGGAAGTCCATCAGTACGAATGAGATCATAGATGGTAGTCCGACCAATCTTTAGCAGCCGAATGAGATCTTCAATATCCAGGAGTTGAAGCTGCTCTGGATTTAGATCTAATACGGGTTCACTTTTTTGTGCTTTCTGTTTCCTCATGTATACACTTCCTTTCAAGACGCATTCTATACAATAAGTGAGGTTGTATTAGGATATTCGCGAATGCGCCGGTCTGGCTCCCAGAGCCCTGGATCACCACCCTTGCCCCCCTCTGGTGATGCTCACGCGCCCACACGGTCCCCATCTGCTTCACGAATACCGCTGTGCCCCGTTCACGGGCCTGCTCAATAGCTTTGCGGACCCAAGTTACATCCATCGGGCGCGCCTCATCTCCTGACTCATCTCCAAAGATGGCCCAATCTGTTCCACTGAAATCGAGCGAGAGCAGCGGTCCTATGAGGGGCTCACAAGACAGGAACTTAATTGCCGCCGGTGTTGCTCAGAGAATGTCGGCCCGTGATGTTACTAAGTCATCCTCGATGCTTGTTCCCATCCACACATTTGGGGGCCATCGCGCCATTTCGCCCCTGGATATTTGAGAATGGGCTCAATCATAATCTCCTCTACGAAAGTGATACGATGACCCGCTCCATCAAGAGCTTCATCACTGGCGGGGTAACAGCATTGCCAAGCTGCTTGACCTGCTCACGGCGGGTACCGGTGAGCTGGTACTCTGATGGGAAGGCCATCGCGGCTTGAATCTCTTTGGGGATCAACATTCGGAACCCACAATCCTCCACTGCGATCGGTCCCGTCTGGTGCCGTTCGCTGGTGAGCAATCCATGCCGGTCCAGAGTGGTCACCGTGGGAATCGTCTGCGAGGTGGGGACGAGCTGACCATGGTTGTAGTAGCTCAGAAGCCATGATTGCCCTGGTGGCGTGACCAGGCTGTGATGGTTCCCACCGGCGCAGATCGTCGAGACAGGCCCCCGTATGGGACGAGAGCGATACTCTCCCAGATGGTCTAGCAGGAATGGATCGCTTCGCCCAAACTTCTCCAGACCATATCCGATGCGTTGCATGGTCTTCTGCTGCAAGGGACGTTTCCGGTCTGCGATGCGTGGAGCTGGCACGGACCAGTCAATGGCCGTTGCGGCTGGTTCATAGTAGGGCGTCACCTCCTTTGCACATTGGGGGCAGCGATAAAGATACTGCTGACGATATTTACCGTATTTGCGAGCAGGGTTCTTCCATGACTGGATGGCCTGAATCTCCTTGTCACACCCCGCGCAGAAAGCCGTAGGGCAGATGGTAAGATCAGGCTTTGGGTTCCCCTGGTTCCAGGCCACAACGTACATCCGGTCCCGGCTCTGAGGTGTCGGGTGAACGTGCATGGAGTTCAGGTACACGATCTGGTAGTCATACCCCAGACTTTTCCAGGCAGCTAACCAAGATGAGAAGGGCCGCCATAGATGCGCGTCCACCACGTTTTCTAAGATGATTGCTTCATAATCGTGGCATTCTGCCCAGTCCAGAGGAGTCCACATCGTACATCGGCTTCGCTCCTCAGCTTCGGCTTTGGGATCTGGTTCCTCCAGACCCCACAGGTCCGTTCTCTCTCCCTTGCGCTTGCGCCCTTTCGCCAGAGTATGACTGGTGCATTCTGGGCTGGCAATCAAGATAGTCGTGTGAGGAAACCTACGAGGGCTGGCGGCATGCAGATCGGTCAGGATGTGCGTCGTGTCGGGATAATTGCGATTGTGCGTCTCAATTGCCCGATCCCAATGGTTGATCGCGAGCTGCACCGAAGCGCCGACTTGCGTCGCTCCCGTCGTTGAGCCACCGGCCCCACAAAACATATCGGTGACCGTGATATCGAGCGTCATTCCTCCTCCTCCATTGGGCTGACAAGCAGATCATAAAAGCGGGTCTGCGTGGCCTCGAAGCCTAGACGGATCGTTCCAGCCGGGCCATTGCGGTGTTTGGCAATAATCAGATCAGCAGTGTTGGGGTTCTCCGTCTCGGGATTGTAGAGAGACTCGCGGTGAATAAACATCACCACGTCTGCATCATTCTCGATGGCCCCAGACTCTCTTAGATCCGAAAGGAGCGGGATCTTATCCTGTCGCTGCTCCACCCCGCGTGAGAGCTGGGCTAGAGCCAGAACCGGAACATTGAGCTCTTTTGCCAGAGCCTTGAGACCCCGGCTGATCTCCGCAATCTCTTGCTCGCGGTTGGCGTTGCGCTTCTCGACACCGGATTTCATAAGCTGGAGATAATCGACCACGATGAGATCCAGCCCACTCGTCATTTGAAGCTGTCTGGCCCGGCTTCTCATGGAAGCGAGCGAGATTGCCGCAGTATCGTCAATCCAGATACTCCCGTCGGACAGTTCCCCAACAGCCGTCACAATCTGAGTCCACTCTTCATCATGAACCCACCCTTTCCTCAACCTTGCCTGGTCAATCCGGGTTTGCATGGCAATCAAGCGAAGCCCAAGTTGCTCGCGGCTCATCTCCAGGCTAAAGATTGCCGTTCGTTTCCCCACCTCTGAAGCATTTCGTGCGATATTCAAAGCCAGACTCGTTTTTCCTACACGGGGACGGGCTGCCAGAATAATGAGATCCGATGGTTGCAGACCCGACAGCACCATGTCCAGGTCATGGAAACCACTGGGAACACCAATGATATCCGCTTTTCGGTCATGCAGCAGATCTAAATGCGCCATGCAGGAATTCATGATCTCGCTCACATGGCTGAGAGAACGGCCCTCGCTCTGCTGCTGATGCAAGCCGAAGATAATCTTTTCTGCTTGCTCTAATGCCTCTTCAGACTCCTCATAGGCCAATCCGACGATCTCGCTCCCAGCGTGGATCAATCGTCGCAGTAACGCCTTCTGGGCCACGATACCAGCGTAGTGTAAGACATTCCCGCTGGTAGGAACCTCATTAGCGAGAGAGGTGATAGTACTCCCGCCACCAGCGGCTTCGAGCTGTCCTGCCCGATCCAGGGCTTCACACAATGTGATGAAATCGGCTGGGGTTCGGGCATCGTTCAGCCGGACAATAGTTTCAAAGATGATGCGATGCTCATCGCGATAAAAATCTTCCGCATGCACAACATCTATCACCTGGGCCAGGGCTTCCGGGTCAATGAGCACACTTCCCAGTAGACCCTGTTCTGCCTCCAGACTATACGGGAACTGCTTTTCCATTATGTCCCCTTTCTCGCGTTCATCTCATTGCGATATTTGGTTTCGAGGCCGGTCAGATCAGGGAGTTTGGCGGGACTGGACCGCGCCGCTATCTGGCCCTCCGTGCCGGTTGCTTTTTGAGTTTGCTGTTCCCGCCGGCGGCGCTCATCTCGCGACCTCTCCAACCAGTTGCGGAAAAATTTGATGCTGACACGAGTTCGGTGCTTGTTCTGGGGAGAGTCCAACCACTCTCGCGCAGCATCTGCCTCTCCCGTAAGGGAAAGCCCAGAATGCTGATACTCTTGCACCACCCGCAAGAGAGGTTCTGAGGGAACCAGCTTGAGGATTTCTGCCAGCTTTTGCATGACCATATCGTCGCCGCCGTGGAGGGGGACAATCTTCGGGTTGGGATCTTCGGCTTCCTCTTCTGTTCTCTTCTGTTCTTCTTCCCCTTCCTCTTCTTCTTCAGAGAAGGTTTTCCCAAAATCCCCTGGGAACCCCTGGGAACCCCTGGGAACCCCTGGAGAATTTGGGGAACTATGAACGGGTGGAGATGGAAACCGGCTGGGTGCTGGTTTACTTAAGGTTTCCCACTCTTCCCAACGTGTGAGTTGGTAATAGGAATGCTCTACTTGATAGACTTGAAGCAAGCCACAATGGCAAAGAGTTTCCATTGCTTTTGTGATTGTGGCAGCCTCCTTATTAAAGGTGCGAGACAGAAACCCGATTTCTGCCAGCCCCCTCCCCTCATCATCTGCTTTCAAAATCAGGTCCAACAGAATGATTTGAGTATCGCTGCTCTGGGTATAGTACAATGGGTCTTCAAGGAGTGCTGTGGGCACGCTTCGGCTTTTTGCCATCGTCCTTGTATCCTTTCTATGGTCATCAGGTTTCTAAAGGGGTAAGTATCGGCTGGGTGATCCCGTCGGCAATCACCTGATCAAGCAGCACATCTCCCCGCACTTCGGTTCCATTCCACTTCTCAGGTCACGTGTTCAGCTCAATAAGCAGGCGGATACGCGCCTCTTCTTCCTGGTTGATCAGGTCTATCAAAGGCCGTTGGCGCCTTCTGGCACTGGTATTCACCTCGCGTTGGATGGTCAGGACCCGCTCCAATCCCATGATCCGCGCCTCCATCGTAAGCGGCCCCAGCCTCATGGGATTGGCGGTTAAGGTCCCATCTTTACGCCGGTCAGTCCCGTCCTTCCGTAGGCGCGACTCTGGCCTCGTCAACTCTGCGTACAACGGTCGCAATCCCTGAAGCGGTGCCAGATAGGCCCATTCGGGAAGCTTGAGCACTGTATCCAGAGCCACATCACGCGAGGCCAGGTTACACCCGACGCACCCCGTGCGTGTATTGATTTCTTCTTTTTCACTCCCACCATAGATCTCTGCGATCGGTTGGGTTGGGAAGCCGAAGCGTGGTGCATGGAACTGGAGATAATCCCAAATGTGGCATACCCTCCAATGCAACAGAGGTGCCAGCGTATCCGCAACTGCCGCCGGGGTGGTGGTTTGAAACCATCCCTGTCCACATTCAGATCCGTCACGGCTACAGGAGAGAGCGATGCGCTGATCCCTCGCAGCACTTTCTCCAATCCTGACCCCCGTCAGCATTAAGAACTTTTCCTGGTAGTGCTCTCTCAAACCCAATAGAGCCGCTTGCATCGGTTCTATCTTTAACTGAGGTGTACACCACCGAAACCGGTTTTTGGGGGGTGGCACCCCCCGCCCCAGCATATACGAGAAGAACCGCTGATCAAGCTGTGGAAGTACGATCTGTGTCTGAAACCCCTTCTGCTTCAGGACTTCCAGGAGCTGCATCGCCGTCGCCTGTAGAGGAGGCAATTCCATTCTGGTATCGGCATACAGGATCGTCAGCGATTGAGGGGGCGTAATCTGACCGGTAAGGATAAGATGCGCCACCAGCGTGACCAGAGCAGTAGAGTCTTTTCCCCCACTGTAGGCAACTGCCCAGTGGCGATACAGAGCTCCATATGCTTGGAGTGACTCGACGGTGAGAGCATGGGAGCGTTCCATTGTGAGCCGCTCCCCTTCCCACAGTGAGATGCGTGTGGCGCTCATGCCTCCTCCAGATGAATGACCTGAGCATTGGAGATTCGCTGCTGTAAGAGCTCTGCAACCAGGGACCGATGGCATTCATGCGCATCCTGGCAGGCACAGAGCAGGATCACGCCCGGTACATCTGCCAGAAGCAGAAGAGCAGCCGCCTTATTGATCCCGGCCTGCTCATTTGCCAGCTCGTACGGTTTGTGAGGGTAATTCCGGTTCCCCAACTCTCTGAAATGGGTGTATCGGTCGCCAAAGCGTGCTTTCAACTGTCCCCAATTGTATGCAGGGTTATATCGCGATCCTGCGCGCGTCCGAATGTCGATGATCTGAAAGCCCTGTTGGATTAACCGCTTCAGATGCTCTTCAGCACCTTTCTGCCGATATCCCAGGGTAGAGATCATCTTCTTTACCGGCGGGTTCATGGTTTGTAGCCCTATCCCCTTTCTGTCCAGGTGGTTCTGGATGGAGTTGAAGGGATACGGATCAATTTCTTTTGTCATAGTCTCTCCTTATGGAATTTGTTTGAGAAGTCGATCCAGAAAAGCAAGCAGGGCCGCTTCCTGGATCTGGTCATCTTCATATGCTTCGTCAGTAGGTGTGTGCGTTCCGCGTTTTGCCCGCCGATCCAGGTAGCCTCGTTCTCGGCGCTGTTTCTTGCTCAGCCAGTCGTGGATCACCTGCATCCAGTCTTTGATCTGTTGATCGCTCATTGCTGTAAAGTCGGGCAAGCTGGACGGTGGCGATGGCTGAGAGAGCGTTGGATAGGGCGGGATTGGTGTCCCTGGGGCTACTAACTGTGCTCCCGACGGGATATATTGGGGAACAGATTTCTTTCTGCCAGAGCAGAGGCGGCAACGCCCCCGCTTTGGCTTGTGAGAGGCACAAAGGGGGCGCTGACAAAAGTTGCACTGGCCCCGGCATGGAGCCGCACAGACCCCGCAGAGCATCTTGACGTGCTGAGTCATCTCGTTTTCCGATCAGGGGAAAATGTCATTGTCATCAATGCTGAAATCATCCACAGCCGTTGACGGGCTCCCCTCAGGTGAAGCTTTCTGGCTTCCGGCGGTTCTACCCTCTGCTATCGCTATGTGTAGGGCTCTTTGCGCCTGAGCCCGGTCCAGGGCCGTCTGATCAGGGTGATCCGGTAAGGTATGTCCCAGCATCTGACTTGCGCTAGAGAGCTTCCGATACAGGCTTGTGGAGATGTAGCGCCCTGATTGTTCCATCAAGCAATCGCCAGCAATGGGGAGAGGCGGAAGGCCCAAACGGGTCGCGTTCTGAGCGAGCATTTTCTGGTCAAATTCCAGCCCATAGGACACGAGGAACTTTCCTTGTATGAGTTGGGATACCTGATGCCAGATCTCCCCCAACGATGGAGCGGACTCTAAAGCCTCAGCAGAAACGCCGTTTATATGGGCAATCTTCGCGGAAACAGACTGTGTTGGTTTGACCAAGCTATCGAAAGCGACCAACCCGTCCGCACCTAGAAGCAGAAACCGGGTGATTTCCGCACGATCGTCAAGTCCGTTGGTGTCAACCTCTACGTAGAAATGAGGGAGCGAGAGCGTCGCCTGAGCCCACAACACGACGGATGGATCAGGGAGGGATGGCAATCTACGGTAGGACCCCCGGACGTGAGCGATTGCATGTTCCACGCCTTCCAGGTCCCGGTCAAATGCTTCAAAAAGCTGTCTCCGTTGTATAATCGCTTCCAGCCCTTGCAGACTGCTGGTCTGCATCTGGGTCAACAACTCGTGTGCATGATTGAACGGCGTCTGAATATCGGTCATCTGGTGTCCTTTCTATGAGAAAAGGCGCTCGTCCCCAGCAAGGAAAAGCACCTGAGATGATTGTCAAAGCGACTTAATGATGTTTCCCTTTGGCTTTACACTTTGCCTTATAAACAACGCGAAAAGCCTGTGAAGGGACCTCGTAGAAGGTCCCACAGCACTCACATAGCACGGTCTCGCTCTCTTCGGTGATCATCGTGGAACTATACGTGTCGACACAGAGCGTTTCGCACTCTTCACAGACAATATCAAGAGCTCGCGCAGCAGTGACTTTTGCCGCTTTGGGCTGCAAAACTGACATATGTATCTCCTTCATGAGGAAAAGCGCCTGAGATGATCCTTTCGTTATCACCAGCCGAAGGGCTTGCGCCTCTTCTCGCCGGGATACTACACATTCTTTTCAAGAAAGACCTTGTGACAACTGTCACAGACACAATCGCTATCAACTTCAGAATATCTAAAGATGGCTGCGGCCTCACAGGTTTCATTATGTGGATCTTGAAGGCCAGCCTTCAGAGCACATTTCTCGCACAACTCGTATCCGCCTGAGTAAGCGTATCTAACGACGTTCATTCATTTCCTCCCAGTAGGCCGATCAAAGATCGCTCCCAGGACCAGCATCAGCAGAAAGGCCAGAGCCCCCACACTGAAGATCAAACCCATGGGAAGGTTTGCGTGACTGAAGTTCAACCAGGCCATAAGGACACAGAAGGCCGCAAGCAGTGGACAGATGATCAGACGCATCCGTCCCCCGCTCTCTGTGATCTCATTCATGCCCTCGCGTTGCTGGTGCTGCTGCATCATCTTTATTTTTACGGCAAGGTCTTTCTTTGCTTCATACTCCTGAACCATGCGGGTGGAAAGCTCCAGGGTCATGATAGTGACCAGCTTGTCATCGGGCTCAAGGCCATTCTGTCTGATCAGCTCTTTGTAGCAAGCCACTCCCTGCTGAACCTGCTGCTGTATTTCTTGCTTCTCACTTTCCGTCAGCATCAGGCTTTTCCCTCCTTCAGAAGCTTGTTGTTCATCTTCTTACAATTTTCTTTTAGAAGGGTTTTCCCAAGCCTCACGACTCGCTTTTCAATCTTGTTGGCGAGAGGTGAACATGCTTTGATCACCTTGTCTAGTGTGTCGTCTTCCTCATCCTCAAGAAACGCATCAAGCATGTCCCCAAGCTCATTGAGAAAGGTCTCAGCTATGCCGTCTCGCGCAATCGGGCGGTCCCATGTGGTATGCGTTTTTTGGTGCGAATCAGGCTGCTCGACGAGCACGCGGCCAGACCAGTAGCGTGTGGCCTTTTCCAGGTAGGTTTCGTCGTTCCGCAATTGGGAGAGCTTCTCCAAACGTTCCCGCGTGGGCGTAGGTGAGCTTGTATCCCCTCCATTGACGTTCCAGGGATCACATCCATTCATAAGACTCTGGCCCCATTTCACCGCCATTTGTTCCACAACATCTGCCAGGGATTCGTACTCTTCGAGAATGTCCTCGCAATCGCAATCGCGACCATCGCATTGCTCATCGAGCTCCTCTTCAAGTTCGATCAAAAATGTATCACTGATCCCTGACTCCGTAATTGGTCTCTCATACTCCAGGAGTTCTGCTAAGGCTCGACCCGACCAGTATCTGACTGCCACATCCAGATAGGTTTCATCAGAAAGCAACCTGGGAAGTTGCTCAACCTTCTGAGCACCATAGGTATTTGCCACCTTCATTCCTCCTTTTTACCTTGTTATCATCAAAAGAAAAGCCGCTGATCCAATGCTGTTGAGAAGGCCTAGAGCAATCCCAACCCAACCACCAGAGAGGAAACTCCACACCGCCATCGCCGCAAACAAGATGGCAATACGGCAATACCCGCAAACAGAAGCCGCAGATGTCTCATGGTGTACTTCCCCCTTAAAGAAAGCTTCGGGCGTCCAGCTCGATGAAGAGCCGGATCGCCTGCTGACGTTCCCGTCGGATCGACGGGAGTTTCAATGCGGCCTGAATGTGGCTTTCTTGCGCGAATACTGGGCAAGCCCATCCTGGGCACACAGATCCTGGATCGCGTCTTCAAGCGTTGTATATGCCCGTAACATGGGATACTCATCGAGTAGATCCATAGAGAGAGGGGCATAGACCCCTTCGGTTGTTTGAAGATCCTGAAGGATTTTGATCAATTGGCGAACACCAGCAGGATCATTCTGCGGATCGGGAGCGCTGGCCTGTTGTACCACCAGTTCAATCGGGTTAAGCGCCACGGTCGGGCCTCCTTCCTCCACGAGCCAACGGAAGCGTCTTCCTGAGAGCGGGTCCCAGAGGCTTGCCGCATTCATCGCAATAGGCGTCCCCTGACTCAAATGGCGATCCGCATTGTGAGCAATTCATGGTCACGATACCAGAGACTGAAGACCTGGAGACTAACTGGATTGGTTCCGGTGGTGACATCCGTCGGGAAACAGCCGGTGGACGTGGCTGCGTGATCCATAACGCCCCAATGATCCCCAGGATCAGACCCAGGATCACAAACGCGATCATCATACCTCTGTCCTCCCGGCTCTGTACCCCTCAACCGCCGTCTGGACCGATTGGATGTAAGCAAATTCGTCGTTATGGTCCGCTTGTGGCGCGTAGTGGGGAATGATTTGTTCCACTGTTGAGCACCCCCACTCGCGAATGTAGAGGTCGCCTATCAACCTGTACCAGGCTCCATATCCTTGCTGCCAGGAGTCAAAGGTGGCGTAGCCACCCCCCTCTTCCAGACAGCGGTACTCGGGCATACATCGGAGGTTCCCGAGCGAGTGCGTACGCGCCGCCATGCCCTCTTTGCCATACCCGCTCTCGTGCTGGAAGAAAGCTAGAGCATATGCCGGGTCAATCTGATATCGTTTTCCCAGATCATAGAGGGCCTGACCGGTCCCGCTGGCGGGTGAATGGGCTTTTGCCAGAACCTGATTGATAAACTTCGGGGTGACACTAGGAGCGCCAATGACCGTATCGGGAGACCGGTCTTGAGCATGGGCTACCTGGACCAGAGCCGGCGCTGGTAGTGGCCGCCCCTGAGTAAGCAACGCAACGCGAATCAATCCTAAGACGACGGCAACAGCGATCAGTAAAAGTACCCCTGTCACGAGGGTCTGTTTGAATGGGGACATCCGTTTCTCCTTTTAAAAGCAGAGATGTCACCGGTTGTGCTATACTTGCATCAGACGGTGACATCCGTTGATCGGCTCCTGCTCTCGGTTTGGTGACTGGGCAGGGCCACTTTTTTTGATGTTTTATTGCTCTTTAGGCTTGCTGGTATCTTTACCTGCAATCAGGCGGTCAAGCCATATGTGTTTAATCCGATACGCTTGTCGATCCCCTTTGTGGGGTAAGGTGACGACAGCCCATGTAGGGATCGCACCGTTCTTAATATTGCGACGAACTGTGGTGTCGTCCCAACGCAATTCGCGAGCGACCTCGCTCACCGTCAATAAGTCGCTTTTGATTTCTGCAATGTTCTGCATCTGTGTGTGTTCCTTCTTTCCTATTCACTGGTATGCTCAAGACTGTTTCTATTCCCCAACGGGTATCGGGAGCTGTTGTGCTGCCAGATCCTTGAGGGTATCAGTAATCAAGGTTTCCAGGTCTATCCCATTCTCGCTGGCAACATGCTCTAATGCGGCGAGCTCTGCATCCGTGAGCGAGATAGTGGGTATCACCACGACACAGGGACCAGGTATGGCTTTTGGCACCCACCCATACTTTTGTTTCATCTCAATGGGAATCAGGAGTGATGGCCGGTCGCGGTGCGCTGCAATCACCTCACCCAGATTGGCATAACGAGCGCGTTTATTGTTCCTGGCAGGATATTTCTCCTCTAACTCGCCATTGACACGGGTGACAACGATGGTGGCAAAGTGTGCCTGATAATACAGGGTTGTTTCCTCTTTGCCAGTGGAGTACGTTTCCGTTTTATAGGACCAGTCAGGATCGCCTTCAACTCGCGCCAGAAGATCGAACCCATCTAATAACATTTCATTGGCCCCAACGTGCTTGATAATCATCCTCATTCACCTTTCTTCGATCCAACGAGTCACCTTCTAATCAGCATCAAGAAACCGATACGTCATATTGACGTAAGAGCGCATAAAGATGAAATCTCCTTGCAGCTCCTCCCAAGAATGTATTTTGTTGAGCCGCTCAACCCACTGGCCTGCCACATACTCCGCCATCGTGAGGGGATGTTCATACGCAGAAGCGTCAAGCCCCGCTTTGATGGTAGGAGAAATCTCCATTCCAATCAGGCGCTCATAGAGACGCTGAATGATATTCCATTCCATTCCATTCCACGCTCCATTTTTCTGCTCAACAATGTTATCTACCGATCCAGCTATCTCCAAGCAGATGGTACGCAACTCTTTGGCACGCGGGTCTCTCTCAAATGCTTCTCTTGTTAGGTTTGTCATACATTTCCTCCAACAGAAAAGCCACCAGACTTCCAGAGTGGAAATGGTGGCTTTCGGATATCAATAGGTGTCAGGTTTTCACGACCAGCAATGGACGCCCCGGCCTCTCTTCCAAGAGCCCCTCAAGCCGCCGCTTACAGCGTTTTCGTGAGCTGATATGCATGCGTTTCAAGGCGTCAAATGCCTGCTGGTCTCCACTGAGAAGCGCCCCCAGAAACACGAGTGCTGTTTTCTTGGTCCGCCTAGCTCTGGGATCGAAGAACTTGGGGCGCTCCTTCTCTTTATAAAAGTAGCCCTCACTGCCAATCTCTAAGACAGGAATCGGTAAACAGCTATCATGCTTACTGACAATAAGCATTGAGAGGTGAGGCGCATGGACCCCTAACCGGTGTTCCCAGTAGTCCCAGGATCGACTAAGCACGCATGCGGTATAGATTTGCCCCCGGTACTCTAGCTGGTAGGTAAAGGGGTGCTGGTCTACCTCTGTCAGATTACTGATCTGAAGCGATGTTGCATGCAGATGCAAGAGGGCGTCGGTCTGCTCTCTGGAGAGCCTCATGGTTTCTCACCTCCTTTCACAGCTCTACCAGCGAGCCTGGTTCCCATTGTTGCCGTTCATCTGGCCTTGCATCTTATTGCGGACATCCTCCAGGTTCATGCGTTCCATTTCCATGATCAAGCTGTTTCGTTCGCGTGTTTGCTGAGCGTCCGTGCTGGCGCGTTCTACCTCAATCTCTTTCATGTTCAGTTGCTGGATGGCAGCGGCCTTCAGTTCCAGCTTTGCCAGTTCTTTCTTGAGGGACTTGATCTTCATGATCGAAAGGAAGATCAGGCTTCCAACATCAACAGCCGGGCCAATAAGCGTCCGGAAGAGCCCTTGAGTGACTGCCGCCCCATCGGTGGTTGTCACAGCGTGTCCAGCAATCACGGTCGTCATGGTCATCTGGATATGTTGCGTCAAGATGTACCACTGGGAAACACCAGAAATGGTGGAGAGCAAGAGGAAGAAGAGGGCTGCCAGCACAGCCTTACTGATATAGGAATTGTCTATAAAGGCTTTCGCTAGAGCGTGAGCAGTCGCGAATGACAACCCGGCAAGCACGAATTCGACGGCCAGACTTCCTGAGTGCATTCCAACACTGTAGGGATCGCCCCAGTCCCACCGCCCTCCATAGGCGGCTCCTATCTCATTGCCAATTGCGTAGGCGATCCAGATCGGCCACAGGTAGGCATTTATGGTCAGAAACCAACGCACCAGGAAGTCTAACCAGGACTCTTTATCATCGTCTAGCTTCTCCACCGTCCGCCGGTATCGCTCGACCCGCTGATCGGCGGTCTCTGGAGCTTGTGGGCCTGGAATAGTGACGTTGATCGGCTGGCCTGACTGGTCCACCAGTTCCCCGACTCGCTGAATGGGTGTCAGGGCCTTACTTGCAACCGCGCTGACAGCCCGGCTAAAAAATCCAGTGATGGCCGAACGCTTTGATGTGGTCGGCTGGGCTGGCAATGGTCCAGTGACGGTCTGTACAGTCGTTGAAGGTGCAGGCGTGTTCCCTGCTGAGCCTTGCGTCCCCGATGGGGGCGGCATATTTGACACGATTTATTCTCCTTTTTTGCTGGTATCGATAAATCAGGGCAAACCCCGGAAAACTCGCTCAAAACTCTGAGCTCTCTAGATCGGTATAGGGTCGGATCGGGTTCGCTTTGGGGTCGCTTTCACTTATGTAGGAATGTGAACCCATTGCGAACCGAAAGCGATCCTTACGGCTTCACGTTGGCGGTAGTGCTCGTTGCCGTCGTAGATGCGATAGGCTGTGCAGTGTTCGTTGCACCATATTGCAGCTTAGCGCGTGCGGCCTTCCGCATTTCCTTCTGGCGACGATTCCGCGCGGCAGCCTCTTCACGGGTTGCCCGGTTCTTCGCGCTAGTAATTTTGAGATCTGTGGTTTTCATAATCTGAACGTAGACGTTGTGGAGGGCAACCTTATTATTTTTTTCTGCCTCATTGGACTTATTCTGTAACTGAGCCTGAAATCCTTCGAGCTCTTTTACGTCGTCGGCAGAGAGCGGAAATGAGATCACCTGAGCCATACGGTACTCCTTCTTTCTTAGATGGTTTGCGAGAATATGAGAACGCTATCCAGAAAACGCACGACAGGGACAACCATCCCTTAAGCGGGTTAAAAAGAGGGGTTTATGCGAGCGATACAGGCAAGCCCATGTTCAAGCCCCAGGCGAAACCGTTTGAGGGGGAACCATGCGAGACCATCACGAGAGGATGCTTCGGATGATCCTTGTGCCAGCTCTGGATATCAAGCACCCTATCGAACAGGTCCGAGAGGTAGGACTTTGCAACCCCATAGGTCTCTGTGATATCGGAGTGGATCTGATTGAGAGCCAGAGCAAGGAGCTTACGCTGCACCTGCCTGGGGTGGGCATGTTGGAGAGCCTGCTCAACCTCGGATCTCTCAAAGCTGATTTCAGGAAGCGGGAGCAGTTCCTGTTCTTCCTCGTCCTCATCGAAATCAGAACTCAGGTCTTCTTCATCCATACCAGAGGCTTCAAGGCGGCGCACAATCTCCTGCGGGGTAAGCGATGCCAAACGGCAATCCCAGGGAAGTGCGGTTAACAGATCTTCGTCTGAGAGCACGAGGGTATAAAAGAATGAGGGTAAACAGTCTGGATCTGATGAGATGTGGAGAAGATAGCATCCAGAACCTAGATCTTTGACGATGTGTCCATAGCTCAGGCCATCTTGACTGGCAGCCTCTTTCAGGCTGGAGAGATCGCTAGCGTC
Source organism: uncultured Ktedonobacteraceae bacterium (assembly GCA_964247295.1). Classification (GTDB taxonomy): domain Bacteria; phylum Chloroflexota; class Ktedonobacteria; order Ktedonobacterales; family Ktedonobacteraceae; genus CAXTTV01. The sequence continues at coordinate 37,450 of CAXTTV010000007.1, read as the reverse complement.
AATGGGCTCTGCGCTTAACACAGATGCGTCAAAGCAGAAGCGGTTATATCCAATCCGTTGGAAAAGAGAACTAGCCATTTTTGGCCCCTTTCTGTGCAATAGCGCAATAGCACTAAATGCATCTTGCGTGCCGGGGCCGGTATAGGTTATGCTATACATAGATCCCGACGGCGACAACGCTGGTGGTTTCACTACAGCTCTGGGCAGTTTTCCAGGCTAGACCAGGCTGTAGTTCGGGTTCAATAGGCTCCTGTGGTTACAGCCATAGGAGCTTTTTACTGTTAATTACAAATCAATACTTCAAAACATGATTGATTACCAGATATTGCCATTTCTCTTGTACTTTTACCATAATACACCATAAATTACCATTTTGTCAACATATAGAAGTCTATCTTTGACTACTGGCTTAAAAAAGTCTATACTTACCTTAAAATACATAATTATATTGGGGAATTTCAAATGACTACACAACAAGAATGGCTTACTGTTGAGCAGATTGCTCAAGAGATCGGCGTGGGCGAAGAAACGGTCAGAACTTGGATTCGTAAAAAGCAGCTAAAAGCCTACAGGCTTGGGCGCGACTACAAAATTAAACGTCAGGACTTTAATGAGTATCTAGAAAAGAGAGCTACAAAGTAGTACTGATTACATCTCTAAGAGTACATGACAAGTAGGGGATTAGGGGTGAAAAATGGAGATACAATATGCACAATTCGTGTACATTTCATGCACACAATTATACATATCCTGATTAGGAGATGAGGAACCCGCCAAACCATCAATTTAGCGGGTTCCTTTTTAGAGCAAATCACCTTTCGCACGATACTTCTCTATTCGTTCTTCTTCACTCTGGACCAACTTGCGATACTCAGGAGAGAGAAACCATGTGGCCGGGTGCCATTCCCCAGTGTCGGCATAATAGTTCAAGATCTCAATCCCATGAGGCTGAAGTACCTTCGCGAAGGTGAGATATGTACGTCTCTGGTGGAAGGGAGAGGTCACAAGAATAATTCTCCGCATCTGGCGCTTTTTTGCCAGAGCCAGAACCATCTCCGCGTTTTCTTTTGTGTGTAGGGAATCACCCTCAATCAGGACTGCATCTTGTGGAACCCCCATCTGTACAGCCTGGTCACACATATAATGGGCTCCAAGCGCAACGTCCCAAGATCGGGCGGCTGGCGCGACATCCTTCTCTTGTATTCGACCCAGGGCTACCGCTTCTTGTAGCTCAGACATCGAGATAAGATCTGGTGTATCGGTTACTTTGACGCTGAACCTGCCACTACAAACAATGTATGGTGCCCAACCATTTTGATAAAGATGCACTGCTGTAGCGATCTTGCCTCTCAGAAATTCAATATTACCGCGTGTACCGGCAAGGACCACGATAGCATCTGCATGCTGTAAGCGGTCTCGCAAAGCGAACCGTCTACCTTTGAGATAGAAAAAGAAAAAAGGCGCTAAAGCAAGAGTGCCAGCGCCAAAGAGCAATGCTAAAAATGATTTTTTCATGTATTCTTCCTATTCTCCCTGAGTGCCTGGATAACACCTGGTTCCTTTCTCCAATGTGATTGCTGAAGTCGGCTATACAATGATTGTATCCGCTCAAATGTCTTATTAGATCCTGATTCTCTAGCTAACAGGAGTGCTTCATGTGCATGATAAAGACACTCATCAATAACCCCTAGTCCAAACAAAGCTTCAGCTTTCTGGGTGAGCATCCGAGCATACCCTCGGGTAAGCGATGTATCATAATGCCTCAAACTTTCATCAATCAATATGACTGCCCTCTGGTGATCATGTAACAAAACA
>CAXTTV010000007.1:18078-35595 GCA_964247295.1 uncultured Ktedonobacteraceae bacterium | reverse complement strand
CTTTTTGTGCTGCAATTGAGGCAACGGTAACGCCGCGAACCAGGCTACGCTCCTCTATATCTACCTGCTTTGTCTGATATATTTCTGCTTGCTCAATGCTTCTCCAGCTTTGTTCTCTATCAGTTATCTTAGCATATCCTTCGGATAGTGCTTGAAGGATATGTCCTCGTAGTACTGATGAATCATGATCATCCAGAATATTCAATGCGCTGGTGAGATAGATAATAGCCTCTTGTGGCTTTTCTTGCTGAATGAGGGTGACTCCTTCACGTACCAGCGCAGAACCCATTAGGTCCTGATCATCCAGTTCCCTGGCTACATCAAACGCTATCTGATATGCGACGTGCGATTGTTTATAATTCATCAGGTCACGCAAAACACAAGACTGCAACTGGTACCCTACTGTGAGAAGTGTGAGTGCCTGGTTAGACTGGACACCTTTCACAACATGAGCGAGCTTCTCCAATTCCCGTAACCTAATATCCAGGCCAAGATACGCATATTTGGCACCTACTGTGTGATACAGGTCCCATCGGTCTGTCAGATCCCGCCCCAATTCAGGCAGGGAATCAAAAGCAATGCCCTTGTTTACATCCCGCTGGGTCAGTTTCTTTGAAACAATATCTGTAACAGAGCAGCCGATGACCTTTGCTATCTTAAAGCGACTCTGGTGGGGTATGGATCGTTCGCCACGGGCGTAGATGAATAAGGCACTTAACGAGATGCCGGTTTCTTCAGAAACTTCTTTAAATGTGTATCCGTTCTCTTCGATAACCTCTCTCAGATTCGTCTCATATTGAAGATCTTTCATCATGCACGCGCCTCCTTCCTTTAGGTATAGCATGCTTTTTCCGCATCTTCAACACCAAGCAGACTAAACCTGAAGACTATATAATACTGGCTTATGGACCTTTACCTAAATACGATCTGCTATAGTGTTCATCTGCTTTGCTTCTGTAGGTATAATAGAGACTATTCTTTGTTTCTTAATATGGAGGGATATTAGATGTATAAACAGAAAGAGTCAGGCGAAACGCTGATTGAATGGGCAGCCCACCTCGCAGAACAGTATCTCGCTCCGACTGGGAAGCGTTGAGACCATGTTCAAGGGGTTGTTAGACAGGCTCAGAACGTCAAGCACATTCTTCCCGAAGAAGAACAACAGTACCTTGTTGCTGCTGCTTACCTGCACGATATCGGGTACGCGCCAGAACTGGCTACATCAGGTTTTCATCCTCTTGATGGGGCAATTTTCTTGCGTCAACTAGGCCAAGAGCGATTAGCGAATTTGGTTGCGTACCATTCAGGGGCTAGACATGAGGCCCAGTTTCGAGGGCTTGATCTCAGCGATTTCCGCAAGGAAGACTCTGCCTTAGCAACCGCTCTTGATTATTGTGACATGACCACCAGTGGAGCCGGGAAACAGGTCACTTTTGATGAGCGTCTAGAGGACATCTTCAGCCGATATGATGAAAATCACATTGTCTCTAAGGCTATCCATCAGGCGATCCCAGATCTGGCTCAGAGCGTAGAGGAAACGCAGGAATGCCTGAGCCAGATCCCTTAACGAAGCAATCTAAGGAATCTGACCCTTTTCATGATTGTCGATCCCTTAGAAGATTCCCAAGAATTTCCTTCGGGCCTTCTCTGGTTCGGGCTCTGCTGGCTCTGGATCAGGTTCAGGCTTTTTTAGTGGGAAGGGGTTGTCCGCAAAGTCTTTAGCAACGTCAAATATATGATATTCCGTTAAAAAGGCTTCCCGGTACCGCACAAATCTATCCCGCAGATCCTGTTTCTCATTCGGAACACCCCATTCCCCTTCTCCTTGGGAGTCGTTCATCAAGGTCTGTTCAGTTACATCAGATGGTAGTCCCAAGAATGAGCGCGCCAGCTTATGAGCCTCTTCATGGATTTCGTGAGGTCGTGTCTCATCAAGACGGTCTGAGCTGGGATTGGTAGAGAAGTGACGCCTTTTGACGACACGGGCATTGGTCACAGCATCAAACTCTAAAGCATCCCTAACCACACCCACTTTCTCAAGAGTGTTTTGAAACGTTTGAATATAAACGTCGTAGGAGGTACTCCAATCGTTTGCGGGAAATGCCTGAAGCAATGCAAGAATGCCAGAGTTTGCGGCTATAGATCTTGCCTGCTCAGGAGAAATTTTCTGCTGCCGAAGGTTTAGCTCAGACACCTTAAAGATAGCATTATAGGTTGCGAACTGGCTAATGTTGATTGGATAGGGAAACTGGGGTTGTTCAGAATACTGCTGATATTGAGACACAGGACCCTCATCTTTCTTTGCACCCTAAAAGCAGGAAATAATCACCAGTTCAATAATACATCTCAATCATAATATATTTCAATGGTTTTTTGGTTTATTCAGGATTTTCATTAAATACATGTATAAAGTAGTCTCAGGTAAGGATCACTTATATTCCATAGATCAAGCGTTTTCTTCCAGTTCCAAATGAACTTTGTGATAGATCTCGCGCAGCTTCAACTCAACCCCAACGCTTTCCATCTTAACCACATCATCCGGTTCAGTATAAATGAATAGCTTCCACTGGTGGGCTTCCACTCGATGAAAATGCTCAATATAGCGTTGCCGCGAGTCCACATAGAGGATCTCCTGAATGGTGGGGAAGTTCTGATAAGCTTTGAGCTTCTCTCCCCGATCAGTCTTCTCTGTTGAGGGCGAAAGTACTTCCACAATCACCGACGGCGAAAGCAAACCCCGTTTGCTGGTCCAATCTATCGGGTCACAGGAAACCGAAACGTCGGGGTAGTAGACGTGAAGATCATTGAGAAGTACCGCCGCGTCCGACGTATAGACGTTGCACTCAGAGTCCTCCAGAGCGTTGCCCAAGAGCCGGTTAATGCGGGAAGCGATCTGGGCATGCCAGGAAGTCCCGCCGGTCATGAGACGAACGTTGCCCTCGCTGAACTCGTATTTCTGATCCGGGTCCGCCTCCACGATCCGCCAGTAGCTCTCCAGAGAATATCCATTCTCTTTTGCCTCAAACATGCCCATTCCTCCTCAAATCTCGCACTCTGTGTCCTTTTATCATATCTTACTTTCTGGCCCTGGTCTATTCCACAAGAGAAAGCCAGAGCCACGATAGGACAAGAGGAATTTAGACACGTTCATACGTCAAATTGAAAATGGGTCTTTGCACCACTCGCATAGTAGATCCCTCATCTGCTATCCCATTCCAGACAATATATCCCCCGGCTGGGTTTTCGCATATCCAGGGCGTCGTTCCATCCCCAGGATCAAAAGAGAACGCATGATTGATATCGAAACAGGTGAGTGAAGTTGGGTCTTTGATGACGTAAAGGCGGAAACCATCCTCATCAGCCGGGCCAATCGCTACCCGGTCCCTCACTACACTTTCCGTTGAGGTCGTCCACCTATCCTGTGGGGACGTGCCAACCAGCAGGCATCTGCCTATTTCCACCCTCTGACGGCGCTGTTCGAGATCCCAGAAGAATGTCCCTCTGGCATCCTGAAGAAATTCCCCATTCACGTTCTGTACATCATCCTCAATAAATGGCCTGATTCTGGTTGGTGCCACCTTTTTCGCTAAAAAGCGTGGGTAGCTGAATACGTCTTGAGCTTTGAGCATCTTCATGCGAATCATCTCCTTTAGTTCTAGATTCAATTTATTTCAAATGGAAAATGCTCTAGAACCCTGGCACAGCCAGAAGCTCTAGAGCATTCCTGTTGTTATCAAAAAGCCTCCGGCTGACCACAAATTAGGTCGGGAACCACCCTCGCTATCGAGAGACAGCGCCTTCTACCGCATACGCTGAGCCCTGTCCCTTCTGCGCCTTTCTTCCTTTGAAGAGCACACAAAAGGTGATATTCAGCTTTCCTTTTCCCAAGAACTGGGGCTAATAAAGGGGCGGCTATCGTGTAGATGCGCCTGGTTAGAGGCTTCTATTTTTGATTGTTCATGTCCATCGCCTACAGCGTTTGGGAAGACCGTAGCAGACGAACAGGGGAACAGGTAGGGAAGAAGAGAGGCATCCGAGAGGGTAGCAGGTGGGTACCTGGTAGGTAGCCAGTGGACAGATCAGCACTCTACCGTTTTGAGAAGGTAAGGACCTCTCACATAGGCGTTATGTGTAGCAGACGCTTCCAAGGCCAGTATGATACGCTGTTCTGGCGGTATATCTAGACTTTGTGTTGCGTGAAGCGCTCCCAAAGCGATCTCTCCCCCGCTTCCGACGGCGTTATAGCTACAGGCTACCTCTTCTATTTGATAATCTGACTGGACGCAAAAGAGTCTCCCGAAGCATCCCACGAGGAAAAAGCCTCCTTCCTCCCGCTCGTCATCTTTTTTGGCATACCCTCCCTCTTTGAAGCAGGACCGAACCGCGTCGATAAAGGCAGTCGCCATATACCGAAAGAGCGGATCATCATCCTCATCACTTGCAGTGCTCGAATAGTAAGGCAGTGTCAAATGAAATTGAAGCAACTGGATCATCCGAAACGATGAAGTGCAACCGAAGAGGAAGGGAGCGCCAGTGGGAGTCTTGACGACGAAATTTTTTTTATCGGCTCGGATCGCTTGTTGCCCAATGCTATTAGACCCGGCTGAGTCTGCGCCGATATAAACCTTCTTCTCATGAATCAATCCGACAATGCAGGTCATGATTTCCTCCTTTGGTTAGAAACACAAAAGCGGATCTGGCATCAAACCAAATCCGCTCTTATTTGTGTATCAATATTTATCTGAGATAGTGCCTCAGCACCACATCCAGGCGATTATGACCCAGAGCCCAGGAGACTCGCTGGACCGCCGTCCGGTCATAATCCGTTGGCTTTAACCTCCCTGTTACCGGCGGGAGCTCCCTTTCTGGGGCATAATGCAGATAGAGAGCTTGAGCATAACCCCGCCGGTAGCTATGCACATCCAGGTGCTTAGGAATGTGGTCAAAGACCAGGGTCTCTGGGTCCAGCCCGGCCACCATCTGAAGCACATCCAGCTCACGCCCTGGAAGCACCGGCACCTCTCGCGATTTCCCACCTTTCCCATTTCTGACCACTATCAGTAGGCCCCCATCCTGACTCTGAAGAACATCCCCACATTTCAGGTGTGTGACCTCGATTCGGCGTAAGCCAGTCGCCTGAAGAAATGATAAGAGGGGTTGCCAGTTGTTCGGTTGAAAGTGGCGATCATGGGCAACAGGGCCGCGAGACCGGGTGATACTGGTTCGGGTCCGCCGGGGGATCTGGATCTCTTCTGCCAGCGAGCGATTCCCGAAGAACAACCGAAACGCGGATCTTTGAACCTGAAGGGTGTAGGGGCTCTTCAGGGCCTCTTTCTGGGTCTGTAGATAGTAGCTTGCCAGTTCCTCAGATCGCAGATCCAGGTCCTCCAGACGCTTGATCTGATAGGTCTGGCGAGCCCACCCAATAAAGCGCAACACATGTTCCTGATAGGTGGTGCGGGTCTTATAGGAATGAATGCGGCCGGTCGAGAAGGTCCAGATCCGCTCTCCCGTAGAACGGCGTTCCTGTTTGGCTTCGCGGCGGCTCTCGCCAATCGCCATCAGGGAGTCAAAGCGGTCGAGGGCCTCTTTGATAATACTTTTTCTATGTGATCCCATAGCGCACCTACCGTCTGAGGAATAACGAACAACGATCTGGGTCAATCATGTTCGTAAGACGGGGACCAGAGAGTCTGGTCGAGCGGTCTACGGGCGCTCACTTTCGCTTTCTGCTGTTTAGAACTCCATACTGGAAGCTCTCATCGCAGAAGTTGGAACAACGAGAATCGGAAACATCCACCTTATATCCGTAAGGGACGGACCTCGTTAAGGACAAGGGGCCTGATCGAAGAGAGATCACTCAGCTCTGAGGGAGAGCCACGCCCATCATAGCCAGTACAGGCGATCAGATGCGGACCAACTCATTGTGACGAATGCATAGAGCCCTCAGCCACCTTGGAGAGTCAGAACCAGGTTGCTCTACCGTCCGAGCAACACGGATAAAAATCGCGAGCCAGTAAAGGCTACAAGCGATATAAAAAAAGACACGATTATTATAGCACCTCTTTCGGCAGACAAGCAAGCCGGAAAATTGTGGTAGACTGTTTCTGTAGGGATAAAAGATCGCTGGATTGGAAGAAAGCTTAAGCAGGTTTGAAATTGACACCAAAAATGACACCAATCAGATCGAACAGATCTGAATAAAACTGAACAACTACGAGATCCTGTTTTTTTGAGAGCAAGCTCCAAACCATGAGAAGAATTTGTAGAAGAAGGACAAAAAACCTCTGTCTAGTAGTTCAACTCTTCCCCATCTCCACCACAAAACGGCTTGTAGAGAGCATCTACAGGCCGTTTTCTTTTTTTCGACACATGGACAAAAAAGCTTTTTATGGCAATTACACCATGCGTAGATATAATTTTTTGTTGCCAAATAAAGAAATATCAGTTAAACTACACAATTGAATTTACTACAATCACCTCCTCATTATCCCGCTTACTTGGTAAAGTTAAACCTATGTTTATCGTTACATTGAAATAGAAGGGAATATATTATGAAAGCATCTGAGGCTAAACTTCAAGCACTTATTGAAGGTACGAAGCAATATGTTGTTCCTCTTTTTCAACGAGCATATAGTTGGGAAAAAAAAGAATGGCAGGTTCTATGGGATGATCTGATAGAACTAAGCGAAATGGATAATCCCCGTACCCATTTTCTAGGATCTATGGTAACGATGCCCACTTCCTCAGTGCCCGAAGGGGTTGCCAAGTATCTACTTATCGACGGTCAACAACGTCTCACAACTATATTCATTCTCCTTGCGCTATTACGTGACAAAGAAAAAAAAGCTAATTCCGAACTAGCTGAAGAAATTAACGCAACATTGTTAGTGAACCTTTACAAGAAAGGTTCAGATCACTATAAACTTCAGCCAACGCAAGTTGATCGTCAAGCATATCAGGATTTGATTCATTCTAAAACTAAATCTGTAGCAGATAAAATCATTGAAGCTTATCAGTTTTTTGAGAGAAAAATGAGAAGGAGTGGTATAAGTGGAGAGACTCTCAAAAAGGTTATTTCTAATAATGTCTCGGTAATTAGCATTGTTCTTGACCAGGACGATGATCCATACCTCGTTTTTGAAAGCCTTAATGCCAAAGGACGGCCTCTCACGCAGTCAGATTTAATTCGTAACTATTTCTTTATGAAAATTCATACTGATGAGCAAGAAAATATCTACTCACAGTATTGGGAACCAATGCAAACGGCCCTTGGTGGTGATCTTACAGAATGCATCCGTCATTATCTTATGAAGGATGGCAATTTTGTAAAACAAAGTGATGTCTACTATTTCCTCAAAGAACGCCTTTTAGAGGGCGAGCCCTTAAAGCACTTGAAGGAATTAGCTTCATTTGCAAATTACTATAAAAAATTATTGAACCCTGAACAGGAAACAGATAAAGCTATTCAAAAAGCACTTTTGCGCCTCAAACAATTGGAGGTGACTACAAGTTATCCCTTTTTACTCAATTGCTATCATGATTACCAGCAAAACAAAATCTCCTCTATAGACTTCGTTAATATCGTGAAAATTATTGAGAACTTTATCATCCGCCGGTTTGTTTGCAATATACCTGTAAATACCTTAAACAAAATATTTCCTCCCCTTTATATGCAGATCAAAAGCAGAGACTCAGAAAACTTTGTTGAGAGCTTAAAATTAACCCTTCAATCTAAAGGGTACCCTAAAGATTCTGAGTTTACCAGGCATTTGATGGATGCTAAACTTTATGGAGGAGGTGACCGTACAATCAAAACAAGACTGATTCTAGAGGCAATCGAGGACTCCTACAACCATAAAGAACAGATCGCCTTTAATAACTCCACCGTCGAACATATTATGCCTCAGACATTAACCGAGGATTGGAAAAAGACTTTAGGTGATGACTACGAAAATACACATGAAATGTTCCTGCACACACTTGGTAATCTCACTCTTACAAAATATAATTCCGAACTTTCAAATCAGAGTTTTGATGAGAAAAAGAAACAGTTAGAAAATAGTCATTTCGAGATTAACAAGTATTTCAACGATACTCAGACATGGGCAAGAGAAGATATCGAAAAACGAGCTGAACATCTGGCAAACATCGCGACTACCATTTGGCCCTCATTAGGAGAAGGCAAAATAGTGCAATTTGAGCAGAAAAGAGTCACAGGTACAACACCTAAAACAATGAGTATTCTTGGTCAACATTTTGAAGTTCAATCCTGGCGCGATGTTCTTGAACGAACAATGAACACTATCGCAGAGCTCGAACCGGAAAAATTTGTCTTGATAATGCAGCAATTTCCTCGTTCAGTAGGACGTGATAAGAAAAAATTTAGTGAAACAAGAGAGCTGAACAATGGAACATTTATCGAAGTCCGAAAATCAGCTAAGGATATACAACGTCTTTGCTTTCAATTACTCGAAGCAGTTGAGTTATCGGCAGAGGATTTAAAAGTTGAAACGGTAGAGAAGGTTGAACAATATAAAAGAGAGGCTTTAAATTAGATACTCTTACATGAATCTCCCTTAAAACTTTTTCACTGTTTTCAAGGAAAGGCTAGAAGCGGGTTGAGAACCTTACTTCTGGCCTTTCTTTTCGCTATAAAACCTATTAATCTGATACCCAAGTTAGTACACGTTTGATGCCGTTCCTCATCTGTAGGGCCCATTGCTTTTTAGCCTTCCATACACAAAAACAACCATTTTCGGATCTAAAATTTAATAAAGATGCGAACATCTATTTCTCCCATCAACAATCAAAAATTTGCAATTTATTACAAAATATGCAGCATTCTTATTATTTGTAAATACTTTATTCTCTTTTTTTCAAACAGTAATGATGTTAAGCGACTGATATACAAATGCATATAGGGTGTTATTGTGGTACATTCACAAAAAAAGTATAGTACACACAGAGGGAAACAAGGTTGTAAAAGACAATCTGGTGACTAAGGCGTTAGTAGTTCTGGACTTCTCCTATGATGTTTGCTCGACTCCAGAGTACACACTATTACTGCTGTCACCCTCTCAATGTTTCCCCTTTAAGATAGATTTGTGTATACATGAGGAATTTAAACATACGAGTTATCTGAACACAAGGAGTTCAATATGAATAGCAAAAAAACTGTTTCGGCCCGTTTGCTGGCCGGTATTCTTATCCCTGTCCTAGTTGCAATGTTTGCCCTTTTCGCTGTTTCTGCCCATTCAGCCTCGGCTGCTTCAGTCGCTAAGACTGCCACTCCTGCTATTACATTCAATGGCAAAGCCGTTACCCTTCAAAACGGGCAAGCTGACTTCACCTTCAAAGATGTCCAGGGAACGATCTCGGTAAGTGGCAATAACGTGACTGTAGATGGCGCTAACGACCAAGACGAGTCCAGCACCAGTGTGAGCTTCGGAGCTGGTCAGTCGAGCACAAATTCCTTCAACGTTGGCGATGTAACCATCTCGATCAAAACAAACGGTAACACAGTCACAATTACCGCGAAATAACACAGCAAGCATTGTTTTCTCTCGGCAACGCCCACACTTGAAGCCTAATATACAATGGGATAAAACTATCTGAACCTGGTGAATGTGAAATCTGGTTCAGTTAAGGGTGTGAAGGATATATTCTAAAGTGGGCGATATGATGGATACCACCGTTCATTTGAATGGTGGTATCCATCACAATTACTAGACAATAGCAGATTGCGCCGATCAAGAGACCTGGATCAGAGGATTAAAGAAGGTATCTTCACCCTCTGGTCCATTCTTTTTGTGAGATACCAATGACTCAATAGACGCGGCTTGCATTCGTGCGTAGTCCGCGATGGTCTGATGTAAGGTGTAACGCCCCGGCGAATAAATCTCTAATAAACCTGCATCATAGAGCGCATCCAGCTCTTTCACGGATTGATGGGTAACGGCGAGGGCCGTCTCTTCAGAAAAACTATTTGATTTGACTGGCAAAACGGCTAACGCTTGAAGCATCTTTTTCTCTTTCAGAGATAATTGCTGATAGCTTACTCTAATGGTCGTTTCTAAGGAAAGAGGTTGATCCGGTGAAATACTTGGATGATGATCAATAATCGATTGAGGCTGCTTCACCTGTAGTCGCGAAACCGGCTCATGAAGTTGCTTCAATACATTTTTGATCCGGCGGGGCTGCTTCAAACGCTCATAGCTGTAGAGATGTTTCCCAATAAGGGTTAAAGCTAAAGGAAGCATACCTACTTCTTGCACCACCTGATCTAAAGCTTCTGGCTCTTGTTTAGAAAAGTCAGGCAAGAAACGCGCCAATAACTCGTTCCCTTGTTTCCGGCTAAGGCCTGGAACGAGAACAGTGTTGCGAAAACTAAGCTGCGTGGCAATTTTGGGAGAACGTGTGGTTACCAGATGAACACATTGTATACCCCCAACCTGGAGGACAAGAGCATCCTCTAAACTCCAAATGTCATCTAGAATGATTAATATTTTACGCCCCCCGATATGTGTGCGCAAATCCTTAGCCCATGCAGATAGATCCTGCAAGGAATTCATCTCATTTTGAGGTAGATCAAATAAGCTTCCCCAACGTTGAAGATGTTCTAGAAGATGAGGCTGTGGTCCAGGTCCCGCCCATAAGATACCATCAGAAAAGTAGTTTTGAATCTCTTTCCTTTGGGTTAAAGCTAGCAAAAGAGCAGTTTTTCCAACACCTGGTAAGCCATGAAGCGTTATGGTCGAGGCCGGCTCCCCAGAACAGATCTGCTGAACAAGGGAAGCAATAAGCTTCTCACGTCCAACCAATCCCTCCGGAAGGAAGCCTTGCACTGGTATAAATGGATCGAAAACGGGGTGCTTTTCTACATGTTCTTCAACGCTTTCTTCAATGAAGAAACCGAGCGTCTGAGCATCTTTTTCAAACAACTCACACAGTTTCTCTCTGAAATAAGGAGAAGGACTGGCGGTTTCGCGTTCCCATCGACTAATAGAAAGTGAACTGGTGCCAAGAAGCTGTGCAAGTTTGGCTTGAGACCATCCTCGCAACTCTCTTTCAAGGCGTAAAGGATGTTTGTTTGTCATAGGAAATGTTCCTTGAGACAAGTTTGTAACAATTTTAATGCGAACACAGCGACATGGATCATCGCATGATGCATAATATGGTCAAATATTGTATCAATAATTTCAACATGGCTGGCACTCCTAATTGAGATTATGACGTGATACTCGTTATTCGTCAGTTTATCATTTTTCACATCAATATGTCATCCGGTACTATGCACATTGGCAAATTATTGTTCAAAGTTTCATTTGCTATTTGATGATTTGTCTTTCCTGATGTTGAACGCAATGACAATCTTTCTGTGTTTACAAAAGTGGAGAAAAGGGAACCCACTCCTCAAACTGAAGTGGGCTCCCTTTTTAGTATAGTTTATCTATAATCATTGGATCTACCAGATGGTTACCTATCGCTAGTACGATCGGTCATGGGCTGATAACTATTGGGTGTCTGGCTCCATGGCTGTTGTGGTGCCTGAAATTGCTGTTGTGGCGTTACTGGATGCTGGAACTGATGCGGGGACTGAGTCAGGGGTTTCTGCCCTGTAATTAGTCCACTTGCTGACGACTCGGCGGCAAAATGCGCCTCACGGGCTGCCTTATCATGTTTGAGGTGACGACGCACATAAAGGAAGACAAGGATCACGAGTGCGATCAGAATTACAACGTCCAGAGTGTGGAAGATTGGAGAAAGAGCCTCTAATTGTCCATTCAGGGCGTAACCAACGTAGGCCAACAGAAAACACCAGGGGAATGAACCTAAAAAGGAGTAGATACAAAATTGGAGAAAAGGCATCTTTGCGATACCAGCCGGCAATGAAATGTACGTTCGTACAACTGGCAGCAGGCGCGAGAAGAAGGCGGTTGGACTCCCCCAGCGCTGAAAAAAGGCATCAGCTTTGTCAGCATCGTGCTGAGAAATCAGAACATACCGACCATATTTTAACATTAAAGGCCGCCCACCTTTATACCCTATCCAATAAGCGGCTATTGATCCTAGAACACAACCAACCGCTCCAGCCAGGGCCACAAGGGCCACCGCTGCAATGGGGTTCACCCCAGGCAGTAACTTTCCCTGCGCAATTAAAATACCAGCAACCGGCATGACGATCTCGCTCGGCAATGGAATGCAACAACTTTCTATCGCCATTGCCAGCAAAATGCCTATCAAGCCGGTTGATACGTACAGATTTGTGATTAAATCTGTGAGGGTTGCTGTAATACTACTTAACAAAACAATCTTCTCCTTCTCGCGCCAGGACCTATATCTGTCTCATGTTTCCAACATGGTAGCATACCTGACGAAAAGGAGACAAGGTAAGTAGTACAAATCAGCAGTTGATGATCTCTAACTACGACTCCTCTTCATCATAATAACCGCCGTAATATATATCGTCTTCCTCGTTACGACGTGAAGAGCGTCTGGCCACCGGCTGATCTATCTGACGGGCCAGATAAGCACGTTCTGGATCATCTTCATAGGTATATGGAGCTCGTCTCACAAGTGGATTTCTTAACGATCCAGTGGATGAAAAATTTTCTTCGGTATCCATTGTGCGTCGCGTGTTTTTAGACGAGCTACGACCAGATGAATGGTCCGGTGTGTCACGAATAATGTAGTCTTCAGTATTACTTTCACGCCCAGGGTTGACGCTCCGCCGCTTTCCAGTCGCGGAGCTTTGTCTTCGGATGTTTCCAGTGCTTTGCCACTGGTCGGTCTCATACTCTTCTGTCGAGGTATAGCTAGAGGTAGGTCGTGAGAACTCCTGCGTGCTCCGGTCAATTTGCGGTTTTGGCAACTTACGCGTCGGCCTTGAGCTACCTGATTGCGAGAAAGCCCGCGTGGAGGCAGGCTTTCTCGTATGTGACCTCACTTCAAAGTCGTTCTGTTGCGACTGCTCTTGCAACTTTTCGCGGCGCGCTTCTCTTACAGCCGCGCTTAAATGCTCTCCCTGAGTTGATGATAGGTTCTTTGTTTTTCCACTACGCCGCAATTGCGCGGTTGGACGCGGTTGCTGGTTGGCTCGGGGAGCCGCATGCGACTGACCGGCGGCAGGAAGGCCTGGCAGATCCTGTGGGACCCTGAACTGTTGGGTATTCGGACGCCGACGATACGGCTGTTCACTGTAAAAATCCGCCTCTGATGCTTCGGGAAGCAGATGATACTCTTCTTCGCTTAACTCAATCTCGTTATAAGGTTCAATCTCCTCTTGATATATGGCTCCCCCTACTTTTTGCTCTCTTGACTCTTCATGACGCTTTGTGATCGAGAGAAAGAGCAGTAACGTGATTGGTATACTTAGTAGGAGCGCCGCCAACCCTCCAATCAACCCTCCGAGAACCCAGGAGTTAAGCGTGTTGCCAAACCAGAGAATGACCCCGGCCCCAACTATCAGCACCAGCGCCACAGCAGCAGCTCTCATGCAGCTTCCTTTCTGTGTCCTTGTTCAGCTTCTTAATCCTTCCGGGCACAATCTATGTCGCTTATTTTTTGTTCTTATCATCAGGAGTATAACAGGAATATATCCTTGATACAAGTATAGAGTTACGTAAAGTAGGGCTTTTTTTATGCATATACCTAAAAAAGGCAATACTTTCTACTACCTCCTTTATAACAACGTGGAGATGGTAGAAAGTATTCCTATACTGCATAGGTATTGCGGTGGATCAGGACGGCTGGGTCTGAACTTCTGTTTTAAGCGGCGCGACCGGGGAAGCCGCCACACTGCCGGAAAATGGCTATTACTTTTCCCTGTACCTGCCACTCTTCATCCCATTCACTTTTGGGAACATAGATCGGGTCCATTTCTGAATTAGCTGGTTGAAGGCGGATGCGGTTCTGATCCTTTTCCTGATAGAAACGCTTCAGGGTCGCACTGCCAACTGTACCAGGCTGCATGTGAAGCGCGACCACAATATCACCGTTTTCACAGTTTGACTGTGGGCGGACAACAACGTAATCCCCATCACAGATGTGGTCTTCAATCATTGACCGGCCTTTGACGATTAGTGCGTACGCGTTCTCATACTCAGGGCTCTGGTTTACCGGCAAGAATTGCTCTGCTTCACTAAAGGCTTCAATCGGGGAGCCAGCAGCGATATAACCACGGATCTGAACTCCTTCAGTCTGTGCGACAAGCTTTATGCCCCGACTCTTTTTTGGTTGCCGAGAGATAAATCCTTTTTTCTCTAGCATCGACAGATGATAATCCACATGACCGGTACTGGCTATATGCATTGCTTTACCAATCTCCCGGTTGGTTGGAGGCATCCCTTCTGTCTTCATGTATTCAACAATGAACTGATAAATTTTTTGTTGTATCTCGCTCTTTGGCTCTGGTGACATCTGACGTTTTCCCCGTCTTTCTAGTTATGCCAGTTTTACCGCTACCATATGCGTGAAAAATAGAACGGCCTTTCCAGTTAATCATAACAAACCCATGTTTACAAGTCAAGTGTTCTAGTTTTGGGTCAGGGCTATTTCATTCTCTTTTTAGCCGCCTTCGGCGGTGGGAAAGAGAGGAAGAAGATGAGCGGGGACACCCCGCCCCCGCCAGGGGTGCAAACCCCTGGACCCCCTTTCCTTCCAGAATTAAATAGTCCTGGTTTTGGGTTTATCCCGCTTTCAGCGGGGGGAGGGGAAGTTTACTGGGGCTCTGCTCCAGACCCCGCTCAAAAGGCTGATCGCCCCTTGCATCCCCGCTCTTTCTCTCTGTGAAAAAGGTGAAATAGGGCTCTGCCCCAGACCCCGCTCAAGGACACTGGAGTCTCTTCGCAGCTCCGCTCTTTTAGGTATCAGCGGAGGAAGGAAAAGAAAGGTAGGGCTCTACTATTGGAATAGTCAGCCGCATTTGCTATACTTCGATGGAGAAGAAAAGATATAAGGTTATCAATTTTTGCATAGAGAGATTATAGGCCTCAGGTTTCTTGAGGCCGGGGTGCACATCTATTTGCGCCTCATCCCTCTATCGGTGTACAATGAAGGCGTCAAAGACTCGACGACCCGGCCATTACAGAGGGAGTCCGCTACATGGTTGAGATGAAAGTAGAGAGCGTGCGAATTAATCTGGCTACGCAACAGCGAGTGGTCATCTTAAAATCGACAAAACAGGAACGCTACCTGTTTATCTGGATTGCACATGCTGAGGCGTATGCTATCGCTGTGGAACTTCAGAAAACTGCCTCGCCTCGACCCCTCACTCACGATCTACTGAAAAATGTGATTACAGAACTGGGTGCCCATATCGAAAGTATTATGATTTCAGATCTAAAGGAAGACATTTTTTTTGCGCGCGTGGTGCTTGATGTCGATGGTCGGCATGTGGAGATCGACTCCCGACCCAGCGATGCTATCGCTCTGGCTGTTCGCGCGAAAGCACCGATTTATGTGGATGATGGGGTACTTGAGCGCGCCGGTGTGGCTCTAGAGAATGGGGAAGATCAGTCTACCCCCAGGGCACGGCTGGCTAATGAGACAAAACGCTCAAGTGAGA
The DNA here is from genome assembly GCA_964247295.1 of uncultured Ktedonobacteraceae bacterium. GTDB lineage: Bacteria > Chloroflexota > Ktedonobacteria > Ktedonobacterales > Ktedonobacteraceae > CAXTTV01. The sequence continues at coordinate 20,027 of CAXTTV010000007.1, read as the reverse complement.
AAGAGGACGGACCAGATAATCTAGACGCTTACCGCGATTTTATTAATAGCCTTGATGTTCTGGATGATTTTGGCAAGGATTAATAGCCTTTGATGAAAGGGGCGAAGATATATCGCCCCTCACTTCCTGATATAAGGTTAAAGAACTGCCCGTAAAAATCCTACCACTAATCTGGATAACAACCAGTAAATCGGGATTGCTAATAAGGTGAACCCGATTGCTCCCATGGGAAACGGAAATTTTACGTTCTGTAAAATCTGCTGTATGGGCCAGACAAAGCCTGCACTCAAGCCATTAACGATCCTCACCCATTCAATAGTATCTGATGTTCTCACTATCTGCAAACCGGCGCTCACTAACAACATGATCTGCAATAGCGCGAAAAAGAGTTTGACAAACCCTGGCAACAGGCTTCTACCCGAACGTCTTCCCCTGCTCCTTGGCTCCGGCGCTCCTTGATACGCGGGCGGTTGGGCAGGCGGCGGTGAGTACTGGTATGTGGGCGGCTGGGCGGACGGTGGTGCGTATTGATACACGGGCGGCTGATACGCCTGATACCCATACTGCGGCGGTGTATATTGCGGCTCAGTGTATTGAGGCGGTGTGTACTGTGGGCTCCCATTTGGGGGCTGAGGTACTACATACTGTTGCTGTTGCCCTCCTCCCCCTCCATAAGCTGGGGATGAAGCCTGCTGCGTGGCGTCATATGAGGGATAGTGTGGGCTCGATGACGCTTGGGGCGGCAACGGCTGCCCTCCACGATCTCGCTGCCAATCTGGCGAACTCAGAACCAGTGGTTGTTGAGTTCCTGAACCAGGTAAGGATTGAGGGGAAACAGGGGGCCGCACTGGCATACCTGGCTCGGTTGGCAGATCGTGATTGTCGACCTCCTCGGGTTCTTGGTTCTCTGGTTTCGGCTTTCCCATATCTTGGCTCCCTTTCAGAGTCTCAGCAGCGTCTCTGTTCTCTAAAAATAGAGACGCTGATACCGTCATTTCATCAAAGCGATTAGACGGCTCCTCCCCTACTCCCTATCTCCCCTTCCCAAATTTGCTACGTGTTATAGTGCAAAAAAGTTGTATTATTGAGTACACTTCTCTTCACATCTACATGTTTCTTGTCCTAACTACAATCTTTCTCTCTGCCTATGCTACAATAGACAATCAGAATAGACAAGCAATTCCAGGATTTTTATTCTTTTTTTACAGGAGACGCTGCAACTAATGACACAGCTTGATCATCTTCCGAAGGAAGAGCAGGACACGCCAACACCACGTGTACCTCGACTGCGTTTCGCCCCCAGTCCTACTGGCTTCCAACATATCGGTGGCTACCGCACCGCCCTTTTTAGCTGGCTCTTCGCCCACCATAGCAATGGTCAGTTTGTGCTCCGCATCGAGGATACAGATACTGCCCGCACCGTTGAGGGTGCCGTTGATTATTTGGTTGATGGTATGAAATGGCTCGGGATGGATTATGATGAGGGCCCCCTGGTCGGTGGCCCTTTCGGTCCATACTATCAGACGCAGCGCCGCGCCCTTTACCAGCATTATGCGAACCAATTGATTAAGTCTAGCCATGCCTATCGATGCTACTGCACATCTGAGCGTCTGGCGGAGATGCGCGACGCGCAGGAGGCTCAGAAATTGCCCCCCCGCTACGATCACCGCTGCCGATATCTTTCCCCACAGGAGCGAGCCGCGCATGAGGCCGCCCGGCTTCCCTATGTGGTTCGCTTTGCGATGCCTCTGGAGGGCGAGACTATCGTACACGATGAGATCCATGGTGATATCACGTTTAAGAACACTGATCTCGACGATCTGGTGATTTTAAAATCTGATGGCCTACCAACCTATCATCTGGCTCATCTCGTTGACGATCATCTGATGCAGATTACGCATGTGCTTCGAGGCGAGGAGTGGATCTCTAGCGCGCCCCGCCATGTGCAG
>CAXTTV010000007.1:0-18068 GCA_964247295.1 uncultured Ktedonobacteraceae bacterium | reverse complement strand
TATAAAGCTCTGGGTTGGCCTCTGCCTCTGTTCTATCACGTTCCCAGTGTACTGGGCAAAGATAAAAAGAAGCTGAGCAAACGCCATAATGCTCCCTCATGGAAGGAGCTACAGCAGCAAGGATATTTGCCTGAAGCGGTGGTGAACTTTCTGGGCCTTCTGGGTTGGTCGGTGGATGATAAAACTGAACTGCTCTCACGGGAGGATCTGATTAAGGCATTTACGCTGGATCGGATCGGGGTGGCCGGTGGGATCTATGATGCCGAGAAGCTAACCTGGATGAATGGCGTGTATATTCGTCAACTTTCTCTTGATGAGCTGCTCCAGCGCGCACTCCCCTATATGGAGCGTCCGGAGGCTCAGGGCGGTCTGCCCGATACCATTAGCCGCCCAATTGATCAGGCCTATGCTAAAGAGGTGTTAAAGTTGGAACATGAACGGCTGAAAACACTGGGCGAGGCTGCGGAGGCCGTTTCGTTCTTTTTTGTGGATCAGTTGCAGTATGATAGTGCCCTGTTAATCCAGAAAGGGATGGATGCCGCCGGGACCGTCCAGACTCTGGCACAGGCACAAACGCTGCTGACAGGTCTACCTAACTGGCAGCATGAGGAGATGGAGCCTCCCATGCGCGAACTGGCGAAGGAGATGGGTCTAAAGCCAGGTCAGCTTTTTGGCGCTCAGCGCGTAGCGATCAGCGGTCGGACTTTCGCACCACCACTGTTTGAGACAATGCAGGCTCTTGGCCGCGAGAAAACGTTAACACGCATTAACGAGGCAATCGCTCGCCTGGGATAATCCTGGCATTTTTATAAACCCAGATACAGGCAAGAAGAGAGAAGTTCAGAACGCTTCTCTCTTCCCCTAAACAAACCCTTTCAGGTGAGATAATTATGATGCAGAAGGATTATCTGTTGCGCGTCTATTCTCAGTTTGCTCGCGCTCTAGCGCGAATTGCTATTCTCAAGGAAGAGCGCGACTATGATGCAGTGCTTAGTTTGTATGATGAATTATATAAGCAGGTGCTTGGTACAGGTGGCGCTGGTTTTGTTAACGCGCTTTCTGATGACACGCTTCTCTCTCTACTAGCTCCAATCAGCCAACTTGATGTTGAGAAAACGCTTGTGATCGCGATGCTGCAAAAAGGTGAGGGCGAGACCTACACTGAGATGAAAAACAACACGGAAAGTTATTATCGCTACTTGCGCTCACTTAATCTCTACCTTGAGGTGATGTTGGCCAATCCCGAAATGAATGATTCTGAACTTTTTGAATCGATAGAAATGTTAACGACCAAACTCACACCTTATGAGCTTCCTCTCAAAACCCAACAACGGCTCTTCGATTTTTTTGTGAGAACTCACCAGTATAGAAATGCCCATATATTCCTTCAAGCTCAGGTGCCAGAGCCCACTCTACTCAATCAGGGGATCAATTTTTATACTCAGCTACTTCAATCTCCAACCGATGCTCTCTCTTCTGAAGAGGTTCATCAGAGCCTACAACAGCTACGCTCCCTTCAACACCCGCTAAGATAATCGGAGAGCGGTCTACCTCCGCTCTTCCGAAAAGAAGTGGACCGTCTTTAAGATGCCCCCCAGGGCCAATAAAAGAACGGCTCCCCATAGAACGACCATTGGAAGAATTAATAAGTGCGATGCCTGCAAGAACAAGACAGATAAACCCAGTGCCAGACAATAAATCGCCATTCTATAAGCGGAGCTTTGCCACAACTTTCTCATAGATCGTATGCCTTTCTTTTTAATCCACCCTTTCCCTTCACACGCCTACAAAGAACTATAAGGAGTCTGGATGTACGAGAGTACCAGATGCCCCCTTACCATTTTTTTAGCAAATTTTTTCCCTTTTATAAACTATATCGTCGATCTACAGGACTTTTATACGCATGCTACGACAAAGCCAGAGCGATTTCATGCTCTTCTTAAACCGCCTAGGACGACGAGAAAGAAGAAGAAGAGATGAGCGGGATGTTCTCAATCCTTGAGACCTGCTCCCACTATGGCCCCGTTGCTTTCACATGTGAAATCGCCCTACTATAAATCTCGAATACTGGACAAGTAACCTGGAAATGTTTACAATCAGATAACATTCTCTTTACTTATGTTTAATATTATAGAGGAGAGCTTTTTTGGCTTCAATACCAACAGATAAAACGTTTCTACCCAGGAGGGGTCTCGCTGTGTCTTCCCTATCAAGTACTCCAGTAGTCCGATCTACAGTAGCGGATAGCTGGAAATGGCTCTGGCCAGATGTGTTGATGCGTATTATCCCTATGACTGCCGCGCCTTTCCTCTATATTACATGGTTTCATCTGCCTATCTCATATCTAGGCCTGACACTAACAGACTGGCCCTTTCAAGTGAGCCTCGGGCTCATTGTTGGTTTTTTTATGATGGCGTTCGCCATTATTTATCGTGCTCGGGTTGTTGGCCCATGGTTCCGCTGGCCCACGCACAATGATCATTTGCTCCAAAGCTTTTACTACCTAGTGATTAATGCTCCGGTTGAGGAGCTTTTCTTTCGCGGCTTTCTGCTAACGGTGATCTGGCACTGGACCGGCTGGATTGGTTGGGGTTGGCTGGTCAGTACGGCTCTTTATACACTTTACCATCGCCTTGGAAAATGGAACTGGCGTAGCGTAGCTGGCGTTGGGATCGCCGGGGTGGTTTTTAGCCTGCTTTACCTCGTCCAGTTTGAGATACATTCGCTGGTCGCGGTGATTATTGTGCACGGTTTTACAACATGCGGTTTCCTGAACTGGGGCGATGAGGCTCTATACCGCTTATGGAAGCATCGTCAGCCATCTGAGGCGTTATAAGATATAGCGCCTCTTTTTGTGCATATGCTATTTGCATCTCACACATAAGGACATTTTTCTCAGAACTGATGCTATTTTTCTTTTGATGCGTTCTATTCTCTGAAGAGGAAATGGAAGATGCCCTTTCCAGGGGGGCCCGATCTGGCCCTTCGTTTTATATTTTCTTTCTTTGCTATGATTATTATGATATCCTTTCTTCCAGTATATATACTCACTTCTTGATACTCTGGAGGTTTTTCCTTGAAAATTCTTGTTACTGGTGGTGCTGGCTTTATTGGCTCCAATCTATGCACCCGCTTATTAGAGGAGGGCCATCAGGTTCTCTGTGTAGATAATTTATTGACTGGCTCCACCGAAAACATTGCTCCTCTGCTTAAAAATCCCAATTTTGAATTTCTGCAACATGATGTGACGGAGCCGTTCGACTTTGAGGCGAAGGTGATCTTCCATATGGCGAGCCCGGCCAGTCCGATCGGCTATCTTGAGCATCCAATTGAGACAATTTTGGTGAATAGCCAGGGAACATATCAGATGCTGAAGCAGGCGCGCAAACAGAATGCCCTGTTTTTGATTACTTCTACTTCTGAGATCTATGGTGATCCTTTGATGCACCCACAGCGTGAGGAGTATTGGGGCAATGTGAACCCGATCGGTCCTCGTGCTTGCTATGATGAGAGCAAACGCCTGGGTGAGACTCTGACAATGGAGTTCCACCGTCAATATGGCTTGAATGCCCGGATTGTGCGGATCTTCAATACCTATGGACCAAATAGCCAGATTGAAGATGGCCGAATGATTCCAAATTTTATTACCCGCGCACTCCGCAATGAGCCTCTAACGATTTATGGGGATGGAAGCTTTACTCGCTCGATCTGCTATGTGAGCGATATGGTGAACGGCCTGCTGTCGGCGATGTTTACGCCTGAGACGGCTGGTGAGGTGTTCAATCTAGGCAATACGGAGGAACATACCGTTCTAGAATACGCGAAGACGATTATCCGTCTTTGCGAGGCTTCCTCAGAGATTATCTTTGAGCCCGGTCGCGTGGACGATCCTGAGCGCCGCCGCCCCGATATCTCTAAGGCGAAAGAGACTCTGGGCTGGGAACCCAAGGTGCGGATGGAGGATGGACTACGTCAAAGCATTGAGTGGTTCAGCACGAAGATCCCTCTTTCTAGCATCTCTTAAGATTGTGAATCCCCCTCTATTGGATAGATTTGGATGATAGGACGGTAGTAATGCATATTCCCGGTGCCACTGAGGCGGTCGCTTTGTTGAACCGCCCACGCACTGGCGGGATCGCCCGCTTCCTTACACCTGCGAATCTGGTCGGCTTGATTGGAGCGCTAATTACATTGAGTCTACTCCTGGCTCTGCCCAATGACCCTCCTTATTGGAATATGCGCCTGCCTCTGTATCTACTGGTTGGCGTAGCGACTATGCTAAATCCTAGGATTGCTCTATATCTTCTACCATTTACGGTCCCCTGGGGCTCTACAACCCTCAGTGATCCTCTGGGCTATGGTTCGGAACTGTTGATTGCTTCGCTTGTCACTGGCTGGCTTCTGGGGTTTACACTACGCCATCAGGGTGTACGGATGCAACGTTTCCTTCCAGCGACCCTGGATCGGGAAGCTTTGGTAATCCCCTGGTATCTGACGACGACCCTGCTGTCGCTGCTGGCGGCAATGTTACTCTCTATGACTGTTTCTACCAGTCTGGGAGCTAGTGTGAAGGAGCTGCTTAAGTGGCTTGAGGTTCTGGCAATCCTGCTGATCGGTTCGCAATATCTGAGGACGAGGCGTCAGGTCTGGCTACTGATCGTGTGTCTCTCTCTGGCAACGCTCTCACAGGCATTTTACGGCTTCTACCAGTATTTTTTCAATATTGGACCAGCATCGTTTCAGCGTGGGTCAGGACTGCGCGTCTATGGCAGCTTTGGACAGCCAAATCCTTACGCTGGTTTTATTAATCTGGCACTGTCAGTGACGCTCTCACTTACGCTGTTTGGTCGTGGTTTGAAAATGCGCCTCTGTGCTGGTGCGGCTACGGGTATACTTCTAGCTGCCGGACTTCTGGCACAATCACGTGGCGGGGAGATCGCGCTGGTGGCGATCCTTTTCTTTATTGCTCTGGCCGGGCTCTCGCAGCTACGACCATTGGTGCGGCTGGCAATGCTTCCAGCCCTAATGATAATTGAGGCTGGGTTATTGGAAATAATCCCTGAGAGGGTGTTCCATCCGGTTCTACGAATTCTTGGACTGACACAGCTTTCATTCTCACGCCCCTCTTCGGAAGATTTCTCAACGGCTGAACGTTTGGCACACTGGTGGGCCGGGCTCAAGATGTTTTTCGCTCATCCTATACTGGGAGTGGGAATTGGCAACTATCCCCTGGTCTATCCCGATTACTATATTACGATTTTTAAAAATCCTCTAGGTCATGCTCACGATTACTATATTAATATCGCGGCAGAGACAGGATTTATCGGCCTGATCGCGTATGTGCTCTTTCTAACAGGTCTTTTTATGGCCGGTTCACGGGCCTTTAAAACTATTCTGGGACACTTTTCAAAGCAGCAGGCGATCCAAAACGACGCGCATGGGGAGTGTTCCCGGCCACCATTGACACGACTCTCTACCTCTGCTCTGGCCCGATCCAGGATGATAACCTGCCAGATTTATGATGACCGGGCTCTCGCTATCGGCCTCCTGGCAGCTTTAATCTCTGTCGCTATTCATAACGTCGTTGATAATCTCTATGTTCATAGCATTACCAATTTCATCGCGTTACTGCTCATAGCTCTTATCCGTCTAGCAAAGGTAACGCCAACTGTAGATTCGCACGGAGGATCATGTTGATTTCACAAAATACTGCTCAAGACTCTTTTCCCGAGGAGAGTAATGAGCTCGATAAAATCGCTGACAGTGTTATCTCTATTGCAGAGCATGAGCATCTTGTCCCCGAGGCCCTTTTGGCTCCTTCAGATCAGGAAATCACTCAGGATCAGCTTTCTCTCAGTAAAAAACTGCTGAATTGGCGGACAGTTGTTCCCCTGATCGTGGTAATTGGCTTGCTCATCTTTACGGTCCAGAAATCTGGGATCGATCCACAAAAAACGTGGAGCGCGATGCGCTCAGCAAATATTCTTTTTCTACTGGCTGGCTTTTTTATCTATTATCTTTCCTTCCCAATCCGCACGACTCGCTGGCGGATGCTGCTCCAAAATGTTGGGTATACCCCGGAAAATAATGTACGGCTACCCGGCTTTTTTAAGTTGATGGAGATCCTCTATATCTCCTGGTTCGCGAATGTGGTAGTTCCGGCAAAATTGGGCGATCTTTATCGAGCCTACCTTTTGAAGCATGAGACGAATGTCTCTACCTCCCGCAGCTTCGGGACGGTGATCGCTGAGCGTCTGCTGGACTTGATTGTATTGCTGCTGCTCTTTATTAGCGCGATCCTGATCGGCTTGCGCGAACAATTACCTCCGCAGTTACAGTTTACGACCGAAGTGTTGTTTGTCCTGGTAATTGTCGGGATCGCCGGACTGTTCGGGATGCGGATCTTCCACGATCAGATCTCCAGGTTGATCCCCGTACGCTTCCGCAACCTGTATATCCATTTTCAAGAGGGAACGCTCGGTTCATTTCGCCGTCTACCAACCCTGACAGGGCTGACTGTTCTTACTTGGGCCTGCGAGTCGCTCCGCTTTTTCTGCGTAGCAATGGCTCTGAACCTGATCCCCGGCGATCCTATTCATGTGATTGCTGCCGGTTTTGTGATTGGGCTGGGCGAGGCTCTGCTGACAGCGATCCCAGCGACCGGTGGTGGCCTGGGCGTGGTAGAGATTGGGATGATTGGGCTGATCGGCATCATCATTGGACACAATCCCGCGACAAACAATCTCATGGGGGCGGCGATTATTCTTGACCGCCTGATTAGTTTCTGGAGTGTTCTTGTCTTTGGCTTCCTGGTTTTTGTAACCGCTTTTGGTCGTCAGGCTGCTACCCAAAAGCCTCAAAAATCTTGACACTTTTTGAAACGCTGCTCTATAATCAGGGCAGGTCAAAGGTAGAGAGCCTTCCGCGTTTCCTGCCTTGAAACAAGGCCACGAGGGGAGGGAGCCCTGGTGTCGGAAGTGAGAATTGGAGACCACGAGTCTTTCGAGACAGCACTCAAGCGGTTCAATCGCAAGATCCAGCAAGAGGGTGTTTTGTCTGAAGTCCGTCGCCGCACCCATTTCGAGAAACCGAGCGATGCTCGTAAGAAAAAAGAGGCAGCCCGCAGACGTAAGATCGCGCGCCGGCCATAATTCGTCTTCTATGCCTCCATTTACCATCCATGATTTGGCATGTCCGCTGCCTGGTGGAAATGGAGGCTTCCTTCTTTTTATGTACCTTTTGTCCACTTGCCTGCTCTGTTCCGATAACACGAGGTTTTTTATATGGCAGAACATCCTCAGATAGAACTTTACATCAATACGGGCAATGATGAACTCAATAGCCAGCTTGATGCTCACCTTGATACTCTTGATCTTGATAATCTGGTTTTTCAGACGCTACAGCTTGCCGGGGTGAACCAGTCTGTGATGCTTACGCTTCTTATCGCTGACGATGACTCAATCCGCGATTTGAATAAACAGTACCGGGAGAAAGATACCTCTACGGATGTGCTTTCCTTCCCTTTATTAAGCAAACCTCTGGTCGATGCACCAGCTTCTCATCTCTGGCAACCACGCGAGGAGAAAACTCAAGATCTGCCTCCCGAAGTCGATTTTATTACACCTCCGGAACTGGCAACCAATCTAGGTGATATTATGATCTCCTGGACAACATTGGTGAAACAAGCTCAAAACGATCATCACTCAACCGATTATGAACTGTTGTTCCTGCTCTCTCATGGGGTGCTTCATCTGGTCGGCTACGACGATCAGACGGAGGAAGGATATAAGAAAATGGTCCAGCTTCAGCTACAAGCCCTGGCGGCGATTGGACGGACTGCGTAACCAATGGAAGAACGACCAGCCCGGCCCACTCCCCCAGAGCGTAAATCCTGGCGTACATTTCTTATAGGGTTCCGGTACGCTTTCGCAGGGGTCCACTACGTGATTTTCTCCCAGACAAACATGCGGGTGCATCTTCTCGCGGCCCTGCTGGCCTTGCTAGCAGGGCTATTTTTTCATATCTCTCAGGGAGATTTCTTGATTTTATTTGTGGTGATTTTTGGGGTCCTGACGGCTGAGGCGTTTAATACAGCCTTTGAGGCTTGTGTGGATCTGGTTTCACCGGATTTTCATCCTCTGGCGAAAATCGCGAAGGATGTGGCGGCGGGCGCGGTCCTGCTTCAGGCGATCCTGGCTGTGATTATCGCGATCATTATCTTTGTTCCACGCCTCTGGGCTCTTTTCCATCTTTAAGAAGAGCAGCAGGGAGCGCTACGCGGGCGGCTCCCTGCACGTCTCTCTCAGAGCCCTCTATTTTACGCGCTCAACGTATTGACCAGTTCTGGTATCGATCCGAATACGATCCCCTGGATTTACAAACAGCGGAACATTAATAACTGTCCCGGTCTCCAGGGTTGCTGGCTTGGTAACGTTGTTAGCAGTATCTCCACGCACGCCTGGCTCAGCGCTCTCTACGGTCAATTCTAGAAAGTTGGGCAGTTCCAGCGCGACAATTGTCTCGGTCTCGCTGTCCACCAACAATTCTACCTCATCCTGCTCTTTCAGGAAGCGAATCCCATCACCCAACATCTCTTTGGGGATCGGCTGCTGATCAAAGGTCTGTGTGTTCATAAATACGTAATCGTCACCATCGACATACAAAAATTGCCAGTTCTGGTGCTCTACCCGCACCTCATCAATATCTTCCCCAGCCCGAAACCGCTGCTCGATCACTCGACCGTTTTTAAGATTCTTTAATCGAACACGGACAAATGCACGCCAGTTTCCAGGGCTAACATGATGAAACTCTACAACTGTATTTAGCTCGCCATTGTAACGGATAACCATGCCATTGCGAAAATCGGCGGTTGTTGTTGCACCCAAGGGTCTTCTCCTCTACTCTACTCTAGTCTACTCTACTCTATCTTCTGAATAGACAACGGTATCGTTGGCCCATGATAGCATACCGAAACACTCTCCAACAATCTTTTGTCAGGAGAGCAACTGCGTTAATTCCTCGGCGTATGCCTCAAATTTTGTGAGCCGCTTTTTTTTCAAATTCTCCCGCAAAATCCAGTTTACGTCCCGATCTCTCCAGGTGGCGTATTCTTTCAGGCGCGCGAAGCCCTGCTCTGGCTCGGCGGCAGTCACGATACTTAAGGTGTACCCCAGTGCTTTGCGTAACACCCTAAAATTCTCGTCTTTGCGCTCAGGTGTTGGAATGGTGATCAACCGGGTCATCACCCTATAGTGCAGCGCCAGAGCAGCTTCTCGTAGTTGTGGGGTACTCAACAATCCAGGTTCAGCCAGGGCCGCAACTGCGGCCCTCTGAGAAAGATAATCTGACTGCTCAGCTAAGCGATTGACATAGGTGAGAGTGGCGACTGGATCGGTTGGCAGTAAAAGCTGAAGCGCTTTCACAACCCCCTCTCTAACCCTCCACAAGGGGCTTGTAGTATAGTGATCCAACACTTGAAATAATTCATGCTCCCAATCAGTATTACCCGCAGCACAGGCCCCATACCCAATCACTCCACACAAAAAAATAAATTCAGCCGGTGTGTTCCGGATCTCCGGCCCCGCTGGCCGCGAGAAGAAGTGCTTTAAAACGCTCCGTACTCGCTCCGGCTGAGTACGGGCCTGGATTGAAAGCAGATATCCTACGTCTTCCGCTAGTTCCAGGTTCGCTCTCGGCCCCGGCAAACGGCTCTGCTCTCGCAAATAAAACTCCAATGGTAACGGCGTCCCCCTGAGGGCTCTCTCAATTAAAGATGAAAGGGTATCGTACATAGAGCTCCACTTCCTGCTCCGAAGCAAAGACGCCCCGATAAAAGAACATTACACACATAGGTATTTTCGCATAATTCCACTTTTTATTCTACATCATAGGCTTTGCTCTCTGTCCTGGACTAAAATATTTCTGAGGCAGCACTTTTGGGAATTTTTGACGACCTACATATGTATATATATACGTATACTCCATTGACGTTAACGAGAGTTTCTAGCATACCACTATTAATTTTTATGGCGTTCTAACAATAGATTGGATTAACTTTTTATGCGAACTCTTACTGAACATTCTCAAAAACCTTCGGTGGTTCGATCTGATACATACTCGGAGGCATACGCTGGATTCTTACGCGCTTTTTCGGCGCTTCGTCATCGCAACTTTCGTCTCTTCTGGTCCGGGCAATTGATATCCCAAAGTGGAACCTGGATGCAGTCGATTGGTCAGTCATGGCTGGTCCTTCAACTTAGCCGAGATCCCTGGTTGCTTGGGGTCGTTGGCGCGCTCCAGTTTCTGCCAGTCATGCTTTTCTCGCTCTTTGGTGGTGTGTTCGCCGACCGCTTCCCTAAACGTCGGGTCCTGCTTTTCACGCAGAGCGCGGCGATGCTTCAGGCGTTTCTGCTCTGGATGCTTACAGCCACCCATACAGTTCAGATCTGGCATGTCATGGTCCTGGCGCTGGCACTGGGCTTTACAAATGTTTTTGATATGCCGGCCCGCCAATCTTTTGTCATGGACATGGTTGGTCGCGAGGATCTGCCCAACGCGGTGGCGTTGAACTCTTCGACCTTTAACATGGCTCGCATCGTCGGCCCTGGTATCGGTGGCCTGCTCATCTTCTGGCTAGGAGTCCCGCCTCTCTTTTTGATTAATGCGCTCAGCTTTATCGCTGTCTTGATCTGCCTTTTCATGATGGACCCTTCAAAGTTCTATCAACAGCATGTTCAGCAGGTAAAACAGAAGACGTTGAAAAGCGTGCGCGAGGGGCTGGCCTACTCTATGAAGACGCCTTCGGTGTTTCTGATTATCGCGGTGGTTGGAATGATCTCGCTGTTTGGCATTAACTTTAATGTGATGCTACCGCTGTTCGCGACGAATGTACTGCATGCTGGCTCTCAGGGCTATGGATTTATCTCCTCGGCCTTTGGGATTGGCTCATTGCTCTCGGCTCTGTGGATCGCCTGGGGCAATAAAAAACCCGATCTTAAGCAGATGTTGATTGCATCGATGTTCTTTAGCATTACTGAGATCCTCTTTGCGCTTTCGCACTGGTATATTGTATCATTGATGCTTATAGCGACTGTGGGCTTTGCCCAGATCGCCTTTACGGCTGTCGCTAACACTACTGTTCAATCTGTGGCTCCTGACCATTTACGTGGCCGTGTGATGAGCGTGTATATGCTGGTCTTTGCCGGTACAATCCCAATAGGGAATCTCATTATGGGTGCGCTCTCCAGCCAGTTTGGTGCTCCCATAGCATTAATGATTGGCGGAGGAATTAGCCTGATCGCGGCAGTGGTGGGCTGGTTCTCACGTAAGCCAGCGGAGAAAGATCTTGCAAGGGCTTTACAAATATTCTAAGTGGCGGATTCTCCCTCTCTCTTACGCCGATCAGCAGCGGCATATCGATCAAAGCGAGGCGCTGCTGATGGCTGCCCAACCCGAAGGGCCACCAACATTGTACTGGTCAATTGCTCAACCTGAGGGCCTGGTACTGGGCTTCTCGCAAAAACCTTCGATGCTTAATCCTTCTCTCTCTTCTCTTTTGATGCCTATCTATCATCGCCGCGCCGGTGGGACGGCGGTGCTTGTCGGACCTGATCTTTTAAGCCTGGACGTGATATTGCCAGAGAACCATCCCTTTCTCCTCTCGGATCTCGTGGAGTCGTATCGCTGGTTTGGTGAAGCCTGGGTCGCGGCTCTGGCCCGACTGGGTGTCCAATCTCAGGTGATTTTTCCGGAACGCGCCCGTGTCCAGCGAGAGATGCTAAAACGGCCAGAGACAAGAGATCGAGAGCTGCTCCTGAGGCGCGCCTGTTATGGTTCCTACTCGTCTTATGAGGTGACGGTTGGAGAACGTAAAGTCGTCGGTCTAGATATGATTCGTCGACGCTCTGGTAGCCTTTTACAGGCAGGTGTGCTACTCCACTGGGACCCACGAAAATTAGCTTTGATGCTTGGGCATACAACCGAGGAGCAGTTTGTTATTACCGAGGGGCTCTATGAACGCGCGGTCGGGTTGGATACTCTTATTGGTCGCAGCGTTCAACCTTTAGAAGTGATTAAGGCCTTTGAGACGGTTCTCGAAACGCTCCTATGACCTTTCCTATTTTCAGATTGTTTCTAGAAACAGTGATATGAGCGAGGTATAAAACAATGGCTGATAGAAATGCGCCCGGCGCGATGCCGGTGGTGATGACTCCAGATTTTGAGGCGATGGTAGTTGGAGCACATCCTGATGATAATGACTTTGGGGCGGCTGGCCTCTCCGCCCTCTGGGCAAAGCAGGGCAAGAAGATTGTCTGGGTCATTATGACCGATGGGACGGAAGGCAGCGAAGTGCCCTCCGCCGACGCGAACGAACTGATGTTGATCCGTGAACAGGAGCAGCGCCATTCCTGTGAAACGCTTGGGGTGCAGGCAGTTGAGTTTTTGCGCAATCCGGATGGACATCTGATAAATAACGATGAGGTTCAGAAATCTCTGGTCCGTCTGATCCGCAAATATCGCCCACGTGTGGTGGTTACCCACGATCCCACCCAACATATTTTCGCGCCTCACCCCGATGAGAAACCCTTCGAGACAGCATATCTCAACCATCCAGATCATCGGGCAACTGGCAATGCGGTTCTGGATGCGATCTTCCCTGGCGCGGGTAACCCTCGCTCGTATCGTGAGCTGCTGGCCGAGGATCTGCTACCATATAAGGTCCACGAAATCTATCTGTATCATTCGGATCAGGTCAATACGTTTGTGGATATCTCTGAGGTGATTGAAACCAAAGGGCGGGCGCTAAAATGCCATGCTACTCAGTTTGGGCCTGAGGCCGACATGCTGGAGGTCACGAAGAAACGCTCCGCCGATATCGCCCAGACGGCGAAAGAAAAGACTCAGCAAGAAATGCAGTACGCTGAGGCTTTCCGCCGGCTGAAGCTTTATGTTCCAAAGGATGAACAGAAACAACCCGAGTCTCAGGCTTGATCAACAACTCTAAATATGCAAAAAAGAGTTCTATCCCATTCGATAGAACTCTTTTTTGCGTGATCCAGTTGTTCTCGAAACCTACAGCTTATTTGGGGATAGGAATAGCGTAAAAGCCTCCCCAGAATTCGGCGAAATCACTGCGTGAGTAGGCGGTGTGATTGTACAACGAGGAATCGGCCATATAGACGGTATCTTTATCCCCGCCTTTGACAACCAGGATGTGCCCCGAACTAAATTGGGGATTTCGACCCGGAGGGAAGCTGATAATCACAGGATGCCCTTTGTTCGCAATATTGACGATCTCATCAACACTTTTACCATTATCTCCCCACTCGGTGTTGAAACCAAACTTCGTAGCAGTTCTGGCGACACCAATATTTTCGAGTAACCCTTCGTCCGCAGTGATCTCATGGATGCCGCTCTCAATCTTTAGAATATCTGTAACCCGGTAACCATGCCCGTAAGAGTTAAAGACCTCAGTCATCGAGGCGGAAGAACAACTGGAGTAGGCCCAGGTGTTGTATTCGCTGTCAGAGTCGTATTGATCCCGATCCAACTGACTTAAGCGTTGTAGCTTACTGGCAACCGCTTTGACGATAGGAGCAGCGGGCTTCTGTGTGGTGGTGTTGCTATTGGTGGTACTGGTATCTACGCCGTAGAAAGGCATAAACCCAAGCATTGATTGATGAGGCAATAGGCGCGTCAATAATACAGAACTACAAAGTACGATTACCAACAGACCCATCACTACAGCCTGCCGCGATGAGACCCAATCGCCCGGCCTCCAGATCTGATCTATTGCACCACCCCAGGCCGGCTGGTCATCATAAAGATCTATAGTATAACGTGGGGAGTATCGCGGCTCAACCCCTCGAAGGCGTTGTGTACGCGTTGGTTGCACCTGTGAGGCCCTGGCTCTGGTAATAGCTTGTGAATAGCCCGTTGGCTGCGGATAGCCAGTTGACCGTGAGAGGGCGGCCCTTTGGATCGGCGTGGTCATCGCTGCTCTTCCCCCACGCCCTGGCTGCACTGGCCGTCTCTCTGGCCCGACAGATCTTCTTATCGCTCCACCCTGCGGCAGCGGTCGCCTGATAGGCCTCTGAGGCTCCTGATCCTTGAAAGAAAGAAAAAAGCCGATCACGGTAATCGCGACGGCTACACAAACCATGATAACCAGGAGGGGAAAACTCATCTAACGAAACTCCTCACCACATCTCTTTGTGGATGACTTCTATCAATAAATCTCGATCCATCTCAAAAAGTTTTTACAAGAAGCCTCTGTCCCTTCTGGGCTGGGTTTCTCTCTGCCTCACAGCATCAATCAACGTCCCCCCAACAAACTAATCTTCCTATGTGCTGGTAAAGCTGTTCGTAATGATGATACTATATTTTTGAATTATGCACAATCGTTTTGAGCCACTTTTTCCCATTTTGTCTACTTTGAGGAAATATTTATGCCTACTTTAGCTGGCTGGATTACCGGTAAACAGGTGCCGATCGAGGACATTGAGCAGACACTTTCTGTACTGATCGAGACACTTCAACGGCCCGGCTATCAACCTGCTCGCCTGGTTGAAGAAGGAGCCGGCATTCTGACGTTCACGCATCCTCAACTAACAAATGCACTCTCCGAGCCAGCGGTGCTAGATTGGTCAGCGGAGCGGCGGACGCTGGTCTATAAACGCCCTCTTTCAGGGCTCTACCCTCTCTATTTTATCTTGGATTGGCCGGCTGAAGGCAATTTATTGTTCGCGAGCGAGATTCAGGCTCTGCTGGCTCTTGGGGTCCCCCGGCGTCTCAATCTTCCGGCTCTGGATGCCCTACGTTGCTATGGCTTTATTCCCGCCCCCTGGACAGCTTTCCAGGACATTCAGGTGGTTCCAGCAGGATCTCTGCTCCGCTGGCAATATACAAAGATGGTTCTTAACCATTCAACCGATTATCAAAGCGATCCGATAGACCCGGCAGAAGTACTTGAGCAACTCAGACTCGCAAGTTCACAGATCCTCTCTCCTCAGATACTACCAGCATTGCACCTTCAAGATCAACCATCCTCGCTGTTAGGGCTGCTACTAACGGCCCGTCAATTAAGTGAACCCGCTACTATCACGCACTTGAGCTTCTCCCAGCGATCTCGCTCGCCTTTTCTCCAGCTTACTGAAAATCTACCTGAACTGGGCGAGAACCCACTGGTAACCATTCGAGGACTGTCTAACCACCTTGACTACTGGGCAACGCCTCTGGCACATCTGGCGACTCCCTATGCGGATATATTTCCCTTGTACTGGTACAAGTCACTATATATGACGGCCCAGGAGGCGGAAACGTCCTTGATTCTCGGTAGTCTGGGAAGTAAGATCCTCTTCGCGGAGGGGATCTCAAAGGTGCCTTCTATGCGCGAGACGAATATCCTCAATTGGTACGCCCTCTGGCTGAACAACGCTCAGCGGACCATCCCTTTTTGGTCAGAGCAGGCGACTCGCGTACTGACTCAAGCGACTCCCTGGGAAGAGACTCCACATGCGCGAAAATTGGCGCGACGCGTGGAAAGAATAGAGAGTCTACCACAAAGAATGGCTTATCTGGATCTGCATCTACGCCTGCCGGACCACGAGGTGCTTCAGGCTCAGATGCTGGCAAGCAGGTTAGGTCTGCAACTGCGCTCAACCTTCCTGGCTCCGCATCCCTTTCGGCTGCTCAGCCAGCTCCGTCTGGCTCAGGCAGAAGATTTCACGCTCCCAACGGAATTGTTTCAGCAGATACTACCTGAGGTGGAACTTTCTGTGATAACCCGGCGACAGGCGACCCCTATTAGTGAGATATTTCAACAACCGGATCTCGTGGCCTCTTTGTTCTCGCCCGAAGCCCTGGAACGAACCGGCCTGTTTGATCCCGCCAAAATTCAAGAATTACTTTCCAGGATCACCACACGGCAGGTCCCCCGCGAGCTAATCTTTGCTCTAACAACTCAACTTTTTTGCCAGCTCTTCGAGATGGAAATCAACCTCTAGTAATCTGGCAAAATGGTTCTCAAAAAGAGATCAGAAACCTGCTATCACTGCACCTGGAGGTCAAGCTCTTCTAAAAAGAGCCCTTTTTCCTATCGACGATAGATGAACGGCCCGGCTGGTTGGAGATCGGACAATCCATTTCTGCTCAAACAACCTGCTGGCAAGGCTCGCACCAAGTGCGCCCGCAAGCAGTATAAAATTTCCCGGCTCATCATGAGAATGGCTGAGAAAATTAAGACTGACCTTAAAGAAGTCTGAGAGTTTCTCGGTTTCCCTCAGATTTCCTTGCCTGATCCATTGGGCATCTGCTATGCTGTACCATAAGTAAGCTGTTATTTTTATGAGGGTCTCTGCTTTCTATCGATACTCACTCTCAGGAGGTTTCAAATGATTGTTCGCACGGACGTACAACGCCCTCGGGGTCTGGCTGCGATGAGTCCAGAACGCCGTAAAGAGATTGCTAGCAAGGGTGGTCGTACTTCTCAGGCGCGTGGAACAGCACATCAGTGGACTCCGGAAGAGGCTTCTGCTGCTGGCAAGAAAGGGAGCGCGCGCTACGCACGCCGTCCAAACCAGGAGTAGCTATCTATTTTTTGTAACAAGACAGATCAGGGGTCTTAATTACTGGCTCCCCTGATCTGTCTTTTGCTTAGAATGCCTTCTGTTGTTTAGTGATCCATTCCTTCGATACCGCGAGCCGCCTCCTGATCGCCATGCGCCGCCGCCCAGCGCAGCGCCTCTCCAGTCAAATAAAGCGATCCCGTCACGCAGATCAGATCCTCCGGCCCTGCCATCTCTTTAGCACGATCCAGGGCCTGCTCACTCTCAGGAACAATCTCTAAAGGGATCTCTGGCGCGTTCCAGCGAAATGTCTCGCGTAGGCGCTCTAGACTGGCTACCCGTGGATTACGCATCTGTGTGAGCATCACCAGATCAACGCCTTTAAGCGCTTTGACCATTCCATCCAAATCTTTGTCTTCGGAGGCGCTAAATACGACGATCTGACGCTTCCAATGAAAGGTGTCCTTTACTCCTTGCATCAGTTTTTGTAGAGAGTCGGCATTGTGGGCTCCATCCACGACGATTGTGGGATTGTGCCCAACAACCTCCATCCTTCCAGGCCAGTAGGTGGCTTTCAGGCCGTCGCGCAAGGCTTCATCATCCCAGGGAACGCCCCGCTCCAATAACGCTTCCAGGACCGCTACGGCGGTTGTGGCGTTCTCTAGCTGGTGCTGACCGGCCAGCCCTATCTCTAAGCCAGCATAGGTTTGGAGCGGCGAGTAAACGGTGAAATATTGGCGGCGGCCCGACTGAGCCTCCAGACGATAGCGATAATGAATCTTTGATACACGACCAGCTTCAACCTCCGCTTGAGCAGGATCTCCCTCTGGAGGACCAACCCTGACCAGCCTGGCCTGCTTGCGCTCACATTCGGCGGTGATCACTAACAGGGCCTCGGGGGCCTGAGCTGAGGTAACGGCTATCCCATGTGGTTTGATAATAGCCGCCTTCTCGGTGGCGATCTGCGTCAGGGTGTTACCTAATACCTGCATATGGTCATAGCTGATCGAGGTGAGCACTGAGACAAGTGGCCGGGTGACGTTGGTCGCGTCCAACCTTCCGCCTAATCCAACCTCCAACACAGCATGATCCACCTCTTGACGCGCGAAATACAACAGGGCCAGGGCTGTCATTAACTCGTAGGTGATAAAAGGGCCGAACTCGCGGCGCGCCTCTACCTGATCCACTGCGGTCTTCAAGGTCGGCATAAGAAAGACCAGATCTTCCTGGCTGATTAGCCCACCATTAATCCGGATACGCTCCCGAAAGGTGTGTAGATCTGGCTGGGTATACAGACCGGTTCGCAGACCGGCCTGCCGTAAAACTCTTTCGATAAAGGCTGCGGTTGATCCCTTACCTTTAGTTCCCGCGATCAGCGTGCTGCTGTAGTGTTGCTGAGGATTCCCTAGCATCTCCAATAGTCTGGCTTCCCTTGGGATGTTCTCTTTGGGATCACGGGTAAAATGACCGCTGTGCTCGAAATCACTAAAGCTATATATATAC
>CAXTTV010000006.1:0-55125 GCA_964247295.1 uncultured Ktedonobacteraceae bacterium | reverse complement strand
GTCCACCGCCTGAAGGACCCTTTTTTCTGCCACTGCAAAAAAATGAACTGCACCCTGAAGTCGGTTCGACGTTGACATTTCTGGGCAACACCTGTACCCTAGACATGCGTTTCAGTTCTGACAAGTGCCTTTTTACGATATAATAGGAGATTGGTTATGAGTCAACCGCTCAAAGGCATACGCATCCTCGACCTCTCTCGTCTCCTTCCCGGTGCCTACGCTTCCCAACTACTGGCGGATATGGGTGCCGATGTGATTAAGATTGAGGAGCCCGGCAAAGGCGATTATAGCCGCTTTATGCCTCCCCCTGGCCCCGGCGATATGGGCCTGCTCTTTACGATGATTAATCGAAATAAACGCAGCCTGACTTTAAACCTGAAGTCTGAACATGGCCGCGCGATATTTCTCCGCTTACTTGATAAAGCTGATGTCCTTCTAGAAAGCTTCCGACCAGGCGTGATGGCGCGTCTGGGCCTTGGCTATGAGCAATTAAAGGTTCAGTATCCAGAACTGGTTTATTGTGCGATCTCAGGCTTCGGTCAGGATGGTCCCTACAGTCAGCGCGCCGGCCACGATCTGAACTACCAGGGGTATGCTGGCCTGATCCACTATAATCGGGGGGCCGATGGCCGCCCAGTTATGCCTCCGACACAGCTTGGGGATCTGGCCGGGGGTGCCCAGATGGCAACGATCGGCATCCTTACAGCGCTGCTGGGTCGCGCGACCACCGGAGAAGGTCGGATGGTGGATGTCTCGATGGCTGAGGGGGCAATGGCACTCCTGCCAGCGGCGGCGGCGACCTATCTTAATACCGGCCACGCTCCACGGCCCGGCCAGGGTAGCCTCGATGGTGGGCTCCCATGTTATAACATCTATGAGACTAAGGATGGCAAATATGTAACACTGGCCGCTCTGGAGTATAAGTTCTGGCATACCTTCTGTACGACGATCGGGCACTTGGAGCTGCTCCCCTTTCATATGCCGGTCGGACCCGAGGAGGCTGCCCAGGCCAGAGAGATGCTGAAAACCATTTTTAAGGGTCGGACCCGCGATGAGTGGCTGACCGAGATGGATGAGCAGGATACCTGTCTGGGGCCGGTCTATTCAATGGAGGAGGCCCTGCACGATCACCATGCCCGTGCCCGTGGCAACCACATAACGACCTCAATCGCTACGGACCAGGATCTGCTGACGCTTCCCACTTATCCTCGCCTCTCGAATGTGGAGTCACATCCAACACCACCACCCACGCTGGGAGAGCATACAGGCGAGATCTTGCTGGAAATCGGCTATAGCAAGGCTGACCTCCACAGATTTAAGACGGAGGGACTGATTTGAGCGATCTCTCTCAAGCCCTCCTAGCTGACCTGCTGAAACGGCTGGAAACCCTGGTAAATCTGGACTCGGGCACCTACAACAAGGTCGGTGTAGACCAGGTGGGGGAACAGATGCATCAGCTTTTTGAGCGAGCAGGCTTTCACACTGAGCTCGATTCCCAGACTGATTATGGGAACAATCTGATCGCTCACCGCGACGGCACCTGGGCTGAGGGGCCGCGCCTGCTATTGATTGGGCATATGGATACAGTGTTTGGCGATGGTGAGGCCCAGAAACGCCCATTTAAGATTCTCAAGCGCGATGGACGGCGGATCGCAACTGGACCCGGTATTCTGGATATGAAATCCGGTCTATTGATCGGCCTCTCGGCTCTGGAACTGCTAATCGAGCGTGGCCAGGATGCTTACCAACGGGTAACATTTCTGTGCAATAGCGATGAAGAGATCGGCTCCCCAGGCAGCAAACCATTGGTGGAGCGCCTCGCGAAAGAGGTCGATGCTGTCCTGGTGCTGGAACCGGGCCGCGAGCCAGAGGCGGTGGTCTCACGGCGGCGGGGGGTGGGCAAATATAAACTGGAGGTTCATGGTATTGCGGCCCACGCCGGGGCTGATCCCTGGAATGGCCGTAACGCGATTCTAGAACTGACCTATCATATCCAACGGCTTCAAGCCCTCAACGATACGATCCCAAGAATCACCCTGAATACAGGCATCGTTGGTGGTGGCGAGCGCTCCAATATTGTGCCAGACTATGCCTGGTGCGAGATCGATATTCGCGCCGAGAGCCGGGCTGCGATGCGGCAACTAGAAGACGCGATGCGAAACGCAATCTCCCAACCAGTGCTTGAGGGAACACGGATCAGCCTCAACGGAGCGGCCTGGCATCAGCCCTTTGAGGAGACGCACAATGGGCAGTTGGTCGCGCTCGCCCGTGAAGCTGGACACGCTCTGGGTGTAAAGATCGAGGCGCGCGGCAATGGGGGCGGCTCCGATGGGAATACCAGCGCTGGCCTCAGCATTCCTACGCTCGATGGCCTTGGGGCCGCTGGAGCCCACGCCCACAATCCCGATGAGTATATTGACCTGGACTCCTTGCCAATCAGAATCAGCCTGCTGGCAGGACTGGTTCAGCGGATCATCATGTATTATCAGCAAGGGAAACGCTTATGAGATCCGAAAAACCCTCTTCTATTGATCTCTAAAGGTTTGCGAGAGCTTTCTCGTAGGCCTGCAAGGTTTTTGTATCGTACAGTACAAATGTCACTCTTTTCAAGCCGCTCTCGGTATTCTGAAGATGCTTAACCACTGTGTTCATGGCGATCGGAGCCGCTTCAGTCACAGGATAGCCATAGGCTCCGGTGCTGAGCGAAGGGAAACTGATGCTGGTAATCTTCTGTTCTTCCGCCAGCTTCAGACAGGCCTGATACGCACCTGCCAGTAAGTAGGCATCCTGAGGATGACCATGATAAACCGGGCCGACAGCATGATAGATGTAGCGGGCCGGCAGCCGTCCGGCTGTGGTCGCGACCGCGCTACCAGTGGGACAGCCACCAATCAAGCGGCAAGCCTCCATAATCGAGGGACCGCCGGCCCGATGGATCGCGCCATCAACTCCACCGCCTCCCGCGAGGCCAGAGTTGGCAGCGTTCACAATCGCATCGGCTGCGATCACCACAATATCACCTTGAAGCAGATCCAGGGTAGTATTTTTGATCTGTCGCGTCATTGCCATATATTTCCCTCTATATGCCATAAAAAAGCTCACCCCTTATAATCGTGACTATCGAAGGGAGGTAGAGATAGCTCTGGGAGCACTCCAACCGAACAGGTCCACGAAAAGGGATGAGCAATGAGTGATAATTGACAGCAAGGCAGAAAAGCTATTGAGCGTCGACCTTCTTTACGACGGCCTCGGACAATTCTTTACCGGGCGAGAAACGTACACGCTCTTTGGCCGGGACCTCGATAACGGACCGATCACGTGGGTTCACACCCTTACGAGCTGAGCTCATACGTACTTTGAAGGAACCAAATCCAACCAGGCGAACCTCATCGCCATTCTCAAGCGCCTCACGGATTGCATCCAGGGTAGCCTCTAGAACCTCGGCGGCCTGCTTTTGCGAAAGCTTGGTCTGCTGAGCGATGCGCCTTGACAGTTCCTGACGACCTATGGTATTCGCCGAATCGGTGTTTTCTGCGGACATAAGTGAAATTCCTCCTTTACCATCTTCAGTGACGCGATAAGTAAACCCTCGACAGACATTCGACTCCTGCTATCTGATATCGGTCAAATAACCTTATCCTGTAGTTGCCGAATGTCTCTCCAAACACGATGTACATTTCAGAAGTATGTCAGAAAAGCTCCTTAAGCTTATTGATGGGCCTGTAGAGCCACTTCACAACCTCACTGCCGTTGAGAGTATAGCATGCGATTTTCAGAAATACAAGCTCGTGAAAGGGCCTCCGAGCTTGCGTGACAGGCTCGCTTGGCTTCATAGGCCGCTTCAGATAAACCCTCTACCGTAAAAACTAGCCTCCAAAGCGGCGCGAGGAGACCTGAGAAGATCTATTCACGCTCATCTGCGAATCTCCCATCTTTCCTCTTGATGAACAGGCTTCCTCATTTGTTATACAATCAGAGGCAGAAGACTGAACGAACCGACACATCTAGTATACAGACAAAGGATTACGCTTCTATGCAGCAATCAACAGGAACCTCTCATCTAGAAGAGACACGCGAAGTTGTTCCCGGAATCTGGAAGATCACCCTACCCATCCCTTTTCCTCTGCGCTCGGTGAATGTATATGCGTTAGTAGGTCAAGATGGGTGGACCCTGATTGATGCTGGCATTGGAACGCCGGATGCGCGGGCGGCATTTGAGGAAGGCTTGAAAATCGCCGGCCTGAGCCTGAATACACTGCAAGCGGTTGTCCTGACACACCATCATCCAGATCATATCGGCCTCTCCGCCGAGATCTACGAGCGGAGCCAGAACCGGGCCGCTGTCTATATGCACCCGGTCGACGAGCACGCGGTCCAAATTATCTGGTCTGGAACAATGCACAAACGCTTTAACCGGGTCTCAACCTTTTTCTCAGAGCATGGCCTGCCTGATACCGAGCTCTGGTACAACAAGGTTAATCCAAAAACTATGCATGATCTGATCCGCGTCCCGCCCCACGAGGTATTTACCTTTGTTGAAGATAGTCAGGAGATTACACTTTCTGGGGAGCGTTATCGGATCATCTGGGTGCCGGGCCATAGCGATGGTCTGATCTGCCTCTACCGTGAGCGCGATGGCGTTCTGCTGGCCTCTGATCATATACTACCAAAAATCACGCCAAATATCGGGCTCTACTCCGAACATGATCGACCTAACCCTCTGGGAGATTATCTAGACTCGCTTCAGAAAGTGAAACCGTTACACGCGTCGATTGTCCTTCCAGGGCATCGAGAGCCGTTAATGGATCTAGCAGGGCGCGCTGATGAGATTACCGCTCATCATCATGAGCGTCTCCAGCATCTACTGGATCTCTTAAGGGAACGTCCACAAAACACGTATGAACTGACGCGTCACCTTTTTGGGGATAGACTGAAAGGGGATGAGTCTCTGAGAATGGCCTTTGCCGAGATACTGGCGCATCTAGAGTACCTGCGCTACCAGGGGCGTCTTACTCAGATCAAAGATGGGAAAACCATTCTCTACACCCCCAGCGAATCATAGAGAGGCCATCAGCGACTCTGGTGGGAAAAATAAGGAACGGGGCGATCAAAGGGAGGAGAGACGGCGTAGATCGGGGTCACATGTGGGCGAGCCTCCGACTCCTTACATGGTTTCACTTCCGACGAAGGGTGGTGGTCCCCCTTCCCACGGGTCCACGCGTGACCCGATCTACCCCATTCGACTCTCTTCTTGTGCAGAAACCTCTTCTGCTTTTCCCAACAGAATCATCCCGACTATACTTATCGCACCAATATCTTTTAATCTCACTTAATCATAGGCTATGATATATAACAGAGCACGACGTTTCACTCTCGTGAGCGCCTTACCGCCGCCACGAGGGCGTCTGCTATCCGTCATTTTTAACAATGCAAATTAAGATAAGCAGAGCTATCGATATCGGGGCTATTAAACTGGACAACATATGCCGTTGGACAGTTCTGTGTGCAGACGCTAATAGCGATAGTGGCGGATTGGCCAGCGGAAACCACACCAGTCGAGGGTATAAACCCGATCCCACAATTGGTACCTGGAGTGGATGTACTAGCCAAACCAGGACCAGAGCTTTGTACCTGTGAGGTAGCTGAGGAAGCCATCCAATGAACATTGTTCTGTTTGCCCTGTATCAGGCTTAAAGCGACACTACAAATCCGTCCATTAGGATTCTGAGGGTCCTGTGGACAACTTGTAATAGTGAATGAGGTTGGCAAAACTTTAAGCGTAGAAGACTCCACTTGGGGCGTGGTCGGTGTGGGTTTAACCGGAACAGTGACTTGAGCAGTGGCAGTAGAATGCGTCTGAGCCTCAGCCGTAGATTGTGTACTACTGGCAAGGGTATTAGCATTCGCGGTCGCCTGTATCTGGCTTGAGACCGTGGCGGTTGTATTCGCATCTTTTATAGTCTGGGCGGCTTGAGTGGCGCTTTTAGCATTTGTTATGGCTTGATTGGCCGCCACAGCATTCGCAGTCGCGACACTTTGGGCGCTAGAAAGCTGCACCATCTGTAACTTCTCCGAAATGTTTAAAAGATAGTAGAACAGGCTACCACTTGTCAGAATCAGCAAAACGACCAGCAGGGTCATGCCCACTCTCCAAATCTGAGAACCGGAGCCTGATCTTCCGCGTCGAAAGGAAACCGCATCGGAATTAGTGGAAAGCGGGCCTTTTTTCTCACGAGTTGCTGGAGGTAAGATGCTGGTCTCAGGTTCGGAAATCTGTGCAAGCGCGGCCCTCACGGGAGCTTCCTGATCAACGGGACCTACCGGCTCTTGAGGAATAATCTCGCGCGTCTGCTCCGCACTACTATCGGCCTCCTCTACATCCTCCTGAATAATGGATTCAACAGGTTCTTCTAATGAAGGCTGAGGTGCTAGCTTAGACGTCAGGATATGTGTTTTTTCAAGAGGTGAGATCGCGAGAGTCAGGTCCTTATGAAAAGCTGCATCCGGCGTCTCCTGGTTGCTCAGCGTGAGCAGGTTCTGAGAAGCTGGACCGGCCTCATCCACCACCTCCAACGAGTCCTGGGTAGAAGGATCAGCCTCTCCAAAAGCGGGCTCGGACCTTTCACTCCCAACGGTTGGTAACAGGGTCTCCTGTCCATCTTCCACAACCTCTGATGAGGGTATCTCCTCCTCTACAGGGTCTGTCCCACCGCTCCCAGGGTCCTGCGTTGGTAACTCCTCTAGCTCCTTGAGCCGCTGGTCATCTTCCCCCCCACGCGTCTCTTGCTCTGCCAGATCCAGTGGCCGATCGCTCATTAATACCGTCGGTGGCTCATCACCAACCTGATCCACCTCAGGAAGATTGATCGCCAACGTAATCACTAGAGCGATCGGAGCCGTCTGATCCTCACCCAGGGAACCTGGCTCCAGCAGCAAACGGATCACCTGTCCATCATAGGAAGCTGGAGGGATCATCACCTCAATATCATGCTCACCGCCGACCTTTAGCGGGCGGACACCTCCCAGACGAGCCTCCTCTGAATCCACCGCCAGCGTCGCATAGATAGCCTCAGGCTCAATCCCAAAAGCGGGTATGGGCACCGTTTTCTGTTGCACATCGCGGATCGCGGCTCTTAAAGCCTCTGCGAACTCACTCACCGTGGGATAGCGATCCTGCCAGCGCTTCTCCAGGCCGCGCATCAGCACCGTATCCACCTCAAGAGGCAGACCAGAATTTAAAGAGGTTGGTAGTGGAGGCTTCATTGTGAAATGTTTGAACATCATCTGGCTCGGACCACCATCGAAGGGATGACGACCCGTCAGCAGTTCATACGCCATAATCGCTAGCGCGTACTGATCGGTCGCTGGAGTGGGGTTACCCTCCCACTGCTCTGGAGCCATATAGGCAGGAGTACCACGAATGGTTTGACTGATGCTTGTTGTAACCGAGGCTAGACGAGCCACGCCAAAGTCCATCAATAGGAGATCGGGGCGAGTAGGGAACTCGGGCCGTTCGCGCACCAGAAAATTTGAAGGCTTCACGTCCTGATGAATAATCTGCCGCTCATACGCGTGTTGCAGCGCCATTGCCGCCTGCTTAATAAAATGTACAATATCGCTATAGGCCAGTCGGGAACCGGGATCACGTTTCCGCAACCAGGTATTGAATGCGCCCTCTGGCCTGTAGGGCATCACCAAATAGACAAACGTAATCCCGTTCTCCTCGCCATCGCCGTAGTCGTAGAGCGGCAAAATATTCGGGTGGTCCAGGCGGGAGATCGCTCTCAGTTCTCGGTCATAGATATGACCATGTTTTTTTGTTGATTTATATTCAGAGTCGGTCCGAATAACCTTAATCGCTACCTGCCGGTCGATCCGTGCATCCTCGGCCAGATACACTTCGCCCATGCCACCACTACCCAGGATATGAAGAAGCTGGTACCGGCCAAGCTGCACTCCATTAAGAGGCATGAGTTATCCTCCAAACGATATGTCAGAGTTTTACTGCGTATAGACTCGCTGTTCTCTTTTATTCCCAAAAGTAACCCTACTGTAGCATACTGCTGCATAACTTAAAAGCACAACCGTACTAATTAATCTTCTTCTGAGCCGCCTTCGGCGGCGAGAAAGAGGGGAGAGATGAGCGGGGACGCTAGGGGTTTGCCAGCCTCACCCCCATGAGGCTCTGCCCCTGGACCCCTTTCTTGCCAGAATGAAAAAACTGTACCAATAAAGAGAGAGAGAGGAACACTTTGACCCCTCTCTCTCTAAAAATTCTAAAATTGCGCAATCTACGGAATTAGCAGGTCCACTCATCTCTGGCTTCATTGTTTGGACCAATGAACCGCAATGTAAACGTCTGAGGACAATGGGTGGCGCAGATACTGATATTGATCGTTGTATTCGGCTGAGCCGAGGTTAGAGTCCCAGCAGGCGGATTAAATGTAACTCCATCTGTGCATGCGCTCGGCTGCAATAAGCCGGAGAGGGCCAGCGGGCCACCACTACGTAAGGCCGTCGCACCTTCAACATGCCAGTCCACATTCGTGGTAGAGCCGGGCGTCATAGAAAGACTCACAGTACAATTGTATTGATTGGTAGTAGTACTTGTACAACCATTATGAGCATCAAAATGATCAGGATTCAGAATAAGCTGTGGTCGGGTAGCCCCTGCGTTCGCGGTCGCGGTCACGCTTGTGCTCGCATTGGCGGTCGCCTTCGCATTTGCCTGGGCATCAGCCGTGGCCTTTGCCTGAGCATCAGCATTTGTCTGGGCGGTCGCGGTCCCATTCGCGTTGTTCTGTGACTGAACCTGGGCGGTCGCGGTCCCATTCGCGTTATTCTGCTCGGTCACAGCAGTCTGCGTAACTCCATTGGCTGACGAGGCAACCACAGTCTGAGCAATCGAGGTCGCAATACCATTCCCTGCCTGCTGAGTAGCGGCAACGTTATTTCCATTGTTTACGGTTTGATTCTTATTTGCGCTGGCAAAATAGTAAATCAAACTGCCACTTCCCAGCACTAATAAGAAGATTAACAGGCTCACAAAAAAGATTCTGGCCGGTCGTCTCTGACCCGCTTGCGGCGATTGACCAGGATAATTGCCGGACCCCTGTGGTGGATAGCCGGGATAGTTAGCTCCCGATGGCGACCCCTGCATCTGCGTGGGATAGGGACTACCATAATTGGTAAGAGCCGGTGCATAATCAGGCCCCTGTTGAGGATAACCAGGATAGCTCGCCCCCGATGTTCCAGGTACGGGAGCCGGATACTGGCCCGTCGCCGGTGAGATGCGCCGGGCTAAGGGATCTTCTTGTCCCGGCGCTACCGGGGGTAAGGTGATCGCTCCCTGTTTTTCAGTAGGCTGCTGAAAAAGGGCGGGATCTCCCGAAGAAACATTCCCCGTCACAAAACGGGTCGCAGGCTCTTCAAGGATCAAAGGAGTCAATCCGCCAGCAGCTCCGGGTGGAAGATCACTATAAGAAGGCCTGACCGAGAGACGAATCATCAGCGTCACCGGCTCTAGAGCCCCCTGCCATCGCCGATCTGTCCGATCAACACGGATCATCTGCCCATCGCGTGCGCCCCGAGGGATCTCAACCGAGATCTGCTGGCTCCCCCCCAAGGTTAAAGCTCGTATACCACCAGCCCGAGCCTCATCTTCAGTGATCGCCAGCGTCGCGTACACTGCCTGGTCGTCCTGCTGACCGGCTGCGGCCTGATTTGGCGTAACCATGGTAGATTGATTTTCTTGACGCAGGGCAGCTTGAAGTGCGTCACCAAAACCGCGCACCGAACTATAGCGATCTCCCGGTTGCTTAGACAGGGCTTTCAAAAGTACAGCATCCACGCCCGTAGGCAGGCGCATATTAAACTTGCTGGGAGGATCAGGGATCACACTAAAGTGCTTGTACATCATCTGGCTGGGACCACCCTCGAACGGTGGACGCCCGGTTAATAGCTCATACGCCATAACTGCCAACGAGTATTGGTCAGTCGCGGGAACAGGATTTCCCTCCCACTGCTCCGGTGCCATATAAGTAGGCGTGCCTCGGATGGTTTGACTGGTATTGGAGGTGCCACCAGTTAAACGGGCCACCCCAAAGTCTGCCAGCAAAAGATCTGGTTTATCGGGCTGGTCAGGACGTTCACGCACCAGAAAATTCGAGGGCTTCACATCTTGGTGAATAATCTGATGATCATGCGCATGCTGAAGGGCTAGAGCCGCTTGCATAACAAAGTGAGCAACCGACCCATAAGAAATTGTCTTCTCGGGATCTTGCTTTCTTAGCCAGCCTGTCAAAGATCCTTCCGGGCGATACGGCATCACCATATAAACGGTTTTAGCGTCGCCTTCAACCACCTCTCCATAATCGTAGAGCGGCAAAATATTTGGATGATCCAATCGGGAAACCGCTCGCATCTCCCTCTCAAACAGACTGGCCTCATGGCTTGAAGCTGCCACCAGACCGGTGCGAATCACCTTAATCGCAACCTGCCGATTGATCCCTGGATCATCGGCCAGATACACATCACCCATACCACCACTACCAACACTGTGTAAAAGTTGATAGCGACCAAGCCGGGTTCCATCAAGAGGCATACAGGCACCTCCATAGCCTAAAACGGTAAGTACACACGAAAAACATGTCTACGTCTATAACGATTATCTTCCAACTTTTTAAAAGTTCCCTACAAGGAAACAAATGGCAGTTACAGTTGTCTACCCTATTGAACACAATTATAAGCGGCAGTGTCTACTTTTCTTGCTTTCATACCACTATATGCCACCTGAAGAACGCCAATTATCCCTATGAAAACAACAACCTACCCAACTATAGAAAGTTATCCACGAGTTATCCACATTTCTCAAAGAAATTCGTGGATAACACCCTTTCCGCATTCCCCTAATTAATGCTATAATGTGTGGGGAGAAGTGGGGAAAAGTGGGGAATTTTTGCGCATGACGATCAAAAGTGGTCGCGACAGCATCAGAAGTGAGATTGAGGGCACAAGATAAGATCAGAAAGAAGTACAAGGAAGTTACCATGCCAATGTTCTTGGGAGAGCACGAACACACTATCGATGCGAAGGGACGACTCGCGATCCCGGCTCGCTTTCGTTCTTTATTAGGCGATGGCGCGGTCATTAGCAAAGGCATGGGTACCTGTCTCTCGATCTATACGATGAAACGATGGGAAGAAAGATCGACGGAACTGGTGGAGGGAAAAAGTAGCGATGAGTTACGCGATTTTGAGAGGCGTATCTACCCCAGCGCCAGCGAGATCGAGCTGGACTCTCAGGGACGCATGATAGTCCCTCCTAAATTACGTGCCTATGCTCATCTGGAGTCTGAGGCCACTATCGCGGGTGTCCGAGACCATATTGAGATCTGGGATCGCGCAAGCTGGCAGGCATACCAGGAACGCCTGGATGCCGATGGCAATACTGTTCCATTCTAATCTACGTTGTTTACAAT
The DNA here is from genome assembly GCA_964247295.1 of uncultured Ktedonobacteraceae bacterium. Lineage (GTDB taxonomy): Bacteria > Chloroflexota > Ktedonobacteria > Ktedonobacterales > Ktedonobacteraceae > CAXTTV01. The sequence continues at coordinate 43,646 of CAXTTV010000006.1, read as the reverse complement.
TCTTTATTTATCTAATAATGTATTTTCCACTCACAAAAGGGTAATACCTTTTTGAAATTAACGATATATAAACATATGGAAACAGGGGATCATAGGGTTGTTGGGGATGTTCAGGCGACTGGTCATCTGCCCGTGTTACCAACAGAGGTCATGGCATATCTGGACCCGGAGCCTGGTGGGCGTTATATTGACGGAACTCTGGGCGGCGGGGGTCATACCGGAATGCTTCTTGAGTGGAGTGCCCCCACAGGTCAGGTCCTGGGGATTGATACCGATCTTCAAGCCCTGACACGAGTGCGGCAGCGCTTCGCGAACGAGATTGAGAACAACCGACTTGTACTGGCCCATGGCAATTTTAGCGACCTGACTCGTATTGCACGCGAGTCCGGTTTTCTGTCGTTACAAGGAGTTTTGCTAGATCTAGGCTTCTCGTCCGATCAAATGGATACACCTGAGCGCGGCTTCGCTTTTAGTCACGATGGCCCACTAGATATGCGTCTGAACCAGGATGAGCCACAGACCGCCGCCGATCTGATTAACTCAGCCAGCGAGGAGGAAATCGCGGATATCATCTGGCGCTACGGCGAGGAGAGGCGCTCCAGGCAGATTGCCCGCCGGATCGTTCGTGCCCGAGAACAGAAAGCGATTACACGCACCTCCCAACTGGCAGAGCTGGCCGCCACCGGGGTGCCATTTAAGCCGGGCAGCATTCATCCAGCCACCCGCACCTTTCAAGCTTTGAGAATCGCGATCAATGGCGAACTGGATCGTCTGACAGCGGTGCTTCCCCAGATGCTTGAAGTGCTGCAATTGGACCAGGAAGAACAACACGGCGGTCGCATGGCTATTATCTCTTTCCATTCCCTGGAAGACCGGATTGTCAAGGAGTTTTTCCAGAGGGAGGCTAAAGATTGTATTTGTCCTCCCCAGATACCGGTCTGTGTATGTGAACATAAAGCTAGACTACGCATCTTGACCAGGAAGCCAATCAGCGCCAGCCTTGAGGAAGTCGCGGCCAACCCCCGCGCTCGTAGTGCCAAATTGCGCGTAGCCCAAATGATCGCCTGAAAGATCTGTAGTACCAGACGAGGGAATGTATGACGCAATACCTGGAAGAAAAACGTAAGGAAGAACAACCAGCACCAGCCGTCCCTGTTCAGACGGAGCGGCGGTCTATGCAATTGTACCCGCTGTTTTTTCGCGCTGGTCCAGTCGCGCTTGGCATTTTCAGCGTCTCGCTCATCGCTCTTATGGCTATTCTCTATCTTTCTCAGCTTGGTCAGGCCGTTTCAGCTAACCAGCAGTTAGAGACACTTCAGGCGGAACAGGCACAGTTGCAGCGGCAAAATCAGGATCTTATCAATACAATTGGAGAGGAACAATCTCCCTCTTTTATTGAGCAGCAGGCGCTAAAACAGAATATGGTCCTCAGCGATCCTAAAAATACGCAGATTATCCTGGTTCCACACCTGCAACCGGCCAGACAACCAAACCATCTATTATACCCATAAAAGAGTAATCCGAAGCTGGAAAGCATCGGGCTTTATAAAGAACAGGAAGGAGGCACTAACGTGAACGCAGATCTTCGGAGAGCGCGGAACCGTCAGATGCTTATTTTCCTGCTTGTCTGTCTAGGAATGCTGATCATGTTGGGCCGCCTCTATTATTGGCAGATCCTCCAATCACATAGTGGTCATAATCTGGCTGCTCTCGCCAACGAAGAACATGTTCAAAGTCAGGTGCTAAACGCGCCACGCGGACTCATCTATGACGCTCAGGGTCGGGTGCTCGCGACAAATGTGGTTCGCGATGATGTGTATATCGAGCCAATCCAGTTTTTTAGTGAGCACCCTGATAAAGAGAATGCTCAAGAAGCTCTTCACAAGGTGATAAACCAGCTTCATCAGGTACTACCAGCGATCTCTGAACAACAGTTGCGTGAGGCCTTTCAGCGCAACGTTCAGACCGCACGGATCGCCGTTGGGATCGACTCCGCTCAGAGTCAGCAGTTGCGCGCACAACAGGTGCCCTATACGTTTTTGGAGCAGCGCACCTGGCGTACCTATCCAGGTGGTGCGCTAGGCTCGCAGATTCTGGGATATGTCACGCAGCAGGAAAATAATAATCACGGCGTCTATGGCGTCGAGGGCAGTTATAATAAACAGCTTTCGGGCAGGGCTGGAAGCTTTAACGCAGAGACAGATCTACTGGGCAATCCTTTGATTGTCGGTAACAGTAATGAGCAACAGGCTATCAATGGGGCTAACCTGACACTGACGATCAATAGCACGATCCAATATGACGTAGAGAAGGGACTGAAAGAGACCGTCGAGCAAATGCAAGCGAGAAGCGGTACGGTAGTGGTTGTAAATGCCCGAACGGGCGCGCTTGTCTCGATGGCGGGCTATCCAAGTTTTGATCCCAATAATTATGGACAATACGCCGGGCAGACTGGCTGCATTGGTAGTCAGGAAGTGTATTTTAATCCAGCTCTGTACTGTGCCTACGAGCCAGGATCAACGATGAAGAGTATCACGATGGCGGCGGCCCTGGATCAGAAGCTGATTTCGCCTGATACGTCCATTGATGATCCAGGCTATATTACGTTTAATGACGCGACAATAGTGAAGAATTGGGCTGACAAAAGCTACGGGAAAGAGACGATGACGGAGGTTCTGGAACACTCCGCTAACGTCGGCGCGGCCTATGTCGCGCATTCGGTACTGGGAAGTAGCCGCTTCTATCCCTACCTGCAACGCTTCGGCTTCGCTCAAGCGACACAAATTGGGGGGCCAGAGGAGGGCGGCGGCTATCGTCGACCTGGTGATACCAATTGGACTCCCAGCGATCTGACTCGGCAGTCCTTCGGTCAGAGTATTCTCGCGACTCCCTTACAGGTCGCTATGGCTTATCAGGCGATCGCGAACGATGGGGTCATGATGAAACCATATATAGTTTCACAGGTTGATGATGGTGGCAAGCTTACCACCATCAGGCCAGCAGTAAAACAGCGGGTGATCAGCTCTGACGCCTCCCGGCAGTTGGTTGGGATGCTCAAACTGGCGGCGACGGAGGGATCGGCCAAGCCAGCAAAGGTGGATGGCTATAGTTTTAGCGCGAAAACCGGGACCGCGACAACTCAGGGACTCGCTGATGATCAAACGGAGGCTTCAATCGCGGGCTTCTTACCAGCTTCGGACCCTCAGTTTGTGATCCTGGTGAAGATTGACCGACCTCAGGCGAGCATCTATGGTGGAACGGCGGCGTCCCCGCTCTGGCGGAACATCGCTCAACAATTGATGTGGTATTACCACGTACCACCGGATGAGGCCCGGTAAACAGGAAGATGGCCAGGGAAGCCCTGGCAAAAGGTTTTGAGAAATGCCTGAAGACAAAAAACCTAAACGGCCTCAGGCCGGTGACCCAGAACTAAGCGATACCTGGCGCGAGCTTCTTGGCTTACAACCTGGAGCACAGCCTCCGGGATCGCAACCCGAACGGGGAAACTCAGAGGAGCCACAGGGTACAATCCCGGCAGTCTCCGGCGATCCCTGGGGCCAGCTTGTAAATGATCGTGGCGTCGAGGAGATCGATCTTCAGAAGGTGCGGCTCCGCTCACCCGATCAACAGCAGGCACAGGAAGACAATACAGAGGTTGAGCAGGCGCTGAGGCTTATGGATGATCCTCAGAACCCAGATGACGCTCGCTGATCTCTGATCTCATACAACATCTCTCTAAAGTTTTTATATATACCACAATAGTATACAAGAAAATTTGTTCTAAGTAAAGTGTGGATAGGCAGAGAGGCCGAACAGGAGGATTATATAGTCCCTCCTGCTCTGGCCGCCTGAAATTGCGAAAGCGAATGCCAGATGCCACGTGATAATTTTTCTGACAAAAAAATAAGGATATCCAGTCGAGCTCAGCCTTCCGCTCCTACCCGGAAGCGGCCTTCTTCAATGGCTCTGTCGTCGACTACTACAAAAAAACAAACGAGCATGTCCAGCAGGCCATCCGAGAAACGGCGTTCGTCTACCGGGAGTTTAGCACCCATGCGTTCACCTGCTCTGGCGGCACTTGCGTCGCTGGAGCGGCAGCAACAGCCACAAAACAGGCCTCAAAGCTCTCGGCGTCGCGTTCGGCGCAATGGACCGCCATCGCTCTGGTCTCGCATATTTGTGGAGCCGACCAGGCCACGTCGTTCTATCCAACCAACGAAAAAGCAGCAGAGCCGCGTCACACAATCTAGCCTGGTGCGAATGGCAGCCGAGGAGAAACTTCCTCAGATCTCGCAGCCAAGGAAACGTCTCCCAAGGCTACGTGAGCCGGAAAGAACGCCCTACCGCTTCTCGGCAATCGCCGAGGCTCCGGCGATTGAGCTTTCGGGGAGCAATGCATCTGGCAGGGCGCTCCCAGTCTTTGAGGAGCAGCAGCCCAGGGACCAGGGTGAGCAGGAGATACCACAATCGCGTAAGGCAGGGGCGATCGATCCCTGGCTACTGATCGTGACACTGGTCCTGATCTGTATTGGGATCGTGATGATCTATAGTTCCAGTGCCTTTACGGCGGCTCGCGAATACAACAATTCTGCTTATTTTTTCCAGCATGAACTGCTCTTTATGAGTTTGGGATTGATTGCCATGCTTTTTACAATGCGGATCGACTACCGCTTCTGGAGAAGGCTCTCGCTTCCGGCAATGGTGATCATTCTACCATTATTAGTCATTGTCTTACGATTTGGAACAGTGACCTATGGAGCGTCGCGCTGGCTCTCATTGGGCTCTTTTTTCTCATTTCAGCCTAGTGAATTGACGAAATTAGTGCTTGCCCTGTATATTGCAGACTGGTTAGCGCGCAAGGGTCGACAGGTAGGAACCTTTCTGTATGGATTGGCTCCTTTTGTGATCCTCGTGGGGATTGTTCTGGGTCTGGTGCTACTAGAGAACGACATGGGGACAGCGATTATTATCGCGGCCTCAGCAACGGCCATGTTTTTCACTGCCGGAGCCAATATTGTGCAGTTTCTGCTAGCAATGGGCTGCGGTATCCTGATCTTTGCGAAGGAAGCCTTTAAGGGCTATCGCTATTATCGGATCGCAGGCTTTCTAGATCCATTTAAAGATATTACTGGCATTAATCTTCAGTTATATCAATCGTTGTTGGCTCTGGGTTCCGGCGGATGGCTTGGCCTGGGATTGGGGGCCAGCCGTCAAAAAACGGGGTATCTCCCCTTCCCATTTACGGACTCAATCTTTCCCATCATGGGCGAGGAACTAGGGTTTCTGGGCTGCGCTCTGGTGGTATTGCTCTTTATGATCCTGGCCTTCCGAGGCTTCCGATTGGCGCGGCGCACAACCGATCTTTATGGCTCCCTACTGGCGACGGGGATCACCACCTGGCTGATAGTGCAGGCAATGGTCAATATTGGGGCGAATACGGCAACCATTCCTTATACCGGGGTACCCCTGCCTTTTATTAGTTATGGCGGCTCCTCGGTGGTGATCTCTCTGGCTGCCGTCGGCGTCCTGCTAAATATCTCTCGCTATCTCCAGAAGCCAGAGGTACCAGCACTATCCAGGCAGACAATACAGCTAAAAAAAAGAAATAAACGGCCCTCCTGACAGGGACGGGCTGATCAAGGATATCTATGCGAGTACTTATATCAGGTGGCGGGACCGGCGGACATATCTACCCCGCCCTGTCGATCGCTACGGAACTACAACAACAGTATCAAGCTGAGATTCTTTATCTTGGAAGTGATGATGGGTTGGAGACTCGGCTGGCTCCCGAAGCAGGTTTTCGCTTCGAGGCCGTGAAAGCTGGTAAGCTACGCCGCTATATTTCGGCTCAGACGCTTACAGGTCTGGCTCGGGTTCCCATAGGGATGACCGAGGCGATGAAGATTGTTCGCGACTACCAGCCCAATGTAGTTTTTACCAGTGGTGGCTATGTGGCCGTGCCTGCCGGTCTGGCGGCGCGCTCTAGTGGCGTTCCTCTGGTCATACATCAGCAGGATGTGCCGCCTAATCTCTCAAACCGACTCCTGGCTCCACTGGCGAACTGGGTGACCGTGGCCTTTGCCGAGTCTTTAAAGTATTTTCACGCGGAAAAAACTTTTCATTTTGGGAACCCGATCCGGCAGGAGATTCTAAATGTGCGCTCGATAAAGCCAGAGGCGGCCCGTGAAGAGCTGAGACTACAGCCTGATCTTCCACTACTGCTGGTCACTGGAGGTAGTCAAGGGGCTCGCCACCTGAATCAGGTTGTCTGTGACGCCTTGCCAGAACTGCTGAGCTCCTGTCAGGTACTTCAGATCAGCGGGACAAAGCTGTACGAGGAAACCAAAACGCGCTCGGAGCAGGCTCTAAATCAGGTTGCGCAAGAGCATCGGGATCGCTATCGTCTGGTTGCTTATATGGATGCTGAGATGGCTCTCGCCCTCCAGGCCTCCAGTCTGGTGCTCTGCCGGGCCGGGGCCGCGACCTTGAGTGAACTGGCGACCTTGCAAAAGCCCAGTCTGCTGGTGCCGCTTCCACCAGGGGGGATCGGCAACTCTCCCCAGGAGGAGAATGCGGCAATGTTTGCCCGTCAGGGAGCAGCGACCATCATTCACGATAATACGCTGTCGTCTCGGGCGCTGATGCAGTATCTTCGACCACTTCTGGAATCAGAGCGGACGCTTCAAAAAATGTCCGAGGGGGCCGCAGGCTTTGCCCGACTGGAGGCGACGCAAGAGATCGCCGCTTTTGTGGCCCGATCCGCTAAAAAATAGTTTCGTAAAGGCACACATCGTGAGATCACAACACTCGACAACTGAATATAAGCGCCTTCACTTTATGGGGACTGGCGGTCAGGGGATCTCTTCGGTAGCTCAAATGGCTCAGAAGTTGGGCTGGCAGGTCAGTGGCTGCGATCGGGCTGCTTCGGCAACGACGCAGGCCCTGGAACAAACCGGGATGCCTGTACAGATCGGCCATCGCGCCTCACATTTGGACGAATGCGACGCCCTGGTTCTGACACCGGCGATCACAGCGTTGCAACCGGATAATCCCGAACTGCTGGCGGCCCAGGAGCGCGGCCTCCCTATCTTTACCTGGCAAGAGCTCCTGGGAGAGATGACCTCTGGTCACTGCCTGCTCTCGGTCTGTGGCGTTCATGGTAAAGGCACAACCACCGGGATGCTTTCTTTGATGCTTGTAGATGGCGGCCTGGACCCGACTTGCGAGATCGGCGCGGTGGTTCCTCGTTTCAACACCAACTATCGCATCGGTCAGAGCAACTACTTTGTCAATGAAGCGGATGAGTTTAATCACAACTTCTGGCACTATCACCCTCGACTGGTGATTGTCACCTCAATTGAGTTTGAACATCCTGAGTTTTACCAGAACTATGATGAATTTCTGGTGGCCTTTGAGCACTTTATTCGGGGTATGGATCTAGACGGAGATTGGCCGCTTCCACCAACGTTGATTATCAATGCGGACAGTCCCGGCTGTCTGGATCTACTGGGCCGTTTACAGGATTGGTCGGGTCGGTTGGTAACCTATTCGCTTGAGGGGGGAACAGCTCCGGAAAGTCTGGCTACCCTCGCCAAACACAATCTATCAGAAACATTTGAAGCCTATGGCATCAGGGTGGATGGTGAAACCAGTTTCCAGGTTCGCACCCGCTCCGGCAGCATCCCCGCTGATCAGGTGTTCTCCCTGCAATTGCCGGGTCATCACAATATTCAGAATGCGCTAGCAGCACTGGCAGCCGCAACCCTGGTAGGAGTACCAGCAGAGACCATCGCGCGCTCACTGGAGAGCTTTAGCGGCATTCGTCGCCGCTTTGAGATCCGTCATCAGGGTCCACTTCAGTTCGCGGGAGATCGGGAGCCGCGTCAAGATATTCTTTTGATTGACGATTACGCTCATCATCCCACTGCGATCGCGGCGACGCTGGCGGCTGCACGCAGGCGTTATCCCGGCAGACGGATCATCGCGGTCTACCAACCTCACATGTTTAGCCGAACGAAAACCTTTTTCAATCAGTTTTTGACGGCCTTTGACGAGGCAGACATCACGATGATCACCGATATCTTTCCGGCTCGCGAGCGCGACACCGGGCTGGTCAGCTCACAGCAACTGGTAGAGGCGATCCAGGTCCAGACACCTCAAGCCGCCTTCCACGTCTTTCACAGTGGAGATCTGAGGGCGACCGAACATCTGCTCCAACACACCTTGAGTTCAGGAGATCTGGTGTTAGTGATGGGGGCTGGAGATATCTATCAAGTCACCGAAGCAGTATTACAAACGACATTTTCAGAACAGGAAACGCGATGACGTTCGACGCGACAACAGTGTATCACCAGATGAAACCAATCTTTGGTGAGAAAATCAAGCTGAATGAGCTTCTCTCCCGGCACTGCACCTTCGCGGTGGGGGGGCCGGCGGATATCTGGCTGACGATCGACAATCAACGAGATCTGACCACGCTTGTCCACTTCTGCGGCGAGCAACAGTATCCCCTGCTGATTGTTGGGAATGGCACAAACACTCTTTTCTCAGATGCCGGAGTGAGGGGAATTGTCGCGAAAGTCGCGATCTCTGACTATACCATCAAGCCTCAGGATGATGAGAGAGCAATCCTGGAAGTGGGGGCGGGTATCAGTTGGCCCAAGCTGATCAACGATCTGACGGCCCAGGGTTGGGGAGGACTGGAGTTTGGTCCTGGCATTCCGGGTACGCTTGGTGGAGGTGTTGTCACCAACGCCGGTGCCCATAATGGAGAGCTGGGCAACGTTCTAGAATGGATTGAGGTTCTGGATGCTCGCGGCATTGGCCACGAGAAAGAAACCGAGGTTCATCCGCCGATAGTTCGACGCTATCCACGTAATGAACTGGGTTTGAGCTATCGTCACAGCCGTCTGCGAGCCGATCGTCGGGTGAGTTTTAACGAGCAGGGTGATCCAATCGCTCCAGTCCACGCGTTAATTGAACCGGAAGAGATCGTCTTAAGGCTGCATCTGCATCTGCATAAAGCAGATCCCATCATCCTGAAGGAGACGGTCGAGAAGCATAAACTACATCGTAAACAAACACAACCGCCTCAATCCAGCGGAGGGTCGGTCTTCAAGAATCCTCCCAACGATTATGCCGGGCGTCTGATAGAGCAGGTAGGGCTCAAAGGTCTGAAACACGGCAAAGCCCAGATCTCTGAGCGTCACGCGAACTTTATTGTCAATCTTGGAGGGGCCAGTGCGGCAAATATCGTGGCCCTGATCAAAGAAGCGCACCGCCGGGTTCTCGATACGTGTGGGGTGGACATGGAATTGGAGATCGAGTTCCGGGGAGAATGGGAATAGCTAAAATGACGGAGCAGAAACACCCTCGAAAAAGAGTACATACGGGTTCACTTCGCTATAGAGTCCTGGTAGAAACGTTCAAAAAAGATGAGCGCAAACAAAAAGGCTCAGAAAATGAGAGGCGCGGAGCTCTTCCTGAGAAAAGCGCCCCTCAGGCGTCCCCACGTACAAAGAGAGTGGTTTCTACTCCCCAGGAACGAGCGGAACCACAAAGCTGGAATGCTCTGGCTGACCGTCGCGCCAGTCTGCGTCGCAAAGGCTCTCGGCCCGCCGCACCCTCGAAGCTAGTCCCACGCACATTTGCTCAGACGGGAGTCTCGGCGACCGCCGGCCAGATCCGACGGCAGCGACCACTGGCCCGTCGGGAAGGCCGTCCGCTGACCCCTTCCCGCGCCCAGGTAAGCCAGAAGCGGAACGCTTTTCTCCGCATCCTGGGCATTCTTTTGGGTGTGCTTCTGCTGGCACTCGGCCTGCGCTATATACTTACCAGCCCGCTCTTTCAAGTCCAACAGGTCTCGGTGGAAGGAACGAAAAATCCAACCCTGAAAAAAAAAATTGAAATGAGCAGTCCCCAGGGACAAAATATCTTTCTACTGGACACAACCAGTGTTATAAACAGAGTCGCCAGTATCCCGCAGATCGAGTCAGTCCAATTAACCAGGCATTGGCCGAACCACCTGACCATTAGCGTGGTGGAACGCACACCAATCCTGCTCTGGCAAACGTCCCGAGGCAGCTATAGTGTCGATAAGCAAGGAGTAGTCATCTCGGCAACTGGCGATAATACGACACTTATCAAGGTCATTGATATGCGTCAACAGACAACAGGGATTGACCTGACCAGCAACGGAGAGCATCAGACGATCCAACCCGGCGTAAAACTCGACTCCGCCGATGTTCAATTCGCGCTGAAGATACACGATGAGATGTCCCACCTGACCAGCCTGAAAGCGTATACACTGAGGTATGCCGGTGCCACCAGTGGGAAAAATCAGCAGGGCGCGAGTAGATCATTTGTAATTGAGAGTCCTGACGGCTGGAAGGCCTTGCTCGGGAATGCGGATAATGAGAACCCATTGGAGAACCAGTTATCTGAGCTTCAACAAATTCTCACAGTGACACAAAAGCAACAGGTGAAACCGGAAACCATTGATCTACGTTTCGGTTTAAGACCAGCCTATACACTAAAGTAACGTGATGCGCACGTTTGTTGGAGCGAGGTTCAGGGGTGTGGGCGTTCCCACATCTCTCCTCCCCTCCCTTGGCCGCCACAGGCAGCAGGGGTAACGCACGCGTAGCGTTAAAATAATCAAAAAAAATACTAACCACGGCAACGAACGTGACTCTTCTGCGGATCTCCCAGAGATAGCCCGTAGTACGTCTCACTCTTATGCCGCCCGATAGGAGCGTGTAACTTGCAAGAGCGGGTGATTGTCGGTATCGACGTTGGAACAACAAAAATCTGCGTTCTGGTCGGCGAGCTGGATCGCGATGGGAAGCTGAATATTGTTGGCGTTGGTACCTGCCCTTCTCAGGGGTTGCGCCGTGGGGTGGTGGTAAACATTGAAGAGACCGTCACTTCCATAGCAGCAGCACTGGATCGTGCAGAACGTCTTTCTGGAAAAAAGATTGTGAGTGCTTATGTAGGGATCGCGGGCAGCCATATCGAGTCGGAGAATAGCAAAGGCTTTGTAGCGATTTCGCCCAGCCATCGCGATATCATTCAGAACGATATCAGCCGGGCGATCGAAGTAGCCCGCGCGATCGCCATTCCCGCGAACCGCGAGGTGATCCATGTGATTCCTCGTGGCTATGTGGTAGATGGACAGGAAGGGATCAAGAACCCGATCGGCATGTCTGGCTTCCGACTGGAAGTTGAAACCCATATTATTACTGGGGCGGTTTCATCCATTCACAATCTCATCAAATGTATTCATAAAGCCAACGTAGAGATTGAAGATCTGGTCCTGGAGCCACTAGCCTCCAGTGAGGCCGTACTGGCTGAGGGCGAGACCGATCTGGGGGTGGTCCTGGTAGATATTGGCGGTGGCACTACAGATGTCGCCGTCTTCACAGATGGCGCGATCTGGCAGACCGTTGTTTTGCCGGTTGGTGGCAACCTGATCACCAGCGATATCGCGATCGGCCTCCGCCTGCCCTTTGGAGTGGCGGAGGAGCTTAAAGTCACCTACGGCCATTGCGATCCCTCAACCATCGATGAGGATGACATGATCGACCTCTCACACTTTATGCCCGATTGCGATGATCTGGTACCTCGCAAACTACTCTGTGAGATTATTCAGGCGCGGGTCGAGGAAATGTTTGAAATGATCCATGACGAGATCAAAAAGTCGGGCTACGATGGCCTGCTACCAGCCGGTGTCGTTCTCACAGGAGGGGGATCAGAGCTGCCCGGCATCCTGGACCTGGCGGGCCAGATTCTGGATCTTCCCGCCCGCATCGGAACCCCGCTGGGATTGCATGGTCTGGCTGAGTCCATCTCACGTCCAACCTTCGCCACCTCAGTTGGTCTGTTACTCTGGGGTTTACGCCACACCTCCATGTTAATTGAGGAGGAAGAACAGGAAGAAGTGATGCCATCCAGCGTCGCCAAACGCATTGGCAACTGGCTCAGAGCTTTTATTCCATAGTCCTGTCAGCGAACAAGTGTCTACATTCTATATGTTAGAATAGATTTATCTTACAATCCTGAGTTTGTAACCACCCTGGGATATGAGCTCATACGTTTTAACGCTATACACATATTCGACAACACCATTGCAGATCGCAATTTATGTATTGCATCGAGGTTACAAACTCGAAAGGGGGCCACGTACATATGGTACCTATGGGAAATCATCAGATGGAGGGCTTTGCCCAAATCCGGGTTATTGGCGTTGGCGGCGGCGGCAGCAATGCTGTGAACCGTATGATCCAAGCGAATATGACGGGGATCGAATTTATCGCCGTGAATACCGATGCCCAGGCGTTGCTATTAACCGAGGCACCCAAACGCATCCGAATAGGTGATAAATTGACTCGCGGCCTGGGCGCGGGCGGAAATCCCAGTGTCGGTACAAAGGCTGCAGAAGAGAGCGCGGAAGATCTCTACGAGACTCTGAAGGGCTCCGATATGGTCTTTATCACCGCTGGTATGGGTGGCGGTACCGGAACAGGCGCCAGCCCGGTTGTCGCTCAGATCGCTCATGAGGTGGGCGCGCTCACCGTTGGTGTGGTAACCCGCCCCTTTGCTTTTGAGGGCAAGAAACGTGCCCTCTCCGCAGAAGAGGGGATCGCTAGCCTCAAACAACATGTGGATACATTAATCACGGTCCCGAATGATCGCTTGCTTCAGGTCGCGGATAAAAAGATGCCGCTGGCCGAGTCATTTAAGCTGGCCGATGATGTGCTCCGTCAGGGCATTCAAGGCATCAGCGACCTGATCACGGTCCCCGGCCTGATCAATCTAGATTTTGCGGATGTGAAAACAATTATGTCAGCCGCCGGCTCGGCCCTTATGGCAATCGGGGAGTCTGGAAGCGAGACTCGCGCGACCGATGCCGCGCAGATGGCGATCGCCAGTCCTCTGCTGGATATCGATATCAGCGGGGCACGAGGCGTGCTCTTCAATATCACCGGTGGTACTGATCTGACGTTGTATGAGGTAAATGAGGCCGCTGATGTCATCAGCCGGGCCGCTCATCCCGAGGCGAATATCATCTTTGGCGCGGTCCAGGACCCCATCTATGATGGCAAGGTGAAGATTACTGTGATCGCGACAGGCTTTGATCAGATGCGCAACCAGGCACCTGGACAACCCGGTCGCATGGATTATAACCGCAGCATGTTCTATCCTGCTGTCCCCCAGGGCACAACTGGCAATGCGGCCCGTCCGGAGCGCCCGAACTACGCGGCCTCTGTCCCACCGGCACAACTTCCAGGTACCTCGAACGGACAGGTTCAACGATCAAGCACGGGAGAGCCTCTCCGCCAGCGTGGAGTTCCAACCCCAGGCGGAGAGCCCAATCGTCAGCGATCCCAGCTTCCTGCCACTGACGGAGGTACTAATCGCCCTCGGATCTCTCGGGAAGTTGAAGATGAGGATATGTTCGCCGACGAGTTTGAGCGACCGCAGGCTCCCAATCTGGCCCATGGGGGTCTACCGGTTCCTACACCTGAGACACAGACACCTCAGCAGCGGCCATCTGGCGAACCCAGGCCCAACAGGGTTATCCGTCGCACAGATCCCAAAGTCATGGATCTACCACGCGGAAATCGTAACACCCCCCAGGGAGACGTGATCGATATCCCGGCCTTCCTGCGCAAACGCTAAAAACCGGTCACCATTAGGATGGGGTATTCAGCTATATACTGAATATCTCGTCCTTTTTTCATGCATGAAAGTAGTGATCCTAAAAGAGCCGAGGCTCTAACCTATCCTTAAAGAAGGGCTCTATTCATTTATCTCCCACATAAAATTCTTTTTAAGAAAATGGTTACATAATTTTATAGATTTATACATCTATCATTGTCTATATTATGTGTCTGCTAAATTAAACTTTTTAAGCTAACTGATTGTTATGAAACAAAAGTAGAAAGTGCCTACAACAAATTTTTACATTGAGGGCACACTACAAACAAGGAGAGACGTATTATGTCCTGGAAAACACGCTTCCTCGCGATTATGACGCTCACGCTTTCGGCCCTATTTCTGCTGCCCATGGCAGCTATGGCCGCACCAGCCCATAGCGCTCAAGCTCTAGACTCTAACCATAAAACAACAACTGCGAGCTTCGCCTTCACTGGCCTCATCAATAAGGGTGCTTTGAAGGGTACCCCCCTGACTGGAGGTCTGACCCTGAATATTGAGGCAAACGGCAACTTTAAGGGAAACTTGAACCTCCCAGGCGGAGCCAAGGTTCCCGTTAATGGAAATGTTACTCCCAAAGGCAAACTCAGCATCACGTTCCAGGCCACCAAAGCCACCCCACTAATCAAAGGGCAGGGCACGCTGAAGAATGGCAACGAGTTCACCGGCCCTTTCCAGGTCTTTACTGGCAAAAAAGAAATTGCCTGCGGCATCTGGAGCGCGCTGGCCGTCGCCAATCCCTCTAAAGAGCTGGCACTGGCCTTCGTTGGTAAAACCGTGAGTGGTCCCGAAAAAGGCACACAGTATAGTGGCGCGCTGTTGTTGGATAGCAAAAATCTCACCGGTACCCTGAACCTGCCTACAGGCGCGATTATTCCTGTGAAAGCCAGCCTAAAAGGCACAACCATTACCGTCACCTTTGATCTAGGCAAAGGCCTGAAGATTGTTGGCACCGGTCATCCAATCGCCAAAGGTCTGAAGGGCTTTGAGGGACCCTACGTTGGTCCCGCCTCAAAAGACAAAGGTACCTGGGTCGCTCCCTTCTTCAATTTCTAATTTCCATCTGACCTGTAAGCAGATACCGCAGCCGAGATTATGTAATCTCGGCTGCTTTGATTATATACATATGAATTTTTCACTTGATGTATCCCATAAGTTTAACGATAGTTACTATTTATTAGGCATCTGTTAGAAAAGAATACTTTTTACCATTAAAAAATAAAATCAGTTTCCCTTAATATTTGATAAGAATTCTAGGACTATGGGCTAGACGTGAAATCTTTTTATTTATGCCCGCATTGGTATAAGTGTGCCTGTTTAATTAAAGGGTTTTGACAAGATCGATTTCTCGAAAATATAGTGGGTTTCTACCCAATCATTTTTTCTCCATATTTGGAGATATTAATAAGGAGTATAAAACTTATGTCCCGGAAGACAAGCTTCCTCACTCTTATGACTCTGGTTATGTCCGCATTGTTTCTGCTTCCCATGGCAGCTATGGCCGCACCTGCTCAGAGCACACAGGCGAAAACCACAACTTCTAACTTCGCCTTTGCTGGCCTGGTCAATAAAGGCAGGGGCGTGGGAACTAACCTTCTCGGTGGTCTGACCCTGCAAAGCGAGTCCAACGGCAAATTTACTGGGACCCTGTCTGATCCTGTCGGGTTCAAGACTCCTGTTGCTGGAAATGTCACCAAAGGC
Organism: uncultured Ktedonobacteraceae bacterium; assembly: GCA_964247295.1. Lineage (GTDB taxonomy): Bacteria > Chloroflexota > Ktedonobacteria > Ktedonobacterales > Ktedonobacteraceae > CAXTTV01. The sequence continues at coordinate 28,229 of CAXTTV010000006.1, read as the reverse complement.
AAAATCACTATCAACATCGGGCCCTCTAGAGCCAACAACGATGTCATCAAGGGTCAGGGCACACTGAAAAACGGCAACCAGTTTGTTGGTTCTTTCCAGATTGTCGAAGACAAGAAAGAAGTCGCCAGTGGCATCTGGAGCGCGCTGGCCGTCGCTAATCCTTCCCAAGAAAAGATCTTTGCCTACACTGATGGCAATGTCGGCGGTGTTTTGTTGCTGGATAGCAAAAAGCTCACCGGTAATCTGAATGCTTCCACCGGTAAGGTTATTCCCGCGAAAGCGACCATTGCTCGTGACAAATCAATCACCCTCGTCCTCTCGCTGAGTAGCAAGAAGCAGTTGGTTGGCGTAGGTCATCCGCTTACCAATGGCCAGCAAGGCTACGAAGGTTCCTTCAATGGTGCTGCCCACGATAATCCAGGCAGTTGGAAGGCTCAGGCCTTCAGCTTCTAATCTAGATCTGGCTAAATATGCAGGCACAAGGGGCTGGGATCACGTGATCCCAGCCCCTTTACGTTTAATGCTATACTTGTGTACACAGAGAGACTTCTATCTCTGATCATCGGTAATCTTTCTCTCTTTGAAAGGAGAAGGCGGGATGCCAGTTGATCCACAGGTACAGGCACTACTCACTCAGATGAAAACGTTGAACCGTCCTCATACTTATGAAGTCTCTGTCGCGGAGGCTCGCGCTAATATACGAATGCTTCGACTCCTGACAGGAGGGGAGGCGGAACGTGTTTATCGGGTTGAGGAGCGCTCGATTCCAGGCCCCGAACAGCAAATTCCCATTCGGATCTATCGACCACAGGAGGGCGCTTCCCTTCCAGCTCTGGTCTATTTCCATGGCGGTGGCTGGGTGATTGGAGATCTAGAAACGCATGATGATGTCTGCCGCCATCTGGCGAACAAGGTGGGCTGCGTAGTGATCTCGGTAGACTATCGGCTCGCGCCAGAACACCGGTATCCAGCGGCCCCTGAGGATTGTTACGCGGCCACTCATTGGGTATATCATCACGCGTCGGAGTTAAAGATTAATCCTGGTAAAATCGCGGTGGGAGGCGATAGCGCTGGGGGCAATCTGGCGACGGTAGTCTCGCTGATGGCTCGTGAACAGGGCGGCCCACCACTGGTCTTCCAGCTTTTAATCTATCCAGTGACCGATCACTATACGATCGAGAAGCCATCCTACAAGGAGAATGGTGAAGGTTACTTTTTGGAGTATCAGGATATGGTCTGGTTCACTCACCATTACCTTCCTCAGCCCGATACCCGTTACATTCATGATCCCCTGGTCTGCCCCCTCTACGCCCCAAACTTAAAAAATCTTCCACCAGCCCTGGTGCTTACTGCTGAATATGATCCCCTACGCAATGAGGGAGAGCTTTATGCTCAAAAGCTTCAGCAGGCCGGCGTGCCTACTGGCTTAATTCGTTACGATGGTCTAATCCATGGATTTATCAATCTTTTTGGGCTGATTGATAAAAGCGCTCAGTCCTTTGATGATATCGCACAGGTGCTACAAGAGGCCTTTGACTGATCTCCAAACCAACAATAAAAAAAGCGGCACCCTCAAAAAGGATGCCGCTTACAGTTTCTCTTCTGTGCGTTTACTTGTTCCGCGTTTTCCCCAGGTTGCCGGGGATCTCGGCCAGGCCAATCCGATTCACGACAACGCGTACGCCTGGAATACCAACAATCTCGCGCTCCAGCATATACTTCATCTCGGCGGTTGGAACATCGCCATACAAGTTGGCGATGTAGTTTTCCACCAGGACATTGATATTCTGAGAGCCCTCAAGCTTACCAGAAGCCTTTAAGCTTTCGATACGTGCGTTAATGGCATTAAGCAAGGCGTCTTCCGCAACAATGAAGTTACGCACGTCGATAACGCCGGGCAACTTCAACAACTCAGCTTCGACACGCGCCTTCTGCTCTTCCAACTCAACCTGACCATAAAGAGCCAGGATTACGCCTTCGCGCTCCAGCTCTACTTTGACCGGGTGAGTACTCCAGGTTGTACTACTAATAGTCACGTTGCGATCAATAACGCTTTCGGCATCGTGCAGAACGGCTGCGGCAAAGGTGGTCGGGCGATAAACATCCGCATCCACCTTCTTGGCAAAGGGATCTTCAAATACCCAGGCCATCATGCTCAGGATTACGAGTACCGTGCCAATGATAGTTATCGCCGGGGCGGTATTAATAAACATGACGCCACCGATAGCGACCAGGCAGGAAACACCTAAAATAGCAGGCCAGAAACTGGGATTAGGCAGATGAATATGACTCGGGTCCTCGTATTCCTCGAAATCCCCCAGATCTGCACCTGGGGATGCGATCAGTTCATCCGCAGTGAGATTCGCGCTTTGAAGAGGACTATTCATAATGGTTTCTTTCCTCTCAGAACTGGTGTACGACGAGCGGGACTCGATAGGTCATACCGTGATGCTCAGGTCCCCTTTTGTAAGCATACCAGTTATAAACGTTACATGCAACCAGTTAACGACAATAAAAAATACCCACTTGTATCCATTATTGTAACGGAAAATGCCACGTCTATGCAACCAGTTTACTCTTTAAACCCAGTAGATCGGGCAATAGCGAGGGTGGGGGTGGCGGGAATTTCCCATCTGAGTGGCGCTACTCACCCCTATTCTTTGATGAGGAACCTCAGACCTTTTGCAAGTTGCTCGGGCTTGAAGCTGCTATTGCCATTAATAAAGCTCCGCTCCCTCCCCTGCTTGTCTAAAACAAAGATGGCCGAGCTATGATCTACCGTCCCTTTCCCGTTGGCGGCGTCGCGCGGCTGCGCATAGACCCGATACGAGGACCAGACCGGCGAAAGCTGCTCATGGCTGCCGATCAGGAAGTGCCAGTAGTCTTCCATCTGATGCACTTTGGTGAAGTTCTGTGCGGCAGCCTGATCATCACGTTTGGGATCAGAGCTGATGGCGACTACACCTACGTTATGGGCATCTCCCCCCAGTTGCTGCATCGTCTGGTGCAGTTGCTCGGCTGTCAGCGGACAAACATCGGGGCAGTGGGTATATAGGAAAGTGACAATTACCGGCTTCCCCTTAAACTGAGCCAATGAGACAGCCTGTCCGTTTTGATCTTTTAATTCAAATCCGGGGGCCGGTGTCCCACCCAGATCCGTCCCTGGCAATTCAGACGACTGTGTGGTCGTCGAGGCGTTTACATTGTTGCTCGCTTGCGATCCGTCCCTCCGGGCGGTGAAAACTGAGACAATCAAGACGACAAGGATAGCCAGGGTGATTACCGAGAGACGCGAAGCTAAACGCCAGGTCACACTCTTTCCTCTTCTCTTCCTCTAATGGATTAATGGGGCAATAGGGTGCTGTCCAGCACCATGGCCGCGAAGATTAATGCGAGATAGCAGTTGGAATACCAGAAAAGGGTTTTAGCCCAGTTCTTGGTTTTGTCCACCCACAGTTTGTAGGCCATGTAGAGCAGGACGCCTCCCAACACTACGGCACTCACCAGATACAGATAGCTCAGGGTGTGCATGGCGAAAAGGACCAGCGAGACTGCGACTAGCAATAGTGAGTAGAGAAAGATCTGCTTGTGTGTCTCCTGATCGCCCATGACAACGGGCAACATTGGAATATTGGCTTTGGCGTAGTCTTTTTTAATCATCAAGGAGAGCGCCCAGAAGTGCGGGGGCGTCCAGCAAAAGATGACCGCGAACAGCCAGATCGCCGGTAATGAGATGGTGTTAGTGGCAGCCGCCCAACCAACTAGCACTGGAACTGCGCCCGCCGCCCCGCCGATCACGATGTTCTGGGTGGAGCTGCGCTTCAACCACAATGTATAGATGAAGACGTAAAATAGGATCGCCGAGGAGGCGAGGATCGCGCTCAACAAGTTCACCAGGAAGGTCAGCTCAAAAAAGGCCAGAACTCCCAGCACGACACCAAAAATTAACGCCTGCGTTGGCTTGACTTTGCCCGAAGGCAGTGAGCGTCGCTGGGTTCGACCCATAACTTGATCGATATCGCGGTCAATGTAGCAGTTAATGCAGTTGGCACTTCCAGCGGCCATCAGTCCACCAAGCAAGGTTGCCAGAGTCAGGCCCAATGGAGGGAGTGCACCTCTGGCAATCGTCATTGCCGCCGCTGTGACACCCAGAAGCAGGACCGTGACATGCGGCTTAATCAGATTAATATAGCTGGAGATCATCTGACGCACCGGGCCAGTATTCTTCTGCTTACGGGAAATCTCAACCTGCTCTTCAACCTCCAGTTGGGCCGCGATCTCACCTGTTGGGGCCGCTTGTAGCTGATGGGCCGCCAGGGAGACGCCCGCCCTTCCGATAACCTTCATACGCTTTTTCCTCTATCTTTTACTCTATCAAGGAGAGACTGGAGCTACTGATAAATATGGTGATATGCTCACGCTCGCTATTATCGTGCAACCTCCTGTCCCTTCCCTTGCAGCGATCTCTCAGGACCTTACAGTTACCTGAATACTATGTCTTTGTATGCCTTCTATCCACATTTGCTATAGTTTGTAGCAGGAGGTTCTCTGGTAATATCTCTTATAATGATATGCAGTTGAGAACACAAATAGAGAGTCTCCATCTTACCTGCTATCGTACGTCTTCATCATCTTTATAACCATAGCAAAGCTGGCAAGGTGAACGCAATAGACCAGACCGGCATGAAAGGTCCTTTTTCTATGCAAGACATCGGTTTGAATTTCTGGTTAACCGAGTGGCATTTCGCACCCTCAGTTGTAATTGGCTGTATCCTACTGATAGGTTTTTATCTTTATACGGTCGGTCCCTGGCGGCGTCGAAATTTCCCTGACGAAAGGGTTTCGCGGGGGCAGATCACGATGTTTCTGCTGGCGATTGCGATTATTTTTCTGGCGCTTGTTTCGCCGCTTGATGAGCTGGGAGACACCTATCTTTTTAGTGCTCACATGGTTCAGCATCTACTGATTACCATCGTCGCCCCACCGATGATGCTGGTTGGCACTCCAGGCTGGTTGCTTCAACCAGTTTTTAAGTATCGACCAGTTTATGGACTGGCGCGCTTTCTGACCTTCCCGGTTATCGCGTTTTTCCTTTTCAACTTTGACTTCTATCTCTGGCACGCGCCACCTCTTTACAATGCAACCCTGGAGAACGAGGGCATTCACGTGCTGGAGCATCTCTCGTTTATTGTGCTCTCGGTTATCTACTGGTGGCCGGTCTTTAGCCCGATGCAGGAAGGGAAGCTAAAACGTCTTCCGCTGGGTGGACAGATCCTCTACATCTTTTTAAGTGGAATGCCAGTTGTACTGTTGGGCGCGGGTTTGACGTTCTTTCCTCCGCTCTATGCTCCATATCTAAGTGCTCCGAGGATCTGGGGGATTTCGCCCGATGTAGATCAGCAGTTGGGCGGCCTGATCATGTGGATACCGGGCAACATCGCCTACATTTTTGTGGTTAGCGTGATCTTTATTCGCTGGATGCAAAGGCAGGACGCTCAGCAGGCCGCGATGGAGGAAGAGCAGGACGAGATTGGATCGCAGGACAATAACGCTGGTCTTCTTAATGGGTAATCCGCTATAATCTGGTAATAGCGGGTGAAATATCTGTAGGTGCCTATGATGGGCTATTCAGGTTACTGTAAGGAGATTTGGGTAAATCGCAAGTCATCTTACAGGGAAAGTAGCTACAGTAGATGATACGCTGGGTAAGTGCGGCTCATATTCTGGCACTTATCCCCTGTTACACAGTTTGTTTATTAGGAGATCGAGAAGTGAGGATGCCTTTATTTCGCGGGATGAAACGTTGGAGCGTTATACTCTCCGGCGTGATTTTATCCTCGCTCCTTTTGGCCGCATGTGGTGGCTCACCGGCCATCACTGACACTCGTGGGCCGGTCGCGAACAGGGAAGCAGGCCTGTTCTGGCTGATTTTAGGGATCGCAGCCGTCATCTTTGTACTTGTCGAGGCTGCGCTAATCTATTCAGTGCTCCGTTTCCGTGCGCGTCCAAATACGCCTGCCCCTAAGCAGTTACATGGAAACGACAAATTGGAACTGGCCTGGACAATTGTTCCCGCACTTTTTCTGTTTGGGATATTGTACGCAACGATCAGTACCATGTTTGGTCTGGCTCAACCGCCAGGAGACAAGCTTGAGGTACGCGCCTATGGCCGCCAGTGGTGGTGGCAATTTGAGTATATGGGGGCCAAGGTCACAACGGCTGACACCCTGCACGTTCCAGCCGGGACAACCGTTCAGGTGGACCTGTACTCAGATAATGTGATCCACAGTTTCTGGGTGCCCCAGTTGACTGGTAAGACCGATGTGATCCCCGGACACGGAAACCATCTGTGGTTTAAGGCCGATCAGGCTGCCGATAAGCCATTAGAGGGGGCCTGCGCCGAGTTCTGCGGTGATCAGCATGCGCATATGCGCTTTAATGTGAAAGTGGACACCCCTGATGAGTTCCAGACCTGGTTACATACTCAGCAGGCGGCTGCGGTCACTCCAAGCGAAAGCTTGGCGGCCCAGGGTCAGAAACTTTTCTCACAGGGCTCCTGCGCTGGCTGTCATGGTATCGTTGGTGTCAATCTTAAGAGCTATGAAGATCCTCAAGCCGCTAATAAAATTGGTCCTAACCTGACTCATTTTGGCAGCCGCAATCTCATCGCTGGTGGTGTTCTGGAGAATACTCCTGAGAACCTTTCTCAATGGTTGCACGATCCACAGACCATCAAGCCGGGCAATGATATGCCCAACCTAAACCTTTCTGATAACGATGTCAAGGCTCTTGCGGCCTATCTGGAGAGTATCAAGTAATCTAAGCCTATCTGTCCGCCCGCTCTGTCGGGCGGCACTAGATATTGGAGGAATTGCCAATGGCAACCCGCAGTATCGCTGATAGCACAACAGTGGTGCGCCAGAGAAAGACTTTTGGTGAGTCTTACTTTGGTCAATGGATCATGACAACCGACCATAAGAAAATCGGCATTATGTATATAGTGACCGCTTTCTTCTTTTTCCTGGTCGGCGGCCTTGAGGCCCTGGTGGTCCGCGCTCAGTTGGCTGTTCCGAATGCGCATGTGGTCTCCCCACAAACTTATAATGAGATCTTTACAATGCATGGCACCACGATGATCTTCCTTTTCGTGATGCCGATCCTTACCGGTTTCGGTAACTATGTAGTGCCTCTGATGATCGGTGCCCGCGATATGGCGTTCCCACGCTTGAACGCTTTCGGGTACTGGGTTGTCCTTTTCGGCGGTCTATTCCTGAGCTCCAGCTTTCTGATCAATCAGGCTCCGAATGCTGGTTGGTTTAGTTACGCGCCACTGACTGAGCTGAATACAGGCTGCTTTAAGGCCTACCAGTGTACTCAAGGCCTCAACCAGGATTTCTGGCTGCTGGGTACGATGATGCTGGGTATCTCTTCTATCTCCGGTTCGATTAACTTTGTGGTGACGATCCTGAAGATGCGCGCCCCCGGTATGACGATTAACCGGATGCCGCTTTTTACCTGGATGACCCTAGTGACTTCGTTCCTGCTACTGTTCGCGCTTCCCAGTCTGACGGCTGCCAGCCTGCTTCTGCTGCTGGACCGCCACATGGGGACGCACTTCTATCAATACACCTTCGGTGGAGATCCTGTGCTCTGGCAGCATCTGTTCTGGTCCTTTGGTCACCCTGAGGTGTACATTCTGATTCTGCCGGCCTTTGGAATTATCTCTGAGGTCCTGCCGGTCTTCTCCCGCAAACCGATTTTCGGCTATACCTTTATTGCCTGGTCGGGAGTGGCGATCGGCTTCCTGAGCTTCACGGTCTGGGCCCACCATATGTTCGCAGTCGGTCTACCGATAGTGGCGCAGGCTTTCTTCGCGACCAGCACGACGCTCATCGCGATCCCAACGGCGGTGAAGATTTTTAACTGGATCGCGACAATTTACGGCGGTAAGGTTTCTTTCAAGGCTCCGATGCTGTTCGCGATTGGCTTTATCGCGATGTTCTTGATCGGTGGTCTAAACGGCGCGGCCCTGGCGGTTGTACCCTTCGACTATCAGGTGACGGACAGCTACTTTGTGGTAGCCCACCTGCACTATGTGCTCTTTGGTGGTAGCGTCTTCGGTATCTTCGCGGGTATCTTCTACTGGTTCCCCAAGATGACCAATAGACTCATGAATGAGCGCCTCGCGCAGGTGCAGTTCTGGCTGATGCTGATCGGTGTGAATATGGCATTCTTCCCAATGCACATTCTGGGCATTCTGGGTATGCCCCGCCGTATCTACACCTATGCTGGAAACCTGGGCTGGAATGAGCTGAACCTGGAGTCGACTATCGGTGCCTTCTTGCTTGGTATCGCGATCCTGGTCTTCCTCTGGAACTTTATCAGTAGTATCGCGAATGGCCCCGAGGCCGGTAGCGATCCCTGGGATGCTTTTACACTGGAGTGGGATACGGCTTCTCCGCCGGCTCCTTATAACTTCTTGACCGTTCCCACCGTTCGCAGTCGTCGCCCCTTCTATGATAAGAAGAACCCAGAGACGGCAGACTGGAAGACGGCAACCCATTAGAAAAGGATCATAGAGAGTTGGGAAGCGCGAAAAGAGCGATCTGGACGCGCCTCTCGCTCTCTCTGGAATGAGGTGAGATTGTGGCTGACGAGCCAGACCAGCAATCAAAGCAAGAACAGATTGTGGCATCGACAAAGGCGAACCAGGAAAGCAGGCCCGAGACTCCTCAGGTAGAGGCATCTGCTGAACCTATTACCCCGCCGGTGAAGTCTCGCAAAAAGCAAGGCGCGCCGGCCAATACGTTAACTGGTAAGGCTCTTGAAAAGGCGATCTCGCCCAATCCCAGCTTATGGCCTTTCGCGCTGGCGTTCTCGATGATTTTGCTCTGCTTAGGTGTCATTATTCATCCAGTGGTGATGGGTACAGGTATCCTGCTCTGCGTTGTCTCGATTGTCGCCTGGGCGCTGGAGCGGCGCTAAAGCACAGTTGTATGTTGATGCCTTTATGGCGTGACTTTTATTAAAGGGAGTTCTGATATGGCTGCTCACGGCGATACCTTTGGGGCCGGTGGTGGTCACGGTTCAACAGGTGGTCGAACTCTGGAGTGGTGGGGGATGATCTTCTTCATTGCCTCAGAAGCTCTGATCTTCGCGAACCTGATTGCGGCCTACCTCTATCTGGAGATCCGAAACGGGAAGTTTGTTCTCCCCTCAGGGGAACACCTGGACTGGATCTACCCACTTGTTAATACGGTTATCCTGATCTCTAGTAGCTGGCCTGCCCATATGGCTGGCCGCAATATCGCGCGGAACAATAAGACGGGTCTAAAGATCGGTCTGGCAATCACGATTTTGCTGGGGGCGATCTTCCTGGGTGGACAGATCTATGAGTATACAAATCTGTTCAGCCAGGGTTTTACACCTCAATACAAGCAGGTGTTTGGCTCGGCCTTTTTTATGCTGACAGGCTTCCACGGCCTGCATGTGACAATCGGTCTGCTGTTCCTGTTTATCTGTCTGCTCCGCGCGCTAAAGGGTGATTTCTCAGCCCGGAAACATTTCGCGGTCGAGGCTGCCGAGATGTACTGGCACTTTGTGGATATCGTCTGGATTCTGGTGTTTAGCATTGTGTATCTGCTGCCACTGATCCGAGGGTAATCGCGATCTTACCGGGGGCCAGAATACTCTGGTCCCCGGTTTCTGTTATTGGTCACACATCTGTACCCATTCTGGGAGCCACACTCCTCTTTTTAGAGACTCTATTCATGACTGTTTGTGATACAATTGCTTTGATATAAATCTACATCGCTATTTTTTCTTTCATCCCAATACCGCCTTCGGCGGTGGAGGAAAGGGAAACTGGGGCGCAGCCCCCGCCCCCAACCAAGGGGCATGCTGCCCCTTGCATCCCCGCTTTTCAGTTTAATCAGTGCTTTCGGAAAGGATGTAGCGCGGATGAAAGAGGCTACTCACAACAATAAAACGCTTGCGGCTACACGCCGCGCACCCGGCGGGAAGAGGCGTACACGCTGCTCTATCTGTTCTCGTACTGCCTGGTTTGATGCGGTGCCTCTGATGGAGCCTCTCGGAGTTCCCGAACCTCGCCGCTCCTGGACTCTCTGCCAGGATTGCTATCGCTCGCTGGTCGATGAGATGCGCAAATCTCCGGTCCGCTCCCCTCTCCGCCTGCGGATCGCGATGGGCATTGTGGCGTCGGAACGCTGGCCTCAGGCACACGAGACTCTGGCAAAGGCTGAGGCTCAAGATCAACGCAAGCTGGTGATGCTGGCCTGGACCTTTATTGTGATTATGCTGCTCCATCTCACGGTGTTTGTGCTACTGCCTCTCGTCCATTAGTACGTCGCGTGCCAACCCAATATTCTAATACCGGGCTCTAACCTTGACCGCTTTGCTAGAATACGTATAGCACAGGCGGGAAACAGACTGCATGTACCGCTTCTATACCTCCTATCTTCGCCCCGATACACGGTGTATCCTGGCTATTGGGAAGTGGAATAAAACACAACGGATGAATGATTTCGCGGATTTCGCGCCCCTGAAAACTGATCCTAACCAACCAGACTTTCTGGCCCTTATTCGGAATAACCTGCTGCTGGCCGATATCACGGCACATATGCAGAGCGGCTTTCTCCTTCTCAATATGCGGGAACAGATTGCCTACGCCAATGCCCAGGCTGTACGTCTCCTGGATATTCCTCAGCATTCTCCAGATCAGGAGATCAATTTCGACGTGCGCAAACATCTGCTCTCCCTGGTTGTAGATCCCGAACATGCTCATATGGAGCTGGACCAAGTGTGGACGCATCCAGAGATGGACGGCTCGGCGGATCTGGCCCTGACGGACACGATGATCCCCTGGCTGCGTGTGCGTTCTTTCCCAATCCATAAGGAACCCGATGGACTCTTGGGGCGAGGCCTGTTTCTGGAAGATGTGACTCTGGAAAAGGCTTCTTTTCAGAACCGGAGCGAGACACTGGCCCTGGCCGCACACGAACTGAAGACCCCTCTGGCGGTTATCAAGGGTTGCGCGACAACCTTGCTTGGCAGTTCTATGCAGTGGAATCCCGCGATGCAACGCGAACTCCTTCAGATGATAGATACACACACGGACAGGCTGTATGAGATCCTCAATACGTTGTTGGATGTCTGGCGACTGGATGAGGGGGCTCAGAGTCTCCGCTTCTCCCAGGTACATATCTCGGAGCTGATCTCGCAACTGGTGGCGCGCTGGCAGAAAAACGCGCCCCATCACCATTTTATTTTGACTCTTCCAAATCAAGAGGTGCGGCTGCTCTGCGATGCAGTTCGATTGGAACAGGCTATCAGTAATCTGCTAAATAACGCGGTGACCTACTCTCCACGCGGCGGCAATGTTATGGTTCGACTGGAGGCAGATGAGACGGAGTACCGGCTGAGCGTAACTGATGAAGGGATCGGGATTGCGCCCGAACATCTGGATCGGATCTTCGACCGTTTCTATCGTGTCGATAATCAGGAAGATCCCCTCCCCGGAAAGAGTGGTCTGGGTCTTGCGGTCGCGAGATCAGTGATTGAGGCGCATGGTGGGAAAATCTGGGTGGACTCTCCAGGATTGGATCGCGGTACAACAGTCTATTGCACTCTGCTATGTACGCCTCATTTCTCCCCACGGACTCAAGATGAGATGGTGGCCCCTCAATCGACGGGAGCGCTTCCAGCATTACCACGCTCGGGTGCTCTGGATCGCAGAAAGAATCGCCATACCAATATTTTAATCGCAGAGAAGGATAACCGCCTGACCCGCTATCTGCGCGCAAACCTGGAAGAGCAACACTACAGGGTTCTGACAACCGGTCAGGGGATCCAGTTTCTGCGCCAGTTGGAGATGGAAGAGCCAGATATGATTCTGCTTTCCTCTCATCTGGCTGATATCAATGGCGTGGAGTTGCTTCAGCAGATCCGTGAGTTTTCTCAGGTGCCGGTAATCATGTTGTGCAATGAGTCCGATGAAGAGGATCATGCCCACCTGCTTGATCTGGGAGCTGATGATCTGGTCTTAAAGCCCTTTGATATGCCGGAACTGCTGGCACGCATCCGCGCGATCCTGCGCCGCGTTCACGCCGCTGCAAATGCAAAACCCACCAGCTCACCCCTATTCACGACCGGCGATCTCACGATCGACTATGCTCAACATCAGGTCCTGGTCGCCGGGAAGACTGTTCAATTGAGCCGAACAGAATACAAGCTGCTGGCAACGCTGGCCCAGAATGCCGGGATGGTTGTCACTCACGAGCTACTGCTAGAGAAAGTCTGGGGACCCGAATACAACCGTGAGGTTGATTTTATCTGGGTTTATATCAGTCGCCTTCGACGCAAGATTGAGAGCAACTCCCGCCGGCCCGTCTATATTTTAACGGTTCCTGATGTTGGTTATAAGCTTGCGAAAATCTAAAAAACGCCGAGACACAGCTTCATTCAGGTAACTGTAAGGCAAAAGGGTCGGAACCGTAAAGAGCCTGTAATGTCTTTCTCCTATTCTCTTGTATAGGATACGAAAGAGAAAGCATCTGGCTGGTGTTGTCACAGGCCAGACTCCACGGAGGATCTGAGATGCTGGATATATATGAGCGGACCGTGGTACTGGTCGAGGCGGATACTGCGCTGCGTCGCCTGATCTCCCTGGGTCTGCAAAGCCGGGGACTACAGGTAATTGAGTCGCCTTCTCTAAAGCATCTTTCCCTACTGAATATCAAAACTCCTCACCTGCTTATTCACGATGTCGATAGCGGTATTGGGAGCCGCTGGTCCGATCTAGCAAGCTTGCGTGAAGACCCTCGTTTCACGGATCTCCCTATCGTTGTTCTTTCCTGGGGTGAAAACCGACCCTATCTTTCCGAGAAGATGACGATTGTTTCAAAGCCCTTTGACGCTCGAAATCTTCACACGACTGTCGATCATCTTATGAGCACCTATCCTCAAGCGGGCCGACTCCTTCCAGTTGTGCATCTGGCTGCGCCGGAAATCGTCATTGGCTCTCCAAGCATCTGGCCTTTGATTACAGCGGCGGCCCTGATGCTAGCGATCATCGGCATGCTGATCCATCCCGCGCTTTTCGTACTGGGGCTGGCCCTGGGCTTTGTTGCCCTGCTCTGGTGGACCCTTGGAACCACGCATCAACGTAGTAATGAACTCGCTCCCGCCTGATAAAAGAGGACCAGATCTTTATAGAAGATCTGGTCGGGATCAATCAGGTCTCAGTCCTTATTTCCAGATATCAGTAATGGGTGTCACGGTCGCGCTATTGTTGGCATACGGCAGTCCGTAAAGATCTTCTAAAGTGCGTAACACATTGTAATGGTTAATGGACTTGCTATAATCACCAGCCTTCACCATTGGACCCACAAAGATCGTTGCGACCTGGTTATCAGTTGAGCCATCATCTTCATCCCAGGTGACAATCAGCAGGCTATTATGCGTTTTCGCCCACTGTGCGTACCCATCCAGATGATTTTTCAGCCAGGTGTCCCCTTTAGCAATCGAGGCCGAATGCATATCGTCCTGTTGATTGGGAACTACAAAAGAGACTGTAGGAAGCTGAGCATAATTTGTAGGAAAGCTGGTAAATGGCTGGTTCGCACTGGCCGGAACATCGGTCATGCTGACCCAGGGATTGTGCTTGCGCGCGTACAGGGCATTTGAGCTACTGGGGGCAGTGCAACCTGTATAGCCAGCGTTTGGCAGATTTTCTGAATAGCCCGCGAATGTATCATTGGCATTTATGAGCTCACTCCCCAGATCCGGTCCGGAATAAGACTTGGGGCAGGCATCACTGGTAAGGCCATGCGTTGAGCCTGAGAAAAGCGCCAGATAGTTGGGTTCGCTGGGATGCGTCACCCCATGCGAGTTAGTAAATGAGGCTCCCTGCGCGGCCAGAGCGTTGATATACGGCGCGTCAGACGATCCAATAATGTCAGAGTAGCTATGGTTCTCTTCCATCACAATTACGACATGATCTGGCTTTGGAAACACCGTTTTTTGCGCCTGCGCTTTTGAGGCCAACAAACCAAATGACAACAGGCCGATCGCCAGTAATAGTCCAGAACGCGTGAGGACTCCCCATAGAACGCGAGAATGCTTTCCCATTGTATCTCTCCCTGTAGTAAAACACTATAATAAAGGCACGTGTATAATTCTACACGTACTTTATTAAACGAGAGTCATGGATAGATTAAGGCCATTTAAACTACGAGCAATCCAATAGCTCAGTCACCCATTTTGAAAGTCGTTCGTGTTTGAGATGTAAACAACAATGCCTTCTTCGATGGTTGAAGGGGAAGCAGGGGGCAAGCAGCCCCTCGCATCTCCGCTTTTCAGTTATGAAAGGGTGATATTATGCAAGGTAGTCAATTGAGCGGCATGAAAGTCGCGATTATTGTTTCCGATGATTTTGAGCAGGTCGAGATGACGGAGCCGCGTAAGGCTTTTGAAGAGGCGGGCGCGAAAACCATATTGATCAGTGTGAAGCCCGGCAAGGTTAAAGGGATCAATCACGACCAGATTGGCGATAGCTTTCCAGTAGATCAGACGCTCGATCAAGCCAAACCCGATGACTTTGACGCTCTCCTGCTTCCCGGTGGCGCACTCAACGCCGATTTCATTCGTTTGAGCCCTCAGGCCCAGGCCTTTGTCAAAGCTTTCGCGAACGATCAGAAGCCGATAGCGGTCATCTGCCACGCGCCCTGGTTGCTAATCTCAGCGGGATTGGTCAAGGGGCGCACACTGACCAGCTTCCACACAATCCAGGATGACATTCGCAACGCTGGCGGTAACTGGGTGGATCAGGAAGTGGTCGAGGATGGCAATCTGTTAAGCAGCCGTCAGCCCGATGATATTCCGGCCTTTAGTCAGGCGGCGATCGCGCTGTTTATGAGGAGCAAAGCCACAGCCTGATCAGGAAGTGCAGTTGTAGTCAGGGAGCCGATATGGCTCCCTTTATAACCTCATTACGCTATAGTACTGGTCGTTGAAACAGATGCGTTACCAGAGCTCTGATCTTGTGGAAGAGAAATTTGTTTAACCTTATGTAGTACAACAAATGAAAGAGGGCTGGCGAGAATTGTCAGGATAGCGGAAGCATCAAATAATGGTATGACGCCTAAATGATCTCCAAGCAGACTGGCACACAGCATTCCACAAAGCATTCCCCCGGCTAAAATCGTCTCGAAAAGCGCCATGATGCGCCCTCGATAGTTATCAGCAACCTCGCTTTGAAGCAACGATTGTATGATAATTAAGAACCCTACGACAAATACTCCGGCGATCGCTAGCAGAACCAGTGCCAGAGCCAGCACTGGATAATTTGCAATACATAGCAAGGCAATACCACAGACACCAAGTGCTGTGGCGACAATATAATCAGGCTGAACTCGCTTTCCCAGCGTGCCTATCAGGATGGCACCGATAAAAGAGCCTATGCCCTGAGATGTGATCATCCATCCATAAGCCACTGCCCCCTGATGCATATATTGTTTGGTAAACACCACCAGAATAGCATTTAAGATCCCCTGAGCAAACATAACAAAAACAGCTATGACAAAAATGCCTTTGAGCAGTGGCTTTTCTGTGATTAATCTAAGACCTGTCATCCACTCGTGCCCAACCTCCACAACGTTCTCATGAAATGAGAGTGGACTGTTCGGACTCCTATTTAGTGATTGTGGAGTAACTATCAACCAGATCATACAGGCGGAGAAAAGATACGTTAGACTATCTACGATCACCATACCTGTAAGACCTAGAAGCGCGAGTAGAAAGCCACCGATCGGAGGGCCAATCAGACGGGTTAATGCCTCATTTAGAGACATGGCTGAGTTGGCTGTAACTAGATGCTCTCTATCCACAATATTTGGAAGAAGCGCATTCGAGGCCGGCGTAAAAAATTGGGAGAGGGTTGCTTGTAAAAACATCGCTACATAGATCAGCGGGACGGTCGAGCTATTATGTACAAAGAAAAGTAGGCACAGCACAAGAGCACGAAGAAGATCGATCATAAGCATTGTAGAGCGTCGATTCCAGCGATCGACAAACACGCCAGCCAGTGGTCCCACCAGAAGACGTGGAAGTAGTTCAACCATATAGGTTAAGCCAGTCTGCAATAATGATCCAGTCAACTGATAGACGAAAAACGGAACAGCAATAGTTAAAAGCCAGTCACCAGACACGGAGATCAACTGACCAACCCATAGTAATGTAAAGTTGCGACTCTTAAAAATAGCGACCATGCTCAGTCCTTCTATGCTTCTCCAACAGCTCTCTGACTACCTGCCTGGATGCGGTTGTCAGAGTTTCTATCAGCCCATAAAAAAAGGTAAAACGAGACGTAATCCTGTTAACATGATAGGAAAGACAAACCAGAGGCAAAGCAACACCGTTGTTACAATCGCAATTGGCAATGACATTAAGTAAGACATCACCTCTAGACTGCTCGCATTTCTAATACCCTGTTGGCTTTCTGATTTTTTTCTCCTTGAGATCATATTCCAGGCGGCCTGTCTTATCTGATGTATATCGGTCATTGTAATCCAGAGAAAATACAGATCTGTACGCAGATACCACTGGCATTGCCACAACATTTTTGCCAGGATAAGTACAACAGCCGACCGGGTAATATGAAACGCTAATGACTGAGACCCTGTATTAAGCGAGATCAGAAGGGCTACGGCAATCAATGTTATATCGCTCATCAGTCCAGCAAGTAGAGGTCGCCAACGCCAGGTCCGTTTGAGTTCCCATACACCGGTTACGTCTGTTTCAACCACAAACCAAAAACCTCGACGCCCCAACCTGAACCGAGGTGCAAGCCCATAGATCCACCCTACGAGGAAATGTGCACCTTCATGAAACACATTGGATGTAAGATCAATAAGGAACAGGACAACCAGAGTTACGAGAAATGGTACATCGGGAAGTACAAGGGCAGAAATAGGCGGCCAGGGTAACGGATGAGCGAAAAATACAGCAATGTTGAAGGTACAAGAAGCAAGTGCCAGAGCGAAAAAGCCCCACCACCAGAAAAAATGCGTACGCATACGAGGTTGAAGAAATACACGAACGCTTCCACCATGAGTGGCATCCGGACCAAGTATCGTTACATAACCAAGATGCTCTAATTCATCAACAAAAGACACAACATCAACAGGCATATGCGCAGCTTTCTCGACCTCATGTTGTGTCTCAGAAATGGTCTGTCCACTGTCTAGGTAGTTGATAATATTCCCACCAACCGCATCAAACTCTAGATATTCAGTACTATCACTGCATCTAAAAACAGTCTGATCTTTACCTTGGGATAAGAAAAATGGCCTGAATAAGATACGGCTGGTTCTATGTATCACTTTTATCTCGTTTGCCTCTCGCATAAACTCTATATCGCTCCATCTATCCTTTTAAGACATTTTTGTCGAGACGCGCCCTTGTCGCGTCACACCTCCTGGATAGGCATCATTCCCAGGAAAATGTTCCTCCTGACCATAACCACATGTAGGACACTCCTGCTCATACCTCGGCCAAATCGTCAAAGGCTGTACATTATTCAGCTCATAATCAACCTCTAGTTGCGTCGCAACCGACTGAGGCGGCGTGTAGTTTGTCAACAAACGAACTGCTTCATCAGCGATAATCGCGCATAATTTGGCAATTTGAGGAACAAAGGAGATGGTGGGAGCTACAAAGTTTGCAGAGAAAAACCCCTGTAACTGCTTTTGAAAGACTGGATCACCTTTATCATAGTGAATGTGTAAGCAGTCGAAACATCCTGTTTTTCCAGGCAAAACTGTAAATAAACGTCCATGTGTAACCTGGGTGAACCCATACAGACAAGGTACATTCTCTTTAACGCAGGCGTAATTCACCCGGCGTTGCGCAAGAAAAGGCGGCTCGTCAATCGCACAAATAACCAGATTGGCCCCCTGGATAATTGGTTGAACATCTTCGGCTGACTCAATTTTCCGGGTAATCGTTGAAAACGAGACCGTACTGTTAAGCTTATTAACAATACGTCTGGCACTTTCGGTTTTGAGTTCCCCAATATCTTGCTCACTATATAGGAACTGACGATTTAGATTGCTTAGCTCGACATGATCATAATCTACAGCAGTGATGGTTCCGATCCCACTGGCGGCAAGCAATGGCAGAATGTTTGATCCAGCTCCTCCTAGACCGAGTAAGACAACATGCGCACGACGAAGTTGATCCTGGATACCACCCCTTTTAGTAGTTAAGCGAGCATAATGACTAAAAAAGTTTACATTACCTATGTATCGTATCTCAGGATCGCTCGTTTGAGCATCATATCTAGATAATTTTGCGTTTTCAACAAATCCTTCTTCATCAAGGGTTGCAATACCTGCTTCTACATCCTCGACACTAAGGTCTGGAAATTTTTTTTGCATAGCTAGAACAAGATCGGAAAAAGAACGCGTGCCATCCATTAACTGAACTAACTCCCAAACTTGCCCATCTTCATCATCAAATTCGGCTGTTACGTTAACTTGTGCTCCAATACGAAAACTTGTTGGAGTCACTCGATAAATAGGATAAATAGGTTTAATACGTGGATAAAGGTTTGAAAATATTTGTGTCATAATCTCCATCCTATAACGTAACAAGCGAACTTTAATCCGCTTCGACACTATAAATGATGCAGGAATGCAACACTACATCCTGGCATTCTAAATAAATAATGCCTTAAAGATGTTCCTATCACGAAAACTGCTTTTATGCATAAAACATTTTTCGTGTTTTATGCTGTTGCAAACCTGCATAACTACACTAAATCAATAGCTAAGCAATAATCCACCAGGATGCTGTTGCTGCAATAGAAGTACAACGACGAATCTTAATTTTCATAATAATCCTCCTTTCATTTTAAATTAGCAGATATATTTAATACTGCTTTTTCATTATAACATACATTTTTATTAATTTCAATTCATATATTTATTTCTTGAAAAGTATATTTTGCTAAAATCATTAATTAAGCCCAAAATACATGTATTGATGTATGGTTATCCTATTATTAATGATCTATAACACAACCGAATATATAGAGAATATTCCTGGACTTTATATTTCGCGCACAGTAAATTTACATAATATGATCCATTATCTTCAGAGCACATTTCTTTCAGTAAATACTTGCTGTATAATATTCAGGTGCCTGTAAGGTGATTTTTTCAGGCTGCAAGGTGGCTAAAAGGGAGAACTCCCATAATCAGATTGGTTTCATCTATCTTTTATGATTATCTTTGTGAGTATATGGCATTATGGATATAAAAGAGGGTACGCTTAGTTCCGAGAACTCTTCAACTGATGCAACGCCAGCATTGAAGCCGGCTCCCGGTCGAAAGCGCTCGATGGTTGTTTTTGCGATCTCCAGCCTGCTGTCGATAGCCCTGCTAGTCCTTCTCTGGTCCCAACTGGTGACTCCGGCCAATCAGGCCAATTCTACCAGTACGACTCCTGAGAGTAATGGCTCGATCGGTGAGCTTACCTATAATGGGCCTCTGCTGGGCAAATCCGCTCCCGACTTTACGCTTCAAACACTGACAAAGACGGGTATTCAGCAGACGCCGGTCCACCTGGCCGCCTACAAGGGGAAACCGGTGGTGCTGAATATCTGGGCCTCCTGGTGTGGCCCCTGTCAGAGCGAGGCTTCTAGAATGCAGAGCACATGGCTGCACGTCCAATCTCAGGGTGTGGTCTTTCTGGGGGTTAATGGCGAGGATCGCGAGGATACAGCCCGCGACTTCCTGTCAAAATATGCCATCACCTATGCGAATGCCAGTGATCCTAAGGGCAAGGTGGCGATCGACTACGGGCTGACGTATATGCCTCAGACGGTGTTTATTAATCGGGATGGGAAGATTGTTCAGGTAGTGCCGGGCGAGATCTCACAGCAGACCCTGGATCAGGCGATCCAGAAGCTACTGGCCTGAGAGGGAGCGGGGACAAAAAGCTGTGACGTTTCCTTTGGTTCTTCACCTGACGATGCGCTTGATCCATATTCTGGCGGCGACGGCCTGGATTGGTGGCAGCCTGATGTATCAATTGGTGATCGGTCCGGCCCTCCGCGCGACAGGTGCTCCATCGGAGGTCGCGGGAAAAATCGCGCAACGGTTTACCAAACTTGTGAACGTCTGCGTCGGTGTACTGTTACTGACCGGTGTATATCTGACTTTCGATCGTCTGACGCAGACCAGTCTTGGCCTGCCTTATCTGGTGACGCTTGGATTAAAGATTGCGGGGGCGCTGGGCCTGTTCCTGCTGGCGATCTATCTGGGCCAGAGCAATCTTAGACGTTTGGCGAAACGCTCTACCAGCCTCTCGAAGGCGGCCCCACAGCTTATGCTGGTCCTGGGTATCATTGTATTTTTTCTTGGCGCGCTCCTGAATACACTTTTTGAGGCCAGCATCGCGCCCCATTGATTGGAGGATCTATCGTGCAACAGACTATTTCTGTTACCGAACCTACACGGTCACGCAAAACACGCTGGCCTGTGAGTTTTCTGATCGCGGGCCTGGCGATCCTGGGGGCTGTGATCTATCTTATTTACGCGAATACACAGGCCAGCGCGGTCTACTATATGACGGTGCCTGAACTTCATCACTGCTCCAGTTGCGCCACTCAGGCGGTCCGGGTGGCCGGGATTGTACAGCCGGGCAGCGTGCAGCATAAGGATCAGCAGCAGACGATCTCTTTCACCATTTCTGATAGTGGTCAGGCGCTGCCCGTGTCCTATAAAGGTGTAGTTCCAGATATCTTCCGACCTGGAATTCAAGTGGTGGTTGAGGGCCGCTATAGTGGTCAGGGCACCTTCCAGGCACAAACATTGCTGGCGAAATGTCCATCGAAATTTCAGTCCGCGACGCCGGGCCCTCAGGGGAGATAGTTATGCATTTTTCAGATCCGGGGATTGTGGCGTTGATCTTCGCGGCTGGCTTCTCTCTCTATAGTATGGTCGTGGCGATCCTCGGGGCGATCCGCTCCAGTGAGCCTCTGCTTGCCAGCGCCCGGCGCGGCGTGCTGGTGGTGACTTTCTGTCTGATACTAGCCTCAGCGGCTCTCATTACTTCGTTTCTGACGCACGATTTTGGGGTGAGCTATGTGGCTCAGCACTCCAGCCGCTCGATGCCCTGGTACTATGTGACGGCGGCCTTTTACGGTGGTCAGGAGGGCTCGCTGCTCTACTGGGCTTTGACGCTCTCACTGTTCTCGTCGCTGTTTGTCGCGACCTCGAAAAAGGCACCGGCCCGCCTGGTTCCCTATGTAATCGCTACCCTGATGGGGATCGAGACGTTCTTTTTGATTACGCTGACATCGGTTTCCAATCCTTTTACGCGTTTGCCGATTGCGCCCCCCGATGGGGTTGGTCTAAACCCTATTTTAATGGACCCCGGTATGCTCATCCATCCTCCGATGCTGTTGCTAGGCTTTATGAGCTTCTCGCTACCGTTTGCTTTCGCGGTGGCGGCGATGATCTCCGGTCAGTTGGATAATGCCTGGCTGCGCTCGATCCGCCGCTGGACGCTGGCCTCCTGGTCAATTCAAACGGCAGGTCTGGTCCTGGGGGCGTGGTGGGCCTACCATGTGCTGGGCTGGGGCGGCTATTGGAGCTGGGACCCGGTGGAGAATGTCGCTCTGCTCCCCTGGCTGACCTCGACGGCCTTTTTGCACTCCAGTATGGTGCAGGAACGCCGGGGGATGCTGAAGGTCTGGAATCTGATCCTGGTGATCGGCTCATTCGCGCTTTCGATCTTCGGGACCTTTGAGGTTCGTAGCGGGATTATCAGTTCGGTCCACTCCTTTGCTTATTCGGCGATCGGCTCGTATTATTTGATCTTTCTGGCGATTGTGGTTCTCTTTAGCCTGGGTCTGTTCTTTTTCAGATTGCCAAAGCTTCAGCCGGAGCAGGATTTTGACTCGGTGCTGTCGCGCGAGGGGATCTTTCTGCTGAATAATCTCTTGCTGGTGGGGATTACGTTCGCGACCCTCTGGGGAACGCTGTTCCCGCTGATCTCGCAGGCTCTGCGGAAAGGGACGATCTCGGTGGGCGCGCCCTTCTACAATCAGGTGGATGGCCCGATCTTTGTACTGCTGATTCTGGCGATGGGGATCGGTCCCCTGCTGGCCTGGAGACGTACTTCGACCCGCGCCATCTGGCGAAACCTGGGGGTGCCAGCGATCGCGGCGGCCCTCTGCGCGCTGGTTCTACCACTGGTGGGAATCTACTCGCTCTGGGCAAACATTGGCTTTTCGGTCTGCGCCTTTACTGCGATGGCGGTTTTCTATGAGCTCTGGCGTGGGATGCGCGTCCGCCATTCCCATGGCGAGCCATATCCGATCGCGCTCTTGATGTTGATCTCCCGCTATCGTCAGCGCTACGGCGGTTATATTGTGCATCTAGGCCTGGTGATGTTGACGCTGGGTGTGATCGGCTCACACTTTTTCCAGGTGCAGAAGGATGCTTTTTTGCAGGCAGGACAGGATACGCAGGTCTCAGGCTACCGACTGGTCTATCTGGGCAATACCGATATTAAAGAAGATAATGTGGAGACGGTTACGGCCCAGGTCCAGATCTGGCACGATGGACAGCTTCAGAAATATATTTATCCAGGCCGGCAGATTTATAGCAACTTTGGCAATCAACCGGCGAGCCTGATCTCAATTACCACTTTCGGTCTGACGGATCTGTATATCTTTCTCGCGGACTGGAAGGGGCCGAATAGCGCGACCCTTCAGGTTTATGTGAACCCCCTGGTCCCCCTGGTCTGGTACGGTGGATTACTGATGCTGCTGGGCGGTATAATCTGTTGGTGGCCTGCTCAGAGACGCTCGGCCACGCCCCGAGTGGTCCCCAGTGAAGTCCCGACCAAAGAGGAGGTGGCGGTTTCATGAGCTCCCTACGATCCGAAACATTCCAGCGACGCCGACCACTGCTGATCCTAATCGCGGCCCTGACTCTGATCACGGCGGTCTGGTCCTTTGTGCTGTTCAATCCTGCAAGTTCGCAAAGAACGTTGGATCAACGGACGCACGATGTGGCGGAGCAGCTTAAGTGCCCGATCTGTCAGGGCGAGTCGGTAGCGGACTCGACAACGTATCTTTCTCAACAGATCCGCCAGAGCATTCACGATCAACTTCAGGCCGGGCGCTCGGAGCAGCAGGTAATCCAATATTTTAAGGATCGCTATGGGGATGGGATTGTCTGGTCTCCACCGACTCAGGGCTTTACGCTGCTGGCATGGATTGTGCCGGTTTTGCTGCTGATACTGGGAGCTGGGGTTATGCTGTTTGTGCTGCGGGACTGGCGTGGAAGCAGAAACCGCACGCAAAGCGGCGGTCCTACAAGAGATGCTGAGATAGATAGCTATCGGGCTGAACTAGAGGCTGAACTGGCTGCCGAGGACCCGATCTTCCAGGCCTCCCATAAGAAGGAGGTCAGACCATGACGCTCCCGATCCTGCTGCTTTCTCTAATCTTCGCGATGGGGACGCTCTCGTTTGTGTTATATCCACTCTATCGGCGACAAGGATCTCCCGCCCTTCTCCCATCCAACGATGGATCACCTTTAGGGACCAGCGATCAAGAACAGGCGGCGCGGGCCGCGCTCCATGAGATTGAGCTGGACTATCAGCTTGGCAACCTCGCGGAAGCGGACTATAGTTCTCTACGGGAGCGCTATATGCAGCGAGCTCTACTGGCTTTTAAGGATCGACGCGAGCGCGAGCAAGAGCTGGACACAGAAATTGAGGAGCAGTTGCGCCAGATGAAGGAAAATGATGACTCAGAAACAAAAGACTAAACATCCATACGTTCTGGTGCTGGCGCTGCTTCTGGCCCTTCCTCTTTTTCTCACCTCGACATTTACAGCCAGGGCCGCCTCCAATAGTGGCCATATCTCCGGGCAGCTTCTCAATGGGACACACAGTAATGCCCCTGTCGCTAATCAAGAGATTACGCTTCAGATGGCTCAGGGCCAGAGCAGCAAGGATCTCAAGACGCTGAAAACTGATGCGAAAGGAAATTTCTCTTTTACCGGTTTAGATACCGGAAAAGAGACGCTTTACGCCCTCTATACACGCTTTCAGGGTGCGCACTATAACGGCTCGCTGCTCCACCTGGACAGCAAACCAGATCAGCAAAGCAATCTGACGGTCTATGATGCGACAAACGAGACAAAAAAGATCGCGATTCTTCAATCGACAATGCTGCTCAATAAGCCGGATGCTCAGCATGGACGAATTTCAATCTCGGCGATCTATACCTTCCGCAATCTGGATAACAGGACGTACGTGGGATCGCTGGCCGCGAAAAATAGCATGCCGAATGCGCTACGCTTCTCCTTGCCAGATGATAGCCGCGATCTGGCGCTAAAGGCGGGTTTTGATGGCTATCAGGTGGTTCAGGTTAGTAAGGGCTTTGCTTCGGATGTGGCGCTCCCGCCTGGAAACAGCCAGTTTGCATTTTCTTTTAATCTGCCATACACTGGCTCTACCTATAATCTGTCCTATAAAGTAGTTTATCCAACGGTTCAGCAATCGCTGCTGCTGCCTCCGGAACTGCAATCGGATGCGTCCGGCTTCAAGGCGGCTGGCGTGGTCACGGCCTCAGATCAGAAGTCGTACCGCCTGCTCCAGGCCAGCGATCTGCCACCTGAGAATGAGGTTCACGTGAAATTGGAAGGACTCCCTATTCCCGCGACCATCGCCGATAGTGCTGCGGTCAACGATCAGCGTTGGATCTGGCTCCTCGTCGGCCTGGCGATTCTGATCGCGGTCCTGCTGGCCTCAACGTTTATCTTTAAGGTTACCAGCAAGAATCCCGACGATCGACCAGCCTGGCTCCCCAGACGGCGCGGATCAAAAAGAAACGCTACCGCTGAGACCGGTCGTCATCATAAATCTGGCGCGCACCATACTCAGACACATCCTCAGCACAAGGCGGAGGATGACGATCGCGAGGAGCGCCGCAAAGAGCTGATGAAGGATCTGATGCAATTAGATCGCTCCTATGAGGCTGGAAAGATCTCAAAGTCGGCCTATCAAGAGCGCCGCGATTCTTTGAAATCTCGTATCCGCCGCCTGATGGATGAGCCAGAGCCGGCTCGAAAAAGCGGCAGAAAGGGTTAACACGTTTTGGCGATCCCCTGCCTGGAGATTAATGGACTGAAAAAAAGCTTCGGATTGAAGCCGGTGTTGCGCGGCCTGGATCTCACGATCAATTCAGGAGAACGCGTGGCCTTGCTTGGGGCCAATGGCGCGGGTAAGACTACTCTCTTGAGAGTGCTCGCGGGGCTACTCAAGCCTGAGTCAGGAACCATCCGTCTCAACGGGATTGAGACGCGTCAGGATCTCCAGTACCTACGCCGCAATATCGGTTTTCTGGCCCATCAACCTTACCTCTATGAGGAGTTGACGGTAATGGAGAATCTCTTGTTTTTTGGGCAGATGTACGGGATCAAAGGGGCCAGGGAACGGGCACTTACATTAGTAGAGCGGGTCGGCCTCTCCAGACGCGTTAATGAAAGGATCGGCGTGCTTTCGCGCGGCCAGCTTCAACGGATCTCATTGGTGCGCGCCCTGATCCATGATCCCCTGCTGCTCCTCTTCGATGAGCCGGATACGGGCCTGGACGAGAGCGGCAATGCCCTTCTGAATGAACTGCTTCAAGAGCATGCACAGCGCGGTGGAGGCGTACTCTTTACAACGCATCAACTTGAGCATGCCCTGAGCTATAGCGACCGCCTGATCGCGTTAAACAAAGGTCGTCTGATATTCCAACGCCCATCATGTGAGATGGAGATGGGCGAGCTGCGAAACCTGTATCAGAAGGTGGTCGCTTGATGGCTGGCATCAGGCTTTTCTGGGAGCAGGCCTGGGCGATCCTCTGGAAGGATCTCCGAAGCGAGATCCGCAGCCGTCAGATGTGGATGAGTATGGGGCTGTTTGCCCTGCTGGTCCTGATTATTTTTAACTTTGCCTTTGATCTCCGCGTGGATAACCAGGCGGCGGTCGCGCCGGGCGTGCTATGGATCGCCTTTGTGTTCGCCAGCCTGCTTGGGCTTGGTAGAACAATCGCGGCAGAGCGGGAGCAGGGCTCGCTGGATCGGCTGCTGCTCTGTCCAGTGGATCGCAAGGCGATCTATCTTGCGAAATTGCTTGGAAATGTGCTATTTATCGGTGTAGTAGAAATTGTAGCGATCCCAGTCTTTATAGGACTCTTTGCCCTGCCGCTGGCCGTCGCCCCCCTGCTGCCAATCGTGCTGCTGGGGACGATCGGGATCTCGGCGGTGGGCACACTGTTCTCAGCAATGGCGGCGGCCACGCGAACGCGCGAGCTACTACTGCCGATCCTGATCTTTCCATTGATCGTACCGGTAGTGATCGCGGCGGTGCGCGCCACCGGCTCCCTGCTGCTGGCAAGCAGCAATGAGCCGCCCTGGCTGGGATTGATCGCCGCCTTTGATGTCATTTTTCTGAGCGTCTCGATGCTCACGTTTGAATATGTAATCGAAGAATAACCGCCCTTTGCACCGGGTTACGTGTGTGAGGACATTCATTGGAGCTGGACTATGGCAGTTGTTAACAGGAACACGACGGAGCAGCGCGGGATCACAAAGGGACGGGCAGAGGTTCGGCTCTCGCCCATCACGTTGATCCTGGGCGCTCTCTCCTGCATCGGGATGCTCATCTCCATCTGGGGCATATTTGTGTATGCTCCCTATGACGCAGTGCAGGGAGCGCCACAGAAAATCTTTTACTTTCATGTCCCCCTCTCGACGATCGCGATGCTCTCATATGGCGTACTGGCCGTAGCAAGCCTGGGCTATCTGATCCGCCGGGATGAGCGCTGGGACTGGGTAGCGCGTGCCAGCGCCGAGCTGGGAGCAATCTTCACCACACTGGCCCTATTTAGCGGCTCGATCTGGGGCCGACCGATCTGGGGAACATGGTGGACCTGGGACGCTCGTCTGACCACCACATTAATTCTCTGGTTTCTTTATGTAGGCTATCTGATGTTGCGCAATGCCTTTGGGCGAGCCAGCGCGGGGGCCGGAGCCAGAGCCGGGGCCGTCCTTGGAATTTTAGGAGTAATCGACGTACCCATCATCTATCTTTCCGTGAACTGGTGGCGTACGCTGCACCCACAGTCGGTGCTCCCGATTGGGCAACAGGCCCAGTTGCCACCGGAGATGCTCTCGGTCTTCCTGATCTGCATGGTCACCTTTACGCTTTTCTACGCCTTCCTGATGATCCAACTCTATCAACTTGAGAAAATGCAGACTCTGGCCGTTCGGCTGCACGCCCTGGTCGAGGAATAAGGAGTTATGTCGACATGAATTATCTTATCGCCGCCTACGGCATTATCTGGTTGGGGCTTTTCGCGTATCTCGCGTTTATTGCGCTCCGAATTCGTGGGGTACGCACCGAACTGGCAGCCGTAGAGGAGCTGGTCCGCGAGCAACAGAACAGACCAGAAGCAAACGAGAAAATGTAACCAACTTGATGAGCGAGGTCCAGGGGCGCGGCCCTGGTGGGGGTGGGGAGACATCCACTTTCCCTTTGCTGTACGCAAGCGCAGAGACCATTGGAGGCATATATCATGGCGACACGCAACGATGTCAAGAAAAAGACAAACGAAATCAGATATGCAACCCATAAACCAATGACCGACAGGGCATTCCTGAGCTCCTTAATTGCCGGGGATACCCTGGTCTTTCTAGTTTTCGCGGTCATCGGTGAACGCAGCCACGACATCAACGCCAGTGGGCTACTGGAGTATCTGGGGCATACAATCGTAACGGCCCTCCCCTTCGCCATCGGCTGGTTCGTAGCCGCCCCCTTCTTCAAACTCTTCACAAGAGCGGTCGCCACAAATCCAAAGCAAGCGGTCATTCGTACCAGCCTGGCGTGGATCTGCGGTCTGCCGATCGCACTGATTATCCGGTATCTCATCGAGAGGCGGCTGCCCCTCTCCTTCGCGATCGTCGCCTTTCTGAGCAACCTGATCATCCTGCTAGTCTGGCGCTGGCCCTTCGCCCTGACAAACAACCTGCGCGAGAAACGCTAGAACCTTTGAGATCAGATTATGAAATATCCTTTAGAAGGCAGTGAACTACCACGAGGCTAAAGACCTCGTGGCTTCGCAAGAAGCCTAAGTTCAC
>CAXTTV010000005.1:44438-58521 GCA_964247295.1 uncultured Ktedonobacteraceae bacterium | reverse complement strand
CCTTTGGATACCTCTCTTGTTGGCGTAGCGTGTATAAAACTAGTCCAACCTTCGAGGAAATGTTTCAACAACTTTGTAGGGGATCACCGCCAGGATTATCACTACGTTGTGATACGAAAAGAACGATGTTTCATGAAAAGAAACCAGTTCTACACTCCTCCCTATTTTCTTCTTTTTAAATCGTATATGATTTTGTATATGATATGTTATATACGATATAAATCAGCGTTTGTCAAGGGCTTTGTTGATATCTTAGAAAGAAAAGATATATGATATACTATTGGAAACGTGCTCTCTCGCGACAGAAATGAGAAGATTTTAATGAGTGTTGGACAGCCAAATAAACATGAACAAGCCTATAAGGTGCTTCGTGAGCGTATCGTAAATGGAGTTTATGTTCCTGGGTACCGACTGGTTATTGATGCACTCGCTCGTGAACTCGGAGTCAGTGCGGTTCCGATACGCGAGGCTATCCGTCGTCTTGAGGCAGAAGGTTGGGTGGTTTACCGCCATAATACAGGAGCACAGGTTGCCTCAATGGATGTTCTCCAATACGAGGCAGAGATATCTACACTTGCAGTCCTGGAAGGCTACGCCACGGCTCTTACTGCACCGCATCTGAGTGATGAAGACCTCATGCTTGTACGAGAGATCAATGCTCGAATGCAGCAAGTTCTTAGTATCGCCGATATTCCTGCCTTCACTCACCTGAACAAAGAATTCCATTTCTTTCTTTATGACCGTTGTCCCAATACGTACCTTGTTGATCTGCTCCGCCAGACCTGGGAGCGTTTAGAGGTTAGAAGTCACACTGATTTCCACTACATTCCTCAGAGGGGTTGGGCATCTATCGAGGAACATACTCGCCTGCTTGCCCTGATCGAGCAGCATGCGCCTGTAAGCGAAATCGAGCAGATGGCGCGCGAACACAAATTGCACACCCTTGAAGCGTATCGTAACAGTTCACGCTATCAAGCTCATCTTGCCTCTCCTCGTGCCATGTAGATGGTCTGTACTTCCCGATAAGGCGATATCAGGGACAGAGTAGCTAGCATAAGCGATTATAATAGCGAAGAGGGGCTCTATAAAATCCAAGGCCCATAACAAGGTATAGAGCTGTATAACTATTCGGGATGATCGCGAAAGGCGGTGCGTATTCTCTATCGCTTCTCTCATGATCATCCCTCCCGCTTAGATTCCCACCAGCCTGTGGATTATAAAAGGTTTTTAGCGCAAGCGTTTCTGAAAATATTGCTGATGGATACTGGCGTCGGCCGGTGGAAGCTGAATGTGACCTCTCGATGCGGCACGCGCTCTCTCATCACAGATAACTAAGAAATGATACGTATCAAATGCCTGTCTGATCGCCGCTTCTAATTCAATTGAGGTTACTTGTTTTTCTCCGCAACATGAGCAGGTAATATAGCTGTTGATAATGTCATCATCTGAGATAATATTAATTATCTGCGGGGAGATGAGACCCCGCTCGTACTGTCTTTGTCTCAAGCCTTGTGCCAATTGATATTTTTCCATTGCGAAAGTCCTCTCTGAAGTTAGTCTCACTTGATACGTGTACCAACGCCTCTTTTATTATTTAATATTTAAAGATATCTATTTCTATTATAAAAAACCGTCCAAATCTTCATGATATTTTTATGCACAAGAGGCAATCTTTCAGATATCTGAAAGATGATGGGAGAATGTTATAGCGTTGATATTCTGGGAACAACTCTTGCTCTGTTACTGTTTTAGTAGGTGAGTACATTATTCATCCCTATTCATGTAACCAAGGAGCCAAACATGAGTGACATGCGGAACAAGCCTGACAGCTATTGGAAAGAGCATCTGACCCCAGAGCAGTATCATATTGTGCGTGAGAAAGGGACGGAGCGCGCTTTTAGTGGTGCTTTGTATCATACCCATGATGAGGGGTCGTATAACTGTGTTGCCTGTGGACATCTTTTGTTCGCTTCAGATGCGAAATTTGAGTCCGGTTCTGGTTGGCCCAGCTTTGACCGTCCCGCTGATCGTGAGAATGTCGAGCTACACGATGACAATTCGTTCTTTATGCGCCGTACCGAGGTTGTTTGTAAAAACTGCGGCGCACATCTAGGTCACGTTTTCAATGATGGCCCCCGGGAGACTACTGGAGAACGCTATTGTATTAATTCACTGGCGCTAAATTTCCAGCCAGCTAAAAATGCCGAGCAAACAGAGAATGCTCCTGGGAAGTAGTTTTTAGAGAACTCTCCCTTGGAGAAAGGGAGAAGGAATAAACGGGCCGATCAAGGTGGATGAGGCTCGTAGATCAGCCTACGTATGTGGCAGGTCTATCTGTCCTCACTCACCCTGGAGTATTTCTCTCTTTGTAGAATTTCTCTTTAGAGACGCTGGTAACTACGCAAAAACATGAATGAAATCCTGTTCCTATAAATAGATGGTAGTATAGAAATTTATATGGTACTATGTAAATACGTACATTATACTACGATGATAGGAAAAGCAGGTATAAGCATACTCTGCGTTCTACCTATCTGTACCCCTGGTGTTATAGTGATAATTATCACTATAACAGGTGCCCTGTACAAAGTCAGTACGATGTTTTTGTAAAGTCTCTGTAGTGAGGAGAAGAGGATTATGATGAGCCTGTCTACCTGGCAATTAGACTATGTCGCACCGGCCTCTGGTGTGCTCTTTTCTGCGATCCATACCCCCCCCCATGTTGCAGTATTTAATTGTAAAAATTCAGTAAGCATAGTATGGATTAACGCTGGCGATAACCAGAAAAAGGATAAAAAGCAGCCGCCTCCGCCACCGATCCAGCCGCCACCCAATCAAGCGCCTCCTAAAACCAAAGATCAGAAAGGAGGCAGGCAGGGAGATAGAGAGAAGCTAGAGGATAACGATCCAAGAACCCATTGATTTTATTGTATATAGGCCCTGCTTCTCTTCTGGTTCTTTTGCGTTTGCTCTTAGTCTCCTCTACCGGCTCTCAATGATGTGTCGGACGGCTTTAGCTTCTTCGCGTCTGTGCAATTGCTCCAGCAGAGAAGCATATATTTCAAGTACCCTGGTGCTATTAGTTGGCCTGGGGGGAGGAGTCTGAAGATAGAGGATAGAGGCCTGCCGAAGCAGATTTTCTGCCTCTTCATATTTGTTTTGAGTAATTAAAAGATTGGCCAGATTGCCCAGGCTCTGGATAAGTGCTGGATGAGTGGGATCGAGGACCTTCTCACGCATGGCCAGTACGCGCCGGAACAGTCTCTCGGCCTGGGCTGGTTTTCCGTTTAATAGAGCAAGTTTTCCCTGATTGTTGATGATCGTTGCGACTGTGGGATGGTTTGGCCCCAGAATGAGTTTGTAAATGTTCAAAGCCCGCTGATAAAGGGTTCTGGCTTTGGCATACTGGTGCTGTTTGGTTGCAAGTAACCCCTGGTTGTTGAGGATGGTAGCAATATCGGGATGATTTGATCCCAGTATCTGCTCGCTAAGAACCAGTGCCCGTTGATACAGGTCTTCGGCCCGTGGATAATCCTCTTGAGATTCAGCGATCCCGGCCAGCTTTCTGATGCTGTGTGCTACTTCAGGATGCTTTTCTCCAAAGGCTGTCTCTCGAATGGTTAATGCCTCTTGATAAAGCTTTTCAGCCTGCTGATAATCGCCGCGCTTCTCGGCTAGTGCTGCCAGCCCATTTAAGGGATATGCTAGAGCCGGATGCGAATCGCCGAGTGCCGTTTTATAGATGGTCAGGGCACGATGGTACATGTTCTCAGCTTCGATGGTTCGGTCTCGCTGAGTATAAATAAATCCAAGATTGTTCAGGGTGTCAGCTACAGAGAGATCGTTAGGTCCCACTGTTTTCTCATCTATCGAGAGGACGCGCAGATAGATCTCCTCCGCCTCCAGATATTTTCCCAGGTCCACCTGGATCGCCGCTAGATTGTGCAGACTCTCGGCTGTTTTGGAATCATCAAGACCCAGTGTACTCTCACGGATCTTCAGGGCACGCTTATGGAATTGTTCCGCCTGTATATATTGGGCCTGACGACGAGCCAGCTTGCCTAAAGAATTCAGGGTTTGAGCCATATCAAGTACATCAGTCTGTAAAGATTGTTCATAGAGGTGCAGTGCCTGAGTCAGGTAGGTTTCAGCCTCTTTATAGGACGCGCTGCGATCACAGAAAGATCCCAGGCGTTCCAGAAGCAAAGCCCCTTCTTTCAACGTCAGATGGTATGTATTGATGAGCGTAGCGCAATTTTCTGCCTGGGGAAGGTATAGATCCGAAAGGTCCCGCGTATCGAAACGGATTTCGGGAAATGCCCGATTGACAAGAAGGACGGCCTGTTCAGCCCAGTAGCGCTTTTGCTCCTCTGTAAGCCTTTCAATAATTGCTGCCTGAGTGCCGCGCTGGATCTGGAGGCTTACTCCATTTGCATTAGTACGGATCAAAGCGTAGCGGTGCAAATCATCCAGAGCCTGCTGATCGGTAATCTGTGATCTTAATGACTCGCTTAAGCCCTGGGCCCCCTGAGCCAGCAGTGCCTCTGGAATCTCATCTGGATATAAAAAGGCAAGTAAGTAAGCCAGTTCGAGTGCTGAAGTTCCTTGTAGTTGTTCCATTCTGAGTGCTTGTGTATCTATCAATGATTCGTCATGATCATTCATTGATTTTTTGCCCCCGCTGGATACGTGTGAAGGTTGATTTTGATACTTTTGAACATAGTTAATCAGATCGCCCTGATGGTCTTCAAGGTAAGCCCCGGCCTGATCAAGAGACAGGGGGTGTCCCTTAAGCGCGTGTGATATGGCGAGGGCCGAGTCGATGACATTCCTCGGTACACTGCTGAGATCTGCTCGGGCGGGAATTTTTTGAATGCGTCGTAGCAGGAAGAGCGCACCGGAACGGACATCCATTGGTGTAACCGGAAGCAAAGTTGCGCGCTTACGCATATTATGAGTGCGGGTAGTTAGCAGCACCCGGCCATCACTCATTTGCGGGACCAGAAGATCGATCAATGTAAGATCTTCAATCTGGTCGAGTACAAGCAGCCAGTTGGAGTAATTCTGAAACCACTGTTTCGTCGCCTCAAAAAGGAGTCGTTCATGCTTGAGAACCGCCTCGGGTAAATGGATCTCGCGAGCAAAATCTCCGGCATATTTGCTTAACATGAGGCGTGAAGAGGCATTGAACCATAGAACATTCTGGTAGTTCGTATCTGGTTTGTAGCAGTATTCCAGAGCAGTTGCAGTCTTGCCGACGCCAGCCGGACCGCTGAGGGCCAGGATTGGAGTTCGATGTGGGCGGGTGGAATTGAAAGACATGGATATATCGTTCAGGAGCCTTTCACGATCAGTAAAAAAATCACTATAGGTATAGGGAGGGGCGCAGACAGGGATATGGTGGGAAGTGATTGTAAAGGATGTTGATTTTTGAGGTGATGGTTCCTGAAGTATCTTCCGTAGGCCCTGAACCACCTCATTGAATGCCTTATCATGATCTGTTTGTGGCTTGATTGGGCGTCCATCTTTAGGAAGGGCCGTAAGTTCACCGAGCCGAGTAAACCGCCAATCGCAGTTTCGGAGGATCACAGGAATAATCTGGACCTGTCCCGCATCATAGCGTGCGAACGCAGTCCGCATTTCCAGGTTTTGGCAACGTGCCGAGTCCAGGAAATCTGGGCTGACGAACAAGATAATCAGATCGGCGGTGTTTAATTGATCTTCCACGAAACGCGTATTGAGGCTATTGGCGCTCATGCTACTGTCAGGCCACTCGGATGTGGGATATTGTAGTTTCCGCAAAACACTGGCCTGCTTGATAAACTTTTTTACTAAGGCATCATCTTTCGCCGATATGAAATCGTAGCCAAGAAAGATTTTCAGTGGTCTGGCTGGTGACAAGACAGACATAAACAGAGTCTCTCCGAGCAATCAATTGGTTTGTAGGAAAATAGTATAAGCGGAAGGAGTTAAGAACACACCCTTTACACACTTCCTTTATCTCCTCTATTCTAGCATAGGATAATAGATTTGTATAGAAAAAGTGTGATTAACATGAACTATATTTCATTTCCCTGATTAATAGATGAGTATAACGGTCTGCCAATCGGTATGTGTGTAGATTCAGGCCATATCATCCTCACTCAGATTGATGAAGCCTTGACTTCCATGAAGGAGCGCTGCAAAATGGATATTTCACAACCCTACCCGGTTGACGGGAATTCTGAGGCAAAAGGAAGAATGTGACATGATAGCTATTGGAACTATAGAAAGTTTGTGGCGTTACCCGGTCAAAAGTATGAGTGGCGAGGAGATGGCCGAAGCGTTTATGGGATTCTCCGGCTTTTACGGTGATCGTTGCTACGCTTTCAAAAATTCATCTGCACATACACATAAAGGTTTTCCTTATCTCAACGCCAATATACAACAGCAAATGCTGCGCTATAGTCCGCGATTTCGTCACGTCGAAAGAAGCATCACCCCACCGAATCTCATTGAAGCGATGAGCATTGCACCTGGTGTTACCCCAGCAAATGGTGACCCAGACGATATGATTTTAGATATCGTGACGCCATCGGGAGCGGTTGTCGCTGCTGATGATCCGATGCTGATAACAATGCTCAGCGAAGGACTGCGCGGTGAAAATCATCTGCGGCTTGTGCATTCAGACCGTGCTTTGACTGATTGCCGACCGGTCTCGCTGATAAGTGTGCAAACCGTCCACCAGATCGAAAAAGAACTAAACATGCCTATTGATAAGCGACGCTTTCGAGCAAATATTTATCTTGATCTGGCATCTAATAGCGGCTTTGCCGAAGATGACTTGGTCGGGCGGAAGGTTCGCATCGGCTCTCATGCGGAAATCGCGATTTTAGAGCGCGATCCGCGCTGTAAGATGATATCGCTTGACCCCAACACCGGCGAGCATAACCCGGATGTTTTGCGCAAAGTTGTTAAAGCTCATGCTAATTCTGCAGGTGTGTATTGTGCTGTTCTGGTTGAAGGGGTATTGAAGAAAGGAGACACCGTTCATCTATTGGATTAGAAGTGTTGCGCGGTTGCCGCGAGTCTGGAACCTGGGCCGATATATGCGGTGCATAAAACCTTGATTTCTTGAGCTTTCGCCGCTGATGGGCCCGTCTTTGTCTTTTCATGCCTCGAAGGGCTGAGGCTCCCCTGAGCGGTAAGAGGATTGCCAGGAACGGCACAATAAGCCATAGAAATGTCGGGCTTAACCAGGAAATGAGTAAGGATAGCCAGCGTTCACCGGTATACAAAAGAAAAAGGAAGGTAAACACGAGCGAACAGATACCGTAGCCAATATATAGTGGGCCGGAACGCTGATCGTATGCACTGATTACAGGTTTCTGAGCTCCGAACTGCCTCTGAATCATCCGTTTACAGTAAGTTTGCGACTGGCGGCGCAGATCCAGGAAACCCAGAGCATGATTCAGCATAAAGTATCCGTCCATCTCAATGAAGGGAATGAAGTTGACGATGTTACTGAGGTTGAGAAAGACGAAGACAAGCGCGCTTAAGTTGTGAAGATAGCCTCCCGGCGGTGAGATCCTCCATAAGAGGGCAAAGGGCATAATCAGGAGAAAGCCAGTGAAAGTGCCGGCACTAGCGACGGCGACGCGATGCCAGCGATTGGGAAACAGCACGATATCGTCCACCTGACAGTAGGGGAAAAACATCAGGTAGCGCCAGGCAATCCCCATCTCTTGAACCGATCCTCCAAAGTGCTTGCAGGCCAGCCCATGAGCGGTTTCATGAATGGCAATCGAGGCCCACATGATGACGATAAAGGGGATTAGTAGATGGATGTTTTGTTGTGGATTGCCAAGACGAACAGTGCCCACTGTCTCCAGCAACGATCCTAATTGCCAGAGAAAGCTGCCCTCGGTGATCAGGATCAGGATCAGGGCGCTATACAGGAAGGCTGGATGAAAGGCAAAACGGATCACTGAATGCAGCTTTGCGAGAAATGCCTCTGGATGTAGCAGGGAGAAATGGCGACGAAAAAGACCGTTGCGCTCCGCCTGTTTTTGTTGTTGGGCCTCCGCTTTGCGCTGTTCGAGGGTGTTTTCATCCTCTGCCACAAGCAGATGGCGAGCGGTGATTAATCCAAATAATCCCGCCCAGGATTGGGCGTTGAGGCTGGGCCCATAGGTTTCTTGATAGGCCTGAGCCAGCTCTTCTAACGTGTGTTTGCCATCCATGCGGGTGAAAAGAAAGTATTCCTTCTCGCCAATCTGGTAAAACCAATTGGTCTGGGGATCTTTGATGTAGTGAACGGTTTTTCCCTGCCCAATTACAGGAGGCCCGAAACAAAGTTCGGGCCGGATCTGTGGGCAGGTCGAACCATAACGTGCGACCTCTGTCATGAGGCCACCTCTTGCTTGACTTCCAGACGCTCTTGTAGGGTTCTTCGCAAGAGATAGGCAAGATAGATCTCATCGTGAATCGTCGTTCCCAAACGATTATTTGTCATATGGATATAGCTTGTGAGTAGGATCTGGCGGGCCGTTGTAACATCCTCCACCACAAAGAATTCGTGATCATTCATTTTATTAGCATCACCAGCCAGGTACATCCCTTTGCCACGAAATTTGGTTGGATAGGTAATTTTTCCTTGCTCAACCAGCCGTGTCAGACGGAGGTTCAATTCTTTGATATGTGTCAGCCAGTTTTGTTCTGTTGGTGTCAGGATATCGGTGTCTTGCAGTTGAACGCTTCTCGCGATTTCATCGGCGCGGCGCTGGAGATCCGGTGCCATCTGTTCGTAACGATGATCAAAGACATCGAAGTCGACACGCGTCTCATGTGTGTACTGCCAGTAGGCGATATAGCCTTCAAGGAAACGAATACAATGCTCTTCCGTTCCCAGAAATTCGTAGCAAAGGGGAAGCGATAGCTGGATCGACATCCCTAGCAGGATCGAGCGGATATTCTGATTGGTTTCGCCAATCAATTTGAGCACCGTATCGCTGGAATGTTCAAAGTGCCACTCAGCCAGCTCCACTCCTTCAACGCCACCATAACGTCGGTATTCTGGCTCGTACTTAATATAATCGAAGGTATTGTTGCGGCGAGTTGGCATCTGGCCGTTCTCCCCATAGCGTTCCGCCCACTTCTCTTCTCCATATTCCGCGACGAAGAGGATTTTATAGAAGGGCGAGAGGCGGGAAAGATCAGGTTCATAGAGCGCGGGGCGACGATCGAGAAATTTGCTGATTCTCGCTTCAGCGCGTGATTTGATCTCTGCTTCATCCGCGTTGTCTGCTACCAGGAGACGGAGGCGAACGTGATGGCCTTCCATCCAATAGCGAATAAAGAAAGCTTGCTTAATCAGATTATTCTGGCGAAGTTCTGCCAGCAGCGGTGTGACACATTCTACCAGGAGAGCATTCACATTACTAAAGTAAAAGATGTGGATACTGATCCAGTTTTTAGCATTTGGCATGGTGACCTCCGGAAGCGTGATTGATTTCAAAGACCAGTTCGCTAACGTAAGAATTGTCTTGATGCTTGAGCCAGAGCTGATTCTGGTCTGGTAGCATCTCTGTGAGCTGGATATGGCCCTTCATCTTTTTGACATGTGACTCTAGCAATTGCAACGAGAAGTAGTTCTCGAAATCCACATAGAGAGGTTTTCTTTCATTGCTGACGCCCTCATAGCCATCTTCGATCTCGTTGTGGTCGTTAATCTTTGGAGCTTTCACTGGTTTAAAGAAGACCCGACTGGGGATGCCATGCTCCTCGCGCCAGCGATTGACGGCCAGGAAGTATGCACTGTCCTGCTGATCTGGTCCCCGCTGCGGGAACTGTTGCAGGGGCATCTGCCATTGGGCACGCTGCAACACCAGATCCTTATAAAGGAGGCGAGGATAGCGCATAATCTGATCAGGAGTATTCTGTGGATGAGTAACACCATTCCAGAGATCCAGCGGACACATACTCATGTGTGCAAAGTTCAGGAGGATCTGTTGAATTTCGGGTAGCATCATTGGTACCAGGAAGCCCAGATAGATTGGAATAACCTCTTTGCCCAGGTGCTTTGAATAGAGGCGCAGTGTATGTGTGTCTGTATCATCGCGGATCATGAGATCGTCCAGGGAGATTTGCTCATCCAGAGGGCGGACACTAAGTTCTCCAGGGCAGACCAGCTCATATGGCGTGACGACCGGATGCAGATTTAGATTGGTCGCGTCATACCCACCCTTTAGTTCCGCGAAAACCGCGCCCTCTGGCTGGAGTTCCGCGAAGCGTTTGCGTAACAGAGGAATTACATGGTGTCCGTCCTCCTCCGCGAAGCAGTGCGCGAAACGTGAAAACATTAAGGTGAAACCCGTGTATACGCGGTTAATAATGAGGTTGGGCCTACCATCCTCCTGAACATACTGAGTGAAGAAGGCGTTTGATTGAATAGCCTTCAGGTGTTCCGGAACGTAAGGAGCAATTGCATCAAGAAAATCCTTTTGTAAACGTAGGACAGGTGATCCAGGTTGCTGGTGAGCATATTGTTGTGTAATATAGTCAGCCAGTACCTGGCGGGCATCGTCCAGGCGTTCAATCTCCGGCATCTTAAATGTATTTTGTCGGCGAGTGAATCGACCAGTATCATCAATTGCCTCTTTGCCCATCGCATCTTTCTGGTGTTGATCAAAGAAATCTAACTTAAAGGTATCGGCAAAAGCCAGAAAGTCATCACAGCGTGCGCCAGCTCCATAGCGGGCCCGGAAATAGCCCCGAGTAATCAGCTTACGCGAAGTATTGAAGTCAAAAATTGGCAGCAGAGATTGTAGCTCACCAAGCTGGGTAAACAGATCCTGCCACTTTGGCTGTGAAAGGATCAACTGTTGTGGCCGAACAACGGTATCTTCATAGAGCAACGTTCGAGGTAGGATCACTTTCGTCTGACAGAGGAGCACATAACAGCGGCGCAGCATCTCAGTAATCTCATTAAGAATTGTCCGTCGTTTCCGCTGCGTCGCTGTTGTGTAGTTCTGAACGCGATCATTTACCTCCTCAAGAATCTCCGCAACCTCTGTGGCCAGCGGGACGTTCAAGCTATGCAACCCTTCTGTAAACGTGAGCAATGGATTGTGACTGTGAATATCCAGTTGTAGGGCGGGGACGATCAGGAAATGCAGGCGGACCAGGCGTTCCACGTATTCATTAATCTCTTCTCGGGTCTCTGTGAGGCCAGTCGTATTGTAGAGATGTGCTTTGATCTCGCTGATCGTTGCCAATTGCCTTTTGCTCATAAATGCGAGCATGGCACGCAGGAGTGGACCAATTGGCAGCGTCAGGACATCTTCATGGAGAACATTCAGAGCAATTGGAGCCTCAGGATCGTAGTCATCGATATTGCTGCGTCGGCGCAGGTAGCGGATGCGTTTTCCCTGAACACGCCATCCTGAAGTAAGCTGGACGGGTAAGACATCATTGATGGTTTTGTTCTCCAGCAAAGCCAGAATAAGTTTAGAAAGGATCGCCAGATTTAGTCGGGTAAAACTTGTTTTGTGAAGCGTATCGATCTGTGTCACAATCGCCTGTCCGGCAGGATCTTCTGTATTGTGAATGTTTCCAGTGCTGACCGAGGTCAGGGTACTGAATGGACTGGTCTTACAGGTGGTCCGGAAAAGATATTCGAGCAACGAGCGTTCCGTCGTACGGGCATTGCGCGAAAGCTTCTGATTATCAGCCTTCAAGTACGTATCGATGGCCTGGTCCAGCGAAGGACTGGCAAGAAGAATACCATTGCGGAAATCCGCGAGTTGGACAATCTCCTTTAATCTGGCACGCCTGACAGAGAGCTCCTCACCGAGAATGCTATCTCCGCGTGTCAGCGTCTCCTGATAACGCTCCCAGGTTCTCAGCCACTCTATCACGACCGACCGGGTTTCGGGTGCGAGCGACTCTGCCAGGACATAGCCTCCTCGTAGATCGTTACTGGAGAGATGGAGATTAAAAATGTTTCGTTTCAGATTGATCAGACCGCGCCGCAATTTTTGATCATCTTTATGGAGGTTTACCGCCAGATGAAGTGACTGGGATACCGCCTCTTTGTTTTCGCGCAGCCATGTCTCCATCTGTAGTGCCTCGCGCGCCCAGTCGAGCGTCTGCGGAAAGCGTAGTTGGTTCACAAGCGTGATTGGTTGACCGCCGACGCGCAGCAGAAACTGTTCGTTCACACTACTATTGGCCGGCTGTTCAGAGATTGATCGAGAGATGAGATTCACGATACCAGCTCCTTCATGCTTTACTGCCTGAAGTCAGGCGAGACGATAATTGAAGTACGCATCACCTTTTCGATTGTGTCCAACAAGCAGGAAC
This sequence comes from uncultured Ktedonobacteraceae bacterium, assembly GCA_964247295.1. Lineage (GTDB taxonomy): Bacteria > Chloroflexota > Ktedonobacteria > Ktedonobacterales > Ktedonobacteraceae > CAXTTV01. The sequence goes on along the minus strand of CAXTTV010000005.1, from coordinate 46,179 downwards.
AAGAGTGTTTTGTCATCAGTAGTATCGAAGCCAAGGTAGGAGTCGATAATGATATTATTAAAGCCCAGTGCAGCTCCGCAGCCGACTGGCAAGGCACTGGCAGCCATGTAGACGCTTTGAGCAACCGATCCAACCTCAGCATGCAGGACGCGTAAGCCTCGATTGCCATAGGTTTCGAGCATGGGGTTGATGCGCCCAATGACGGTAAATACCGCCGCAATCTCCGCCAGATTATAGTTGCTCAGGAAATAATTATCCTGAAGGAACTGAGTCATATTGCCTTTTTGAATGCCCCAGAGGCGGTGTTGCCGGGCATCATAGCTGTAAACCCCCTGATCCAGGCCCTCAACGTTATTAATAAAGGTTGCCAGGCGGGTATAGTGCGGGTGACCATCTGACTCCTTAAGATCAGTTACCGTATGGCGGGCCGCCGCTCCAAAATGGAGCAGTGTCGCCAGCTCATTTTGTGTGAGCGGTTGATGATTTGAGAAGCGTCCAAAGCTTGTCTGGCGTCTTTGAAAAACATCCAGAAGATCGTTATTCAGAGCCGCGAAATCTGGCTTTGGCAGGTCTACATACTCCGCACCTTCTAGAGCTTCACGTTGATCGCTGCTGGCTTTATAAGCCTCGGAAGGTTGTGGGCGTAGCTCATCGGTGATCAGGGCCGAGCGATGGATCTGCTCGTTCATAGGGAAGCGTAGAACGGTTTTAGAACGTTGAAAGCTTGCCTTGTTTATCAGCGACGTTTGTAGTGGTTGCGTCTGGATCTGTGGCGCTGATGATAGGGGCACCGGAGAGATGAGCGGTAGAGGGATGACCGCGAACACACTCTCGTCAACCGTTTCCAGGCCGAGAACCCTGTTTAAAAGTTCATCATTATACCAGAGGAGAAGCGGTGTTTCCGATTGGTAGCCCACAGCCAGAAAGCGCAACGCACCCAGGAAGGCCCCGAGATCCTCTGTCACCACATGGTAGCAAAAAGAGGTATATTTAAAGGCATTCTTCCAGAAATTAAGGCTAATAAGCAGAAATTGATCGGTTGTCTGAGCTGCTGGATGGTGGAACACAGCCTCACGAACATATGCGCTGGCATCGCCAACAAACAATCGTTCCATTGCATGGTGGCCGGTATCGTAGTGATAAACGCCTGGCATCAGAGGGCTACTCTGGCCGCTGACCCAGTACACCTCCATGGGATACATGCCGCCGCCCGAGGCCGATCCTCTGCTATGTGAGTTACGGCTCTCGTGGAAAACGGAGCGTTTGCGATGATCGTGATTCCAGTTGACGCCCAGACGGCGATTAAGAATACCGATAGAGTATTGCAACATCGTAGAGAATGCTTCAAAGCTGAGAGCCGCTGGCTGAAGACGTGGTTGCTCAATATGCTGGATAATCTCAGTTAACGAACCGGGAATGGTTGCCTGTTGGGCAGATAAAGGAAATCGTTCTACATCGTAGTACATCTTGAAGCGAGAAGGTTGATCGTCCCAGTTGGGCTGAAATCCCTTAGGTGGTAGTGAGTCGTTGCCGCGATTACTGACTATGCTAGCGTAGTCGCGTCCGATCTGTATCTGACGGTTCTGCATTGTCTAACCTCCCAGACTTTATGGAAATGGATGTGGTAGTACATTGCTATATGCGGGATCAAAATCGTGTGAAAGACAGCCAGCCAGGCGGGGAACGGTACGCATCCGTGGTAATTGTTTCGCGCGATTTCGACCCCAGCCAAAATCAATAG
>CAXTTV010000005.1:9574-44400 GCA_964247295.1 uncultured Ktedonobacteraceae bacterium | reverse complement strand
CAATAGGGATCAATCCTGGTACAATCACACTCGCGGCCTTAATGCCAACGCGTTCAAGTTCCGGGCTAGTCTGGTCTACAGCAATGACATCCATACCAAGCCGGAGAATTTCTTGTAGACAATGGTTTAGATCATCTCGCAGGTCATAGGTATGAGGCCTCTGTTGAACCCAGTCCGCATAGCACTGGTCGATAGGAAGAACAGCCGCATTCTGATAGAGAAAAGAAGCTTTCTGGGCCATTTCTGGTACGCCGTAAGACAGTGAGTGGTGTTGTAGAGCGGTAACCTTCGTATAGTCTTTAGCGATCTCCTGGACAAGCTCCAGGTTCTGTTGCAGACGACTCTGGAAACTGGGGATATAGGCAGCAACTTCGCAGAGGGCCGAGCGAACAGTATCCTCTGGCTCAAGCCCACTGCCCGCCGCCAGCAGCATACTGCCGAGCCCTTTCCCGCGTAAAAGACCGATCGCCGTAATCGAAGGGATCTGGATATCCATCCGGGTATCGAGCAGATAGACATCGTATCCCTGGCGATAGATGCGGTCCAGAATATTTAATGTGCTGCGGTTTTTACAGCTCCAGGGATCGATCCGTCGGGGCGAGAGTTTAGCGTACCAGTTCATTAAAAAGCCATCGCGCTCAACCAGCTCCAGCAATCCATACAGAATTGCCTCTTCGATAGAGCTTCCAGTCGCGCACCCATTTGAGCAATCCTGGATAAAATGAGGCTCATCAAGACGATAATGCATATAATAGGCCAGTTGCTCAGGAACCAGAATTGGGCGTTGCTGACCAAAGGAATAGCCCCAGACCCAGTGGATTTTTGCGTCAGGGGAGTAGTGTGTATAGTATGGTGCCATCCTCTGATAAAACTCATCATCGTATAGCCCGCATGAGACAGGATCGAGAGCCGTATCGCCGAGGTGTGAATAGCTCTCATATACAGAGACTTTTTTAGCCCTCACGCGATGACCGGTATAGCGCTCCAGGCCCTCCAGTAGTCCCAGGCGTTGGCTCACATGATAGCTGTTCCCATGACCTCCCCACCAGGTGTCATAGACCGCCAATTGCGACTTGATCGAGAATCGTCCGCTGACAGGGGTCGTAACAGTATGAAGATATTCCTCAAATGTCCTGGCTCCAAGCATGCCGCAGACAGGGTTAATATAACCAGCCTCTGGTAGATCGTATTCAAGCGGTTTGATGAGACGATACTCATCTGGCTGAGGTTTTTTGAGCGACCTCAGGTTGATCGTTGCTTCTTCAGGTGTATCTTCCCGTGGAGATGCACAGATGGGACAGAACGACTCTGGTATCAACTGATAGCGCTCGGCGTGAAGTGTTTCCAGATCGATAGCATAGAACTGGTCATAGCTCACATCGGGTGTCGCGAAAGGACTTTGATCCTGGAAGAGCATTTCAACAGTTGACCAGAGCATCTGAAGTGAAAAAATTGTCACAAGCGGGTTCTGCCCTACAACTGCTTTTTCTTGCAACCGGAGCAACGCCTGTTGTTCTTCACGGGAACGAGTAGCAAGCCAGCGTAATTCCAGACAACGGGGGCAGGGACCCTCTTGCTGATCTGGGCGATAGAGCGGACCAACAACTAAGAGAGAATGATAAAGCCGGATCGGGCAAACCGCCGTGCTCGTCCATTTTGGGAGAGTGGCCTGAGTCCCTTCGGCGAGCATGCCAAAGGTTCCAATATCAAACGTTGTCTGTTCAAGGCTCCGACAAAGGTACGGGTCATCAATAAAGCGAGTCTGGTCGACAAGAGACTGTCCTATTGCCTGCAAACTGGCATCGATTGACGACGATGTTTCTCGGATGATGACGGAGAGAGTAGATGGATCGTCGAGATATAACATGATAGGCAACTCCCCTTTCGGATAAAGAATTGGTAACACCAGTGTAGGCTTCAGGGGGATCAGCTTTGCAAAGCACTAGTCTTGAGTGTGTGCGCTAAACGTGATCTGTATTCGCGTGTTCTCCTGATCTGTATCATTGTCAGGCATGCCATCATGGTAAAGATCGAAGTTGCTGCATGATGCAGAGCCAACAAAAAGAGTTGACTGGCTAACGATATCTTCGACCTCGAAAGGGTGTGCCTCTAGAAGACTGAGATCAATCAAACGTTGGTTTTTCATGGAACAGTTCTCCTTTGCGAGCGTATGTCGTGGAATAACTATTTGTCCTAAAAGCTTTGCCGATCCCTAAAAAGAGAGCCTCTCCTTTTCATGCTTTACAATGTTACTGAAGCAGCCATGTGGGGCTTTTCTAAAGGAACAGTTTGTTACCTATCACTTTCTGCTTTAGCGAGGATGATCATGGCACTGATAAACGAGGCCGTCTCTAGGATATCTGATGTGGTTGTATTTACAAAGAAAGCATCACGTTTATGCGTTCGCAAGTAGTTTCGCAAATCTTCATAGCTGCTGGCTGGAGCGTAATAACGACTGTTTTCCGCCTCTCCCTGGGGGAAGTCGCTACGTACCGAAAACCATGGGAAGAGAAGTGTTGGACATTGCGAAGGTGGTTCATTTGTCTGTTGTAATTGGATCGTGCCAACCAGGCCGAGCAAGGCCTGATGAGCAGCCTCTCGTCCTGTCAATCCATAACCAATGGCATAGTTTTCTAGAGTTTGCTCATCTTTAGAGAGAGCAATGGTCACATGGATCGGCGTGTTTGTGACAATCTCCCAAATAGCGCATGGACATTCAAAGTGTTTGAGGCTCTGGATTAAAAAGACAATATCTTTATCCGTTTCCTCTTGAAGGGTTGGTTCAAGATCAATGATTGTCGTTCGTCCACGGACCAGATCGTGGATCTGCTCATGTGCTAATGCTGAGACAAGGCCAGAACGTGCCGTTTCCGCGTATGTCAGGCCGATAGCTGCCCCGGCGGTTGTTTTCTCAAAAAGGTTATGACGGTTCAACTGCGTCTCTGGATAGACCGCAGCCGCTGGGAGATAAGCCGTATGGTTATCGAGAAGCGAGATCCCCGGTATCCAGGAGGTATGTGACATACGGTCCGGCTGTACTACGCCCGACCAGGTTGTAATAGAAGAGGGAGAGATTGCCTGCTTGCCATCCGTTATCAAAGCATCACTCGTAGCAGATACCTGATGGTGAAGTTTTGGCAGCATCCGGGTATAGATCTTGATCCCCTCCTGGATTGCTTGATAGCGAGCGTCAAGCACATTCTCAACGCTATATGTCGTAATGTCCAGTTTTTTTGCCGTCGGTGCTACCGGTGAATGAATGGTCAACCGGGAGATTTTTACTGGTAGCTGGAGTATATGCCCATCCTCAAATCGTTGGAAGATACCCGTCCGCTCATTTGTCAGCCGCTGTGTCCGCTCAATTATCGCGCTCACATCGAGCTGTCGATCTCGTTGACCAGAAGCAATCTCCTGTAGCTGTTGAATTCCCTGATCTGCCTCAGAAGGCGTGCAGATCGGGCAGTATGGATATCGGCTGACTTTTCCATAAGAAGACTCTAGCGTCTCAGTATCCTGGAAGATGACCCCCTGCTGAATCTCAGTAGGTAGCGCCCCGGTCAACAGCTTAAAAAGCTCAAATCCGAGACCGTTACCCATACGGCGAGCAAGCGCAGTGTGAAGATTGGGTTGAGGTGTATCAGTCCCCAGGAGCATATCGCGCCATCGGGCTGTGAAGTGTGCAGGCTCGCTGTTTGTAGAGATCCGGATCTGAGCGCAAAGCCAGCATGGGCCTTGTGTAGGCTCTACAAGAGGGCCTATAGAGACCTGGCCTGCATAAGGGAGGGCAGGGACAAACATAATCTCATGTTTTACAGCGAATCGAGTAAGTTCATACACTGCACGAAGCGAGCCAGTATCGGAGCAGTAAGCGATCAGATCATACCGTGCGCTTTGACCAGCCTCCTGCCAGTCAATTACAGGAGTAATCTGTGCTTCCAGACGCTGCTGATTGAGCTGTTAGACTTTTGTATATAGATGTGGGAGGTAGTTTGTAACCTGATCCTCAGGCGACAAAAAAATCTCCTTCAAGCCATTATCGAGAAGCACGCTTGCCAGAGACAGAAAAGCCTCACCTGAGCCAAGGAGCAAAATGCGACTATTCCGAAATGTCTGAAACCGTTCTTGAGGAAGATCGACATAATGGTCGATAAATTCAATTTGTGGGCGGAAATGTTCCCGAAGGTTTGGGCTGAGGACAGCAGTAGACTCCCGCTTCTCATCTTTAAGAATCCCTCTTTCCAAAAGGGTACTCACGAGTTGATAGATCAACTTTGATTGCTCGGGCGAGAGCTGCGCGCTGATCTCAGCCAGTGTCTTTTCGCCATTCATATAAGGGAGAAGCGTTGTAATCCATTGATAGATCGAAGCCCCTTTCAGACGGAAAGTGAACTTATCATTCCGTTGAAAGAAAACGCCCTCTTTCGTGCGCAAGAAGATAGAGTCTTGCTTAAATTTCGGGTATATATCTGCCAGGTTTGCCATATTATACCTCGCTTTTGTTTTACAATCATCTGTCTGTTCCTCGGGCCTTCAGTGGATAAGGAACAGACATGATGGTTGTAAGCAATGGGGTGTACCCCTACCCTAATTCCCCTGAATCGGGTGAATATCTAGCTGATAGAAGTAGAATCGGTGCTGGTCGAGCTACAAGTGCTGGTGCAGGAAGTCGAACAGGCATCGGCCATATTCTGGTTAGCGTCGACGAAATCCTCGATCTCGAAGGTCTCGACCTCCAACTGATGGACCTCTTCCTGCTGGGCTTTGAGCAGATCGGCATCGATTTTCTGAGCGTTGTCTTTGGGAGTAGAAGCCATAGTGAAAATCCTCCTGTGGATACTTTGCTTGAGCAATAGAGTGGAGCTACAAGCCGGTTGACAAAAACTATCAAGGTAGATCCGCAAGTGTGCAGCCTCTGTGAATTGGATGCATCGTGCTTATCGCACGGGATTGCACTACAAGGATCGACGGTGTTGTGCATCTCTTTGTCTTCCTTCACTGCACAGGAATAGCATAAACGCAAATGAATTTTTATACATGGTTTGCATACTTTATTTATTTTTCTCTTAAAAAAGGAAAATTCTACTTTTAACAGAGTAGCTGGTTTTGTACAAGGGGATGATAGAGGTTCTTTGGTGAACTAGGGTTACGTTGTTTAGAGAGTAGAAAAAAAGAATGAAGCGTAGGCTTGTGGATGTGGGGGGATGAATCGGCATAGAGAGGAAATAACAGTGGTATATGCCTGAAGAATGGCGTAAAACGAGGCCGTTCAGGCATATATTCGTGAGTTTAGTTTCCATCAACGAGGGAGAAAAGTCCGAGATGATAAGCTGCCAGGCGTGCGTCATATTCATTATGTACACCAAGCTGTTCATAGATATGTTGGCGGTGTTTGCAGACAGTTGTAGGAGAGATGCTCAAGCTGTCCGCAATCTCTTCCTGAGTATAGCCACGATAAATAAGTGAAAGAACCTCTCGCTCACGTTTCGTCAATGGTCCATTGACATGATATTTTAGTTGTTGGCATTGGGTGCGCAAAAAAGACGTTCCTTCAAGCATGTGCAGAATAAGTCCGCAGATATAAGCCAGTAGATGAGCGGTTGGCATAGTAATAGCTGGCTGCATCTGTTGCTGGGGGTCGGCAGCGATAGAGAGCGTTCCATAGGTGGCCTCTCCAAATTGGACAGGTAGAATAGCTGAAGTGCTGGTTGGAAAGGATATTCTTTTTAAAGCATGCTGATTGCTGAGGCGCAGTTGAGCTTTATCTTGCGTAATGCGTTTCACTTCCTCACAGAAAGCCTCGACATGATTGATCTGGTGAGTGCACAGTAACTGACTGAATTGTAGAAGATGAAAGATGTAGTCAAGCCGTGGTTCATGACAGGCATCTTGCCCATCTTTATCGCTCTTCTCAGGTAAAGGATAGAGCATTGGTATAGGAAAAGAATGTTCGATACTCATAGAGAAAAGCCTCCATTGCGCAGCAAACAGAACCAGTTCTTCGTTTGCTGATAGGTATGTCGTGAGAAACATAGGACAAACAGTAAGAAGTGTTACATTAGAGAGCATAGTAAGTTCTCGTTTACAATAAATTCGCAGCGCAATATCATACATTCGCAACCTGGGTCACCTGTAATGGGAAAAACAGTTCTTTTTACCTCTGGCGTTTTTGCATATTTGTATTGTATGTACCTGGATAATCAAGATAAGCCCGCTAAAAAGAATAGAATCTTAAATGTGACTCTTGCAAAAATTACATTAACTTGTTCATAATAGTAATATGATCTATTTTTCAAAAAAGGCATATATTTTGTAAAACGTTTCACCGTATACCTATTGCTGCTCATATAGTTCAAGATTGATTCTCAGCCATAGAGTTTATGTGAGAAATGCTTTGATTTCTACTTTACCCACATTCGTATATGCGGCACAGCGATAGCGCGATTGAAGTGTTGAAGCCATATTTCTTTGTTTTAAGAGAGGAGTTGGAATGCGCCGCATCCATAAGCGAAGGAAATTCTTGTGTCCAAATGTTCCATCAGCAGTGCTACATCGAGAACCTTTAGTCAAGATGTTGGTAGATGGAATAGATCTGGCTATAGAGAGCGATCACATCTATAAGCTCGTGCTACTTTGCGCGCCGGCAGGGTATGGAAAAACCACGCTCCTGGCCGAGGTTGCGCAGCGTACCCAGGCAACTTGTTGCTGGTATATGTTAGATAGAGCTGACAGTGATAACGCGACCTTTCTTGAGATGCTAATCGCCTGTATTCGTCATCAGTTTCCAGAATTTGGTCAAGAGTTTGATGGAATTGTAGAGAGCATTCGTACCAGTAGCCTTACGGGCCCGGCCTCACTGCATTATTTTGAAGAGTTAATGGAGATGGTAGCAGCAACGGTGGATGAAGAGATAGAGGAGCGGTGTGCCCTCCTTCTGTGCAATTATCACGAAATCGCTTCCACCTCTGATGTGCATCATCTGATCAATCACCTGATCAACTATTTGCCTCCACACTGCGCCATTGTGCTTGAGAGTCGGGCAATACCGACGATAGATCTGGCGCTGCTTGTGGCGCGCCGACAGTTACTTGCCGTCGGGAAAGATCAATTGCGTTTTAGTACACAAGATATGCAAGCGTTGACAACGTTACAGGGACGGAAGGCGTTGCCAGAAGAAGAGATGCAGGCGCTTGTAGAGATGTTTGATGGTTGGGTTACGGGGCTGCTTTTGGGGACATATCAGGGGGGAGTTCCTTTTGCCTCGCATGCCCATTGTTCCCAGATGAGTATTGGTTCATCAACCATGTATGTGAACCGTCAGGCTCTTTTCGCATACATGGTGCATGAAGTTTTCAAGAATGAGCGGCACCTTTATCATTTTTTACAAGAGAATTCAGTTCTAGAGCAGATGATCCCCGAATGGTGTAACCACTTACTGTCCACCTCTGATGCAGTTACCCAGCTAGATTACATAGAGCAACAAGGATTATTTGTGACACGTCACGGGAATGGGGGAGAGATGTTTTACACATGCTATCCCATTTTACGCGACATGCTCTATGAAGAATTACAACAGAAGCGTCCTGAACGCTTTGCGGAACTTCATAGACGGGCCTCAGAGATCTTAAGCGAGGCTCAAGAATATGAAAAGGCGATTGTTCATGCACTTATAGCTGGAGAGGAGATGTTCGCCGCTGAGATTATCAATGAGATGGTGCGTCCAATGCTTGTTAAAGGTTACTCTGAGAAAATCACACAGTGGATTGACAGTCTCTCTTTTGGGGTACTGGCGCGTTTCCCCCAAATTTTAATCTCTCGTGCGAACGTCCATCTGAACCATGCAGAAACAGAGCAAGCAATCAGGCTTTTGGATTATGCGCAAGCAGCCTTAGATAATCCAGAAGCCACTTTTGAAGCTGATCTTACACCATTTATCCAGGCCCAGATCCTGCTTCATCGTAGCGGAGCTGCCTGTAACCAGGGAAATTATTATCAGGCTCAACAATTATGCAAGCAGTGTTTTCCATTGCTTACGGCTGATGATAAGCTGTTGCGTGGGCTCGCGTACTCACGCCTAGGGCAATGTGCCAGCGCTTTAGGAGAGAACCAGACCGCGATTACCTGTCTTCAACAGGCCCTTCAGATAGCCGGTACTGACACAAAATCTCGTCAGGCCGCCAGATTCCATAATCAGCTTGCGGTTACGTACAATGTCATGGGAAACTATGTGCTGGCAGAGCATCATCGTTCGCGTGCGATTCATTATTATGAGCATGTGCATGACAAGATTGGGGAGGTCAATAGCGTTATTGGGATGGGGTATACCAAATGTTGTATGGGGCATTTTCAAGAGGCCGAGGTTTTTTTGGTAAAAGCTTTACAGCTTGCGCGTAAGATGGGGCTTAGGAATTGTGAGTCGTATGCTCTGCTCAATCTTGGGGAAATGTATCAGGGACAGAACCTTTATACTCAAGCCTTGCCGATGTTTGAAGATGCTCTGGCGTTAGCAAAGAATGTGCAAGATACCTATTTAACCAACTCAATACTTTGTTTTCTCTCGCTGAATTATCTTCTGATGAATGATATCGCGACGGCACAACTTTTTATGAAGCAGGTTGAATTACAAAAAAGCGGCTCCCGAGGGTATGCTGTAACGTTTTACACGCTGATTTGCGGCACAATCTTACTTATGCAGGGCGAATATCAGCAGGCCTGTGAACATCTCTCAACGGTAGTCTCTGTATCTGAAGCCACGGATGACAAGCTTTCTCTTATTCCAGCGCTACTCCGACTGGCTGTATGCCAGTGGAAACAAGAAAATCTTGTTGAGATGCACAGGCTAATAGAGAAGGCAGTTGCTATCGTTGTGCAAGAAAGCTATGCGCATATTGCGTCTCATGAGATCGAGCGTTTTCCTGTTCTCCGTCAGGTACTGCAAATCACACCATATACGCCATGTGTAGAAACGTGGTTTCACCTTGCTGCTCGCTCGGAAAATAGTCTTCCTCAGGACATACCTGAAGTTTCACCGATTGTTGTACAGAAAGATGCCTCTGTCGTATCTATTCAGGCATTAGGTGAGCCGGCTGTGATTATTAATGGAGTTCCGGTTACGCGCTGGCGAATGGCGAGATCCATGGAGCTTTATTTTTATTTGCTAGATTGTCAGCGTCCGATACGCAAAGAACAGATTATTGATACTTTATGGCCTGAAGTAGACGACAACATTGACCAGAAGTTGCGCTCAACCGTTTTTTATTTGCGGAAAGCAGTGGGAGAAAACAGCATTATTTCCCAGGCTGGAACGTATAGTTTGGATCTGACAGCGCAGTCTCATAAGCAGATTTACTATGATGTTTCCATGTTTGAGCAGCAGTATAGGATCGCGCTAAAAGCTCGTGAAGCGGATACGGAAGATGCCATGAGCGAAGCTTTGAAAAAGATGATAGAGCTTTATCAGGGTGATTATGTTCAATCTTTTTATAGTAACTGGTGTGTGGCGCGGCGCGATGAGCTGCGGAGATATTATCTTGATGCCCGCCATCAACTCGCGCAAATTGCCTGGAGGCGAGAAAAGTTTGATGAGAGCATTGTTCATTGGCAGCATATACTGGCAGTTGATAATTGCGCGGAAGAGGCTCATCATGGAGTGATGCGCTGCTATCTTCGGCAAGGAAAGCGCAATCTTGCCGTCCGTCAATATCAGCGTTGTGTGGAAGTATTGCAAGAGGAATTAGCGGTTGAGCCCGGGTCGTTTATCCAGAGGCTCTATCAAAGGATCGTAACAAACTCTACAACTTGATAGGCTTTTATGTATAGGAAAAAGTAGCACAGAATGGAATCGAACCACTCTCTTTGCCGTGAGAAGGCAACGTCCTGCCACTAGACGACTGTGCCATACATAGTCCCTCTGTTCCGAGTGAGAGCTTCTGAGGCCGCCTGATATTTGGCCTCGGAAGCTCTCACTCAGCCTCTGAGATAAATATACCGCACACTGTAGATAATTACATGGTTTTTGAAACCACCATTTTCTGCTTGGTAAAAAGTAGCAATTATCAAAGGAGAGCTTTATAAAGATGCGTTGAACCTCATTATTGCGAATAATGCGCGAACCGCTAGCTCAAAGTGCAAATGTCTTGCTAACAGCAGATTGGTATTCTTACCTGTGTAATAGAATTACAGCTTAATTTGATTCAAAAAATATTATTTGGTGCATGATATACAAGAACAAGCAAGGAGACGAGTACTATGTATCTGTCGATATTCACCGCCGAGTATTGTACATCGGGGCACGACGAAATTGATCCTGGTAATGGTGGCGAGTAAACGATGCTTCTCCCTTCACATCCCTTACGCAACAAGCGATGTATCAGGTGATGTGTAAACCAGAGGTTTAAGTGCGAATTATTTGCGAACAGTATTTCGATATACTATAAGCGACATCGTGGAAAGAAGGACATTGGAGTATTTCGTTCCTTTTGCCAATGCTCTAAAAAGATACGTCAGGGCATATGCTATCCCGGTTTCTACTGTGTTGGTTCACAGAGACTAGATCTGAGCGGGCAGATGTCAGAGTTTTAAGGAGCAAAAACGATGTCCTGGAAAAACTTGAATGAAATGATTGGAATGGCTGCCATTGATCAGCAGTTCTGTCAAAAGTTGTTACAGTCTCCGATCTCGGCGATTGACGAGCAGGGATATGTACTCACACCTGAGGAACGAGAGATTGTAGCAACGATCCGCGCGGCTGACATTCAAGAGTTCTGTGAGCAATTGCTTGCTTTATTTATGCACTCATAGATAGTAAGAGCAAGATGTTCCCCCATTTTCTAGAAACGATGCGGGGATATTCATCATAACATAGTGTGAAGGAGAGACTATATGGCAACAAGTCTTGCGGTTCCTGCTATTGAGCTGAAAGACGCTCAAAAAAGTTTTGGCAATGTGCAAGCACTCAAGGGTATTAACCTGAGTGTTGCATCTGGAGAGACGGTCGCGGTTCTTGGTCCTAATGGAGCCGGGAAGACGACCGCGATCTCACTGATGCTTGGTTTGCGTCGTCCGACAAAAGGTCAGGCAATGATTTTTGGGCAGAACCCAACACATCTCCAGAGTCGGAAGCGTGTGGGCGCGATGTTACAGGAGTCTGGTGTACCACCGACCCTACAAGTGCATGAGGTGATCGAGCTATTTCGGCGGATGTATCCATCTCCTTTAAGTACATCTGAGGTTATCGCTCTAGCGGATCTAGAGAGCAAGGCAAAGGCGCGTGTGGGAACATTATCTGGTGGGCAGAAGCAGAGGCTCTACTTCGCGGTGGCGATCGTGGGCAATCCCGATGTGTTGTTTCTGGATGAGCCGACGGTCGCGATGGACGTGGAGTCGCGGATCGGTTTCTGGAATCAGATGGAGTTCTTTGCCAGGAGAGGAAAGACGATTCTCTTGACAACCCATAATCTGGAAGAGGCTGATGCCCTCGCGAACCGCGTGATTGTGATTAACCAGGGGCAGATTATAGCCGAGGGGACGTCTGCCGAAATTAAATCCCATGTTGGTGGTAAGCATATTCGTGTGCCGGAGCAGGCGTTGAGCCGAGAAGCGATCGCTGCCCTGCCCGGAGTCAAAGAAGTACGGTATGCACATGGGGTTGTGGACCTCCTATCAGATCACTCCGACGCGACCGTGGAAGCGCTCTTGCGTCAGGGAGTACCCTTAAGTTCTCTTGAGATCTCGAATGCTGGTCTGGAAGAGGCTTTCTTATCGTTAACTGCCCGCCACGAGGCAAACTAGTTTTTGTAGAGTAAAGGAGAAGTTTTTATGAGCGCTGAAACGATTGGGCAGGTTGGGGTACAAACGCGCGAGGGGCGTCCAGGTTCTTTACTGGCATACGCCATTTATTGTGAACTCATCAAATTAATACGTATCCCGATGTTTATTGCTCCTGTTCTACTTTTCCCAACCATGTTTTTTTTGATGTTTGGGTTGCCGAACGCCGATGCAAAACTGGGTGGCATCTCGGCGGGGGCTTATTCGATGGCTTCGTTTGGTGGGTACGCCACTATGTTTGTGGGTTTGGCTTCGTTTGGCGCGAGTATCGCGGGCGAGCGTGGTCTGGGGTGGAACCGCCTGCTTCGAGTCACACCACTAAATCCGTTGGTGTACTTTACCGCGAAGATCTTCGCGGCGATTATTACAGGCCTCCTCTCGATTGTGATTCTTTTTACCGTAGGCGCGACGATCGCGCATGTACGTATGCCACTGGCTACCTGGTTTGAACTGGCTGGTTTGCTGGTCCTGTGTGTCTTTCCTTTTATCGCGATCGGTCTTTTTATAGGGTATAGCACTGGTCCAAACTCGGCGGCAGCGATCTCAAACGTTGTGTTTTTGCCACTGGCTTTTGCTTCTGGTCTGCTTATGCCACTCCAATTTTTACCAGATTTTTTCCGGCAACTGGCTCACTTTCTTCCCAGCTATAATGCGGCTCAGCTTGGTTGGTCGCTTCTAGGCGCGAAAGACGATACCTCCGCCGCTATCCATGTTGCCTGGCTGGTTGGGTATACAGTGGTCTTTCTAGTGCTCGCGTTCATCGCCTATCGCCGCGATGAGGGGAAAAACTTCGGATAGCGTGCTTTCGACAGGAAGGAGGAATAGGCCAGTTAGTTCCCCTTTCTCTATACAGACAAGCGTCTCGTTTTTGTCAGCCAGAGCAGTACCTGAATGATTGCTTTGGCTGATTTATTTATGCGCTTGAAGCACAAAGGGAGTATTCGTTCAAGAACGCCTGGATGGCCCTGGAGAGTTCGACAGGAGCGTTATAATTCACATCGTGTGCGGCCTTGGGGATCACGACAAGTTTGCTTTGTGGGAGCAGGCGTGCAACTTCCTCAGTCCACGGTTTAGGAACGACGGTATCCCGATCACCTCGTACAACCAGTGTTGGAATCTGCATCTGTGGTAGGATCGTCTCTATAGGATCTTGAAGGCCATAGCGGAACGTTGCGACAAAGCGTCGAAACCCTATCTCTAGATAATCGCGTATAATAATTGGATATAGTGATACTGGCTCATAGGGGGCATTGACCAGCCAGCGCCCGATCTCCTGACGCGCTGTTCGCGCTTGAATGTCCATGGTGGGACCAACAAGAATTGCGGCTTGAATTCGCTGGGGGTGGCGGAGAGCGAAGTGTGCGATGATTTGGCAACCAAGGGAATTTCCAAGGAGAATCGCTTGCTGGAGCCCAACCGCTGTCATCCATGCGGCCAGAGTATCGGCCATCTCATCTAGATTTTGATAATGGTCTGGCTTCTCGCTTTTGCCAAACCCAGGCATTTCAGGAATGTATGTTCGACAATAGGGGGCAAGCTCCAGGGCGGTAGGCACCATATATCGGCTGGATACGACCAGCCCATGTACCATAACAATTGTTGGGCTATCCTGTCCGGGTTGATCGCGTGGAACCCGATAATGGAGAGAGTAGTTCCCCACCTGAGCCCACTTGCTCTCCATGGTCTCTTTAATTTTTTTCATTTTCTCCAAAAAAGAAGTGCTCCCAATACAAAGGGAGTATGTTGATTCTCTATTTTGTATGATAAATATAGTGTACCATGTGTGCTAAACAGGCACCAGCTTTTGAGCTTATATACAGTTCTTTTGGGAGAGACTGCTCCTTTTTTTATGTTCATGACGTGTCATTGTTGAAAAACTCTATTTTTTCAGGGGCCTTACACTTAAAAAGATGAATAGAAGAGTACAAAGAAAAAGAAAACCAGTTTCCCATAGTGTGCAGGTAGGGGATTCCCAGGTCAGCTATCAAGTTATGGGAGAGGGCGAACCGGTTATTCTAGTACATGGCCTTTCTGGATCGCTACGCTGGTGGAGCCGTAACGTGCAGGCACTGGCTCAGGATCATCGGGTGTATCTGGTAGATCTTCCTGGTTTTGGGACGATGCGACGGGTACGCACTCGTTTCACGCTGATTAATGTAGCGAAATGGCTGCTGGCATGGATGGAGGCGGTGAGTATACCACGGGCCCATTTTGTGGGCCACTCAATGGGAGGGGCCATCTGTATCTGGATCGCGGCTCACCATTCAGAGGTGGTTTCCCGTCTGGTCCTGATTTCTCCCGCAGTCCTTTCCAAGGTTCATAATGTCTGGGGCTATACCCTGCCCCTTTTAACGGCGGTGCGTTATCTTCGTCGAGGATTTCTCTTTGTTCTGGCATATGATGCCCTGCGAGCCGGACCATTAACCTTGTTGCGTGCCGCGCAAGATCTTCTTTCCCTAGATGAGCAGGAGGAGATCTCGAATGTAAAGGCTCCAACCCTGCTTATCTGGGGGGAGAACGATACCCTGGTGCCTCCGTCGATTGGAGAGATCTTGCATTCTCAGATTTCCGACTCCCATCTGGTGGTCTTAAAGAATGCCAGCCATGTCAGTATGTATGATCAGCCTCAGCAATTCAATCAACTGGTGGAGTCTTTCCTTAAAGGAGGGGAGATAGATGCGTCGCAGATATAACGCGAACAATCCTGCTTGCTTGCTTAAGAGACGTATGCTAAGATTGCGGTATGGAAAGCAACAAGTGGTTTAACGATGTAAAATATTTTCCTGAACGCCTGGTTGGGTTGCGGAGCATCAGTTCCGGTCGGGATGAAAACCTGGTTGTGCGGGAGATTTTGCGCCTGCTTCACACCGAAGATCTGGAGTCTGTCTATACCGATAGCGGCCTTGATGCTGTTCTCAATGATCTTCATAAACGCTCCAATGTCTATGGCTTTCTTTGTGGTGAGCGTACCGCGACAATCATTCTCCTTGGGCATTCAGCAGGTGGAAAAGTACATCCCCTAGCTAGTATGATACACTGATAACACGCTTTTCTTAGTATTACTGAGAAAGATTACAGCAATTTTTAGAGATTCTCACAGTGGGGAGACACGTGTTAATGAGTATTTCAGAACGAAACGGGACAACGCCAGATTTTACTCGTAGCAATGAGCATATCAGCCGGTTGCTAGAGCATATGAATAAATTGTCGGACCTTGAGGCGCTGGTGTCATTAGCTAGCTGGGACCAGAATACGATCCTACCAGATGGGGCTGGTGAGGTGCGTGGCGCGCAACTTGCCACCGTAGAGGGAATTCTCCATCAAGTCAAAGTTGATCCAGATCTTGGGAAAACGATAGATGGGTTGCGGGAAAGCGTGCATGGGAACTCCTTTACCGATGCGGATAGAGGGCTTGTGCGCGAAGCCGCTCGTCTCTATGATCATGCTGTCAAACTCCCGCAGACGCTAGTAGAAGAGATGGCGCGGGTCAGCGCGGGTAGTTTTGAAGCTTGGCGTCGGGCCAGAGAACACAATGATTTCACGAGTTTCGCGCCCTGGTTAAAGAAAACAGTGGCTTTGCAGCGAGAATACGCAGACCGTATTGGTCACCGGGGACATCGGTACGATGTCCTGTTGGATATCTATGAGCCTGGCATGACATCAGAGCGAGTTGAAGGTTTGTTTGCCGAGGTGAAATCGGCCAGCATCGCACTCTTGAAACGCATTCAAGCCAGCGGCAAGACCATTGATGCTTCCTGTTTGGAAGGGGATTTTGCCTCTGATAAGCAACGAGCGCTCGCGGACAAGGTATTGACCGCGATGGGATATGACTTCCAACGTGGGTATAGCGCCGTTTCTCCGCACCCATTTACCTCTAGTTTTGGGAGCCCCTTCGATGTGCGCGTCACCGTCAATCCCGATCCGCATTTTATTCAGGCGTGTTTGATGGCTGCGATCCATGAGGGAGGTCACGCTCTCTATGAACAGGGGTGCTCGCCTCTGCTTGC
The DNA here is from genome assembly GCA_964247295.1 of uncultured Ktedonobacteraceae bacterium. Taxonomy (GTDB): domain Bacteria; phylum Chloroflexota; class Ktedonobacteria; order Ktedonobacterales; family Ktedonobacteraceae; genus CAXTTV01. The sequence goes on along the minus strand of CAXTTV010000005.1, from coordinate 28,570 downwards.
CAGAACGCCGCTGGCGTCAGGAGCCTCTTTGGGCGCTCACGAGTCGCAGTCGCGTCTGTGGGAAAACTCGATTGGGCGCTCAGAGGCTTTCTGGAAAGGTCAGTTCCATCTTGTGCAGGAGGTTTTCCCGCAGGAGTATCGAGGCAAGGATAGCGAAGTATTCACCCGCGCGCTCAATCGGGTGTCGCCCAGCCTGATTCGGATTGAAGCCGACGAGGTAACCTATAACCTGCATATTCTCATCCGCTTTGAGTTAGAGAAGGCACTGATTGATGGGGATCTGTCCATTGAGTCATTGCCCGCAGCCTGGAATGCCAAGTATCAGGAATATCTGGGAATAACTCCAGGTACAGATTCTAAAGGAGTGCTTCAGGATGTTCACTGGAGCAGTGGCTTTGGTTATTTTCCTACCTATACGCTGGGAAACCTGTATGCCGCTCAGATCTATGAGGCCCTGCGGCGTGACTTCTCCAATTTCGACGAGCGATTGGCCCAGGGCGAGATCAGTTTTATTCTAGACTGGCTGCGACAGCGTATGTATGGCGCGGGAGTAACCTATCTTCCGGGAGATCTTATGAAGCGGGTAACTGGCGAAGAAATCAGCTCGACTCATTTTGAGCGCTATCTGACCCGAAAGTTTGAACAGATCTATAGTCTCTAATCCCATATATTGAAACGTGAGTCTCTCGGATCTTTGTAAAATGGTGAAATAGCAGCAACGCCAGCCTCTCTATACAAGGCTGGCGTTGCTTTCTCGCTTTAAGCTTTTGCTTTATTCTGGTGAGCAGGCAGGACGTGGAAGCCGAACCAGCTTCGATGGATCATACCGGCCAGGAGTAGCAGGTAAATCGCGGCCCAGAAAACCGAACCTAGATCGCTCGTTCTTAACATGTTCTGACGATGCGCATAGAGATGATAGATAGCAGCTACAAGGAGCAAGAGAAAAATCAACGCTTGCGGAATAATCTCTCGGATATAGATGCCCGCCTGCTGCGTTTTGCGCGTTACCTTATAGGCAGGCTTTTTATTTGGACCATAGACAAGCGCCAGGAAAGTAGATTTGATAAAGACAAAAACCAGACCAAGCCACATCTGACGAGCACGCCAGAGATCCTCAAAAGAGCTGGAGTCGCTGGTGAGCGAAAGGAGAACCTCAATACAGACGGCATAGGTCCAGAAGTGGATAATGCCATCCAGATTGGGAGCGTTAAAAGGATGGATACCAGTGAAAAGAATGATAATAGGCGTAACCAGCAGGATCAAGAGGGGATAGCAAAGCAGATAAAACAATCCCAACTCCGTAAATTGCATGCGCTGATTAAACGTCAGGCCCTTGACCAGCCAGGGATTTTTCCAGAGGAAGATGCGCATCGCATCCATGGCCCAGGTTCCCAATTGTTTATAGACATTAGGAATATCTTCAGGTGAAACCTGACCAATCGCTCCCACCACTGGCAAGTAGGAAGTTTTCAAGCCGTGGCGCATCGCCACATAGCCAGAATACAGATCCTCCACCAGATTCCAGGTGGGGAAGCCATCGATAACCATCAGCTTCTCGATCCGCCAGACCAGGCCACTGCCACAGGGGAACACCGAGTTCGTGGCATTGCGAGCCAGCATGACGCCCCGGTAGAAGAACGTCTGGCGGTTCCCGAAGGGATCGCCCTGGCTGACCAGGGTATCTTTAATGGTCTGGACATAGGCGACCTCTTGATTGCGCTCCAGGTGTCCCACAGCGTAGCGCAAAAATTGGGGTGAGCCAATCACATCATCGGCATCGCGGGTCTCGATATACTCAATATCGGGATGATACTCACGAACGTAGGCCAGCATTGAATTCAGGTTTCCGTCTTTAGCGCTACCTTTGCGCGCGGGATTTCCTTTTTTAGGTGGTTCGTGATAAACCAGTTGCGCGGCTGGAAAATTATATTGAAGTGTTTCAACCATCTCCCGCATCGCCGCGCGATGACTGTCATCTCCAAGCACAATCAGCAGTTTGTCATGCGGCCAGTCCTGGCTTAAAACGCTTTCAATTGTCGTCTGTACCATCTCAGGCGTCTCACCGTAGGTAGGAACGCAGACCGCCACCATCTTTTCCTGACCGTGGGGAAGGCGGATCAACTCGGGAGCACTTCTTAGCCAGTTGTTGTAAATGGTGATGAATAGCAGCAACGTGAGATAGCACATAGAAGCAAAGAACGGAATAGAGAACCAGAGTGCCTGGCGGTTTAAGGTTGAATAGAGCCAGGGGATATAGAAACATGCAATTCCAATAAACAGCAGACCAGCTAACCGAAGTCTGGTATTCCCAATTTTTTTATGCCCATTTTTTAATCCCTGGACGGTGGGAGATGGAACCGTTTCAAATTTATCCAGGCGCGCTACCCCCTGGATCGCTGGCATACGATTGGTCGTGAGCATCTCCAACTTCTTAATGGCCGCCGTAGAGCCTTTTTTGATTACCTCGATAAGAGAGGTCTCCTGCTTCTCAAAGCTCTCCTTGGAAGAGAGACGGAGGCCAGAGGGGGTTTTTCCCACCCTCTCTTGAGGTGGGACAGGATCAAAACGAGATGGAGATTGTTGTTCTACACCTTGTAAAACGCTCTGTAAATCGATCTGCGATGTTTCCTGGTTGGCGATGGTATCGCGTTCCGTATTAGTTTGAATAATTTCAATATGAGAAGTATCCAATCGATCGATCTGGCTTAACGGGGGTGTTGAATTGTCTGCTTGCTCAGACCTGGCCTCTAGTCGATTGGGTAGTCTCGGCGGTGGAGACCTGCGCTCTATGCGTACAAGCTTTTTTGATGTAGGCATTTTCTGAGAAGCATTCTGAAATCTGGTTGGTGTTTTGGTTTCTGGCACCGATTTTGGGGAGTCTGATAGATGAGATCGGGATGCCTGTTCTGTCGACCCCTGTTGAGTTGAAAGATTCTCCTCTATCTGATTGTCATGTATTCCTGGTTGCAGGAACTGACGATTTTTATGTAAGTTTTCAGAAGACGGAACGTTATTCAGCTTTGAGACAGATTTCATATAATGTTTCTCTCACAAAAATACTATTCTTTATATAAAGCATCCCGAACAGCATAGTAGGCCAGTTTGGGATGGTAATGCTCGTCATAGAGCAATGGTTGATCAGGTTTTCGTGTAAATGCAGGTATCCAGGTGTAGCGATCTGTAAAGCCCCAGAACACAATCGCATTACACGTATCCACCATCAGACAGGTATCCACAAGCTCTGTATAGATAGATGCCTGTTTTTTCAAGCGCTCCGGCTGTGCAGCCTGACTGTTTTGAAGCATCACATCGGCCTCTGTTAACTGAATTTGGAGGCCCAGGCTAGCAAACCGCTGTATATTTGCAACCATTTGATCTTGATTATAGTGAGTTGCCAGATCCATATGACTTTCAATCCCAACTCCACTTAAAGGAACTCCGCGATTAAGTAGTGATTGAGCCAGATTATAATAGCGGTCCGACTTTTCGCCTGGCATCTCAACACTATACTCATTCAGATATAAATGGGCCTGAGGATCAGCCTCGTGGGCATACTGAAAGGCGAAATCCATATAATCGGGCCCGATAACCTTCTCCCAAATGGAGTTTTCCTGAGTAGTGCTTAAATCAAAAGGCTCATTAACCACATCCCAATCTTGAATCTGCCCCTTGTAGTGACTCACCACCGTCGTAATGTAATCCTTCATAACCTTCAGCAGTTGGTCGCGTGAATAATTCCCCTGATAGATCCATGAAGGAACTTGATTGCTCCAGAGAAGATGTGCTCCCCGGATTTGCATACGCTGTTGTTTCGCGTAGGAAATCAGCTCATCAGCCTGTCTGTAATCATATGTATCGATACTTGGATGGGTAGTCGTCATTTTTAACGCATTTTCTGGAACAATCATATTGAATTGCTGTCCCAGAAGAGCCTTATAATTTGCATCCTGATGAAATGCATCTAGATTGACGGCAGTCCCGATATACATAGCGCGTTTAGAAGATTTCTGAGCCGCCTCACGCAACGTGAGCCCTTGCTGCACCTGGATTGTTGGCTTGTTTATAGACGTAGAAGGGGGAGATGCCTCAGGTGAGAGACTGCAAGCCGCCGGGAGCAGCGCCAAAGAGGCTATCAGCAGCGAGAGTTTATAGCTCATACGTTTCATAATAAAGTTTTTGCGTCTTTCTAAAGAAAAAAGAGTAAACCATCTATATGGTCGGGCTAATAAATAAACCACCTCATTGCGGTTTTCTTGTTTATCGATGTATTTCGGTCTGCACTCGTATCAATTATAAAAATAAGATTAGCTAATATCAATTTATCACAGCATTTTGCCACAATAAGTACTATACCAATAACCTTTCAAGCGTTCGAGCAATGAAGCGATACCGAGATAAAGATTGAGGGCAGTGCCTCATTATACAATTTAGATTGGGAAGGGAGGGACCAAAGGGACAAAGATCGTTGTGATTTTCTCTATCCTCACTCTGTTTTTAGAAGGAGCCCTGGTAAAAGAGTTGGATATTGGAGAGATCTTTCACCGAGGTGTCATGGACCACAAAATGTAAGGGCGGCACATCCTGAGCAATCACTATGCACTTTGTCGAGCGTCATAAAAATGAGGGAAAAATAGCTTTTATCACATAAAAAGTATGGGATAAAGGTAATAGGATAAATTGCCTTTTCATCAAAGTTTAGTGTAGAATTAACAGCAGTATAGCATAATGTAAAAAGAAATCCCACCTTATCCCACTTTTTCAGAACGAAAAAGTTCCAAACTTCATTTTTTTTTTCTAAAGATATCTTTAGATCTGTGAAAATACAGCGCTTTATTTCGTTTTACAAGTATTAGTGAACGGATAAAAAGTGCCAGGGCTTGATCGGCAGGTACTTGAATATCCATGAAAATAGTCTAGCAGTCGAAGCCCTCTTTCGTCTTGTATCACAACCATCTTGTATTTTATTTTTATTTAAAGGAGAAGTCTCATATGCAATCAAGATTGCGAGAGACGCCCAGGGCACGCTCCATCAGGACGGAAGCTATTTCTGCGACAGACAGATATTCTCAGAAAAGCTTCTTTAGGTGGTTGGTGCGCGTCTGGTATAGCTTGACCGCTCCTGATATCGCGATTGAGCCAATGCCGGATGCCACACTTGAGGAGCAAGAGCAGGCGCGTCACAGCCGGTTCGCCAGTTCTCTGTTATTTGTGATGCTTTTGATCTCAGTAGCCTTTATCCCACTCGGCATAAATAGTCGAAGCGGTCATGTTTTGCCGATTATTGTTGGTTTATTTATCGTTGCTATCATTGGCATATTTCTCAATCGTTTGGCATATGTCACGACCGTTGGTATTCTATTGGTGTCGGCATCGATGCTGGGGTGTATGCTCACAGTCTTAACGACGCCAGACTTTATGCTTTCGGCCAACGATATACCAGTATTTGATCTGCTCGTCCTTTCGGAGCTTGTCGCAATCTCTCTTCTACCGCCCTTTGCGATCCTCCCGGTCGCGCTCCTTAATTCCTGCTTTATTGCCATAGATATTTTAATTCAGCCGCTGGCACCGGCGGTAGCCCCTTACAGTTATGCCTTAATGGTCCGTCCAATTGCCTTGCAACTGGTTGTAGGACTGGTGGCATATTTCTGGGCAGTGAGCGGAATTCGCGCGATCGAGCGAGCCAATCGCGCGGAACTGGTAGCGAAGCTAGAGAGCTCTATTTTACAACAAAAGCAAGAACTGGATTATGGCATTCAGCAGTTATTGTATACACTTGTTCAGGCCGCTAATGGCGACACTCGTATTCGTACACCGCTCTCTCAAGAGAACGTGCTCTGGCAAGTTGGGGTCGCTTTAAACACATTATTGGCTCGTCTCCAAAAGAGTGGTCAGTCGGAAGAGGAACTCAAGCAAGTAAGGCTGGAAATAGCGTATCTTGTGAATGCCTTACGTGATGCCAAAACGCAGCAGATACCTGTACGCGTACCATCACGAGGGACACATATTGATGAAGTTTTTCGTGAACTTTCTGGTTGTCAGGTCAACCCACCCTCGCCTTTTCAACGAGGACAATCCAGGGATCGTGGCTACATCTAGTGGCATCATACCCGGAAGATTACAGACTGGAGTGAGCCTTCCAAATTTTGACTGGAAAGAAATCAAGCCATTTTTGATGTGTTTCCCTGTTGCCTGTGTTCAAGAATCCTGAGAATAGGGAGATCGGCGGGAGCAAAGGGATACTCTTTGAGCTCCGGAATTGTAACCCATCGGATCTCCTCATGGTCATGGAGGATAAATGAGCCTTTCAGGTAGCGCACATCATAGGCCTGTAGTTCAATCTGGGCATGAGGATAAGCATAGCTGCTTTCTCCAACGAAGCCAATAACCTCAGTCTGGATCTCAAACTCTTCCTGTAGTTCCCTTATCACACATGCTTCAGGAGTCTCGCCCGGTTCTATTTTCCCGCCGGGAAACTCCCAGTGTTGATCTATCCCATGCTCTTCCAAACGTTTCCCGATCAGGATTTTTCCCTGATGGGCAATGACACCCGCCGCCACTCGAATGATCCGCATAATGTAGATCTCTCCTGTTTTGACGTATCATAACACGAGGAGAGATCTTGAACTAGCATGAACCTACAGAGTATCGAAAAAGATAATCTTTCCACTTTTAATCTGAAGATGGCAGTGGTAGCGCGGATTATTGGTTCGTGTAATGGTCATTGTCACTCTGGAAGGGTCATTCCCATAAAGTTCACTGCTGAAACTTTGGATAGGGCCGAACTCTTGATCCGCGTTCCTGGCCATCTGTACAAAGCCCGCCTTGGTAACTTTCTGGCCTTTCCTGCGGACATCTGAAGAAACGTAGGTGTAAGCCATCTCTGGTTTTTGCTCTTTGAGATCTTGATAATAGCGATTGATAAGAGGAGTATTGGCACTTAAGGTATCGGTATCATTTGGAGTTGTTGGGCTAGGCGTGGCTACTCGTGGGGGTGACTGAGTGGAGCAACTCATAAGTAACATTGTGAGCAGTATCCATAGAAGGAGATGATAACGCGATTGCATCAGTTTTTCCCCTGATCTCATTGGGTGGGAGATACATAATAATATGTACTCTATTGTAGCATTTTTGTGGGCAATCTCAAACATTTCTTAACGAAAGGCTCCATTATATACTACGATTTCAATGCACAAAATCTTTCATGATATGGAGATCTCTTTAGAGGAGCGGTTAGTGGTAGTGAGCAGAGCCAGGATAAGTTGGAGACCTGCCAGAAGTAGAATTGTCGAAATCGCTCCCAGATACTGGAGCGAGATTCCTACAAGCAGTGGTCCTAGAACCTGACCCGAGAAAGCAATTAACCGAAAAACGCTATTTACACGACTCAAAAGCGGGTCTGGAATAGCCGCGATTCTATAACTGTACTGGATCACCGTAAAGATAGAACCGACCACAAAACTGGGGATTGTAATAATGCCCAGCCAGATTGGATTAGGAGCCAGAAGATACAGTGGCAGGGCCAGAGCCCAGATCCACTGGATGCCCACCATAATGCGGGCAAAGCTCCACTTCTTTTCAATTGGGCTTGCCAGAAGAGCTCCACCAATGCCACCCAGACCCGCGATCGCCAGGATGAATCCCAGTTGCCAGGATGAGGCCTGCATTTTCAGAGCCAGGGTTGTTACCAAAAGCGTTGTACCAAAGTCCAGAAGGTTGCCAGTGCAGCAGAGCAGGGCCAGAAAACGCAGCGTTGGATGATGGAGTAACCAGGAGAGCCCTGTCTCAATCTGTACTCTCAATTTCTCAGGTTTTCTCTGATGATACTCCTGAAAATTCTGCTGAATGCTTGCCAGGAAGATAACTGAGATCAAATACGAGAGCGCATCGAGCAGAAAGGGCAGAAATCTCCCCAAACCAAAGAGAATTCCACCCAGAAGTGGACCCAGTAGATAGGCAATGTTAGTCGTTGCCTCATTTTGAGAAGCCGCCGCTGTGAGCTGTTGAGAGGGAACCACATGTTTAAGGCTGCTGGCTTCAGCGATGCTGAAAACAACAAAGAGACTCCCTTCCAGCAGCGAAACCAGATAGATCTGAAGTATGCTCAATTGTCCAAACAGTAGGGCCAGGGGGAGACTGGCAAGGCAGAAGGCTCGCCCAAGATCGCAAAGGAGCATTGCTCGCTTACGGTCCCAGCGATCCAACCATGCTCCAGCAGGCAGGCTCAATAATAGATATGGAAGGCTATGCACCATCCCAGCGATCCCAGCCTGGATCGGTGAGTGGGTAATGGTAAGGATCAATACGGGCAGGGCGAATTGAGTTAACTGTGATCCAGTAGTGGAGATTGCCTGACCGCTCCAAAGAGCCAAAAAGTTGCGGTTGCGCCAGAGCGATGTGGTTTTTGCCTTTTGCATAAAGAGCTCCTCCCAGATAGCTTTTACATATCTGAGAAGAGTATACGCAATTATAGATAGAAAGTAAATTTATTATAATTTTAATTAATATTAATAATAATAATAGAATACAATGAAAAACCCCTCTATAAGTGGGAAGGGAAGGATCAGGAGTGGCGCTGTTCAATCTCCAAAAGGTGTTGTATTTGTTGTTGGTTCCATTCATCATCTGAGTAGGGAGTAGTAAACCAGGCATTGATGATCTCTTTCGCGATGGGCTCGGAGGTCGCCCGCAGACTCAGCGCCAGCACATTAGCGTGATTCCAGGTGCGTGCTCCTCGCGCGGTTTCAGCATCAAAGCAGAGCGCGGCCCGGATTCCCCGGACCTTGTTCGCGGCAATTGAAGCCCCGGTTCCGGTCCAGCAACAGACAATCCCTTCGGCTGCCTGACCACCAGCAACAGCCTCTGCAACATTCATACTCACGAGCGGCCAGTCAACTTCGGAAGCGTTTTCGGCCAGCGCCCCAAAGAGCAACACTTCATGTCCACGCTGCTGTAGTTCGACAATAAGCATCTCCGTTAGATGAGTCTTCTCGTCGCTCCCCAGGGCTATACGCATCCTTTTCTCCTGAAATTTCTTATAGTCTTTTCGGGGTAAGAGGCTCTTTTCGTAGTTTTGTCCTACCTGCTATTATATAGTGGAAAAAGTGCTAACGTGCCCGGGAGCTTAGCGACTCTGTTGGAAAAAGAAGAAGCTGTTCCTGTGCAGGGAGCGACTCGAATGGGGTAGGTCGGGTCACGTGTGGACCCGTGGGAAGGGAACCCATCACCCTTCGTTGGAAGCGCAAACATCCAGGGATTCGCAGGTCCGCCCACGTGTGTGGCGATGGTGACGGGCGCGGTGTTCTTTACCAGTAAAGCCTTTGTATTGCCAGGTATCCATCAGAGTTAGAGTCACCGTACAGATTGGGCAGTCCTCAAGCTCCATAGCATCGCCTAAAGCCCTGGCCTCTGAAGAATGGTATAGATTACTCTCACTCATGACATTATTTCCTTTCGCGATCTAGAAGAAAGCTACCTTTTCAATTTGTAGGAACAAGATCATTATAAAATAGAAAGGGCCTTGCCTCATATGGGCAAGGCTCCTGTTTGGGAACTGGTATTAGATATCGTCGTGTCCGGCATTGCCGTAGCGAATACCATGGCTGCTAGAGGTTTGTTCCATCGTCAGGTGAGCGGGTTTTGTCTCATGAGAGAGAGGGAGCGTAACTGCCAGCACGCCATTGCCGTAGGTCACATTGGCCCGTTCGCCATCAACGGGATCGGAGACCTCCAGATCGCGGTAGTAGTCGCCGACGCTCCACTCATCCAGTAGCAGCTCCTTGGCATCATTTAGTTTAAGCTGGCCGCGTGCCTTGCCCTGAAGCAAGATATGCCCGGTGGCGGTTACGTCGACCGTGATATCGCTGGCCTCTAATCCAGGCATCGGAGCGACGATAGTCATCCGTCCATTCGCACTAAACACCTTGACCGGGACCTGTTGAACCTTCATTTCCTCTTGCATACCAAACCTCATATCATTGTAGATTGTGTTTCCGCAATATATACTGTCTAATTTTCATACGTAACACAGCGGTATCCGGAGACTCTACAATACTGTACTGATGGTCAGCTTTCCGCTTTGATGATGCGTCAAAAGAATAAGATAGTAGAACAAAAAAATATAGAGAGGCGCAATTTGAGTATACAGATTACCTCTGAGATGGTCTCAGCGCTCTCACCCGATAGCAGTTCTACGAAAGCCGGGAAAAAGTTGGGAACCGCCAGTAGCTGGCGCAACACCGGCCAGAATGCTGAGGCACTCTGGGGCGAGTGCCTGGGGAGCCGGGGAGACTCTTCCTACTTTGTTCGGATCGAACCTTCATCCCTGGCATCAAAATGTAACTGTCCAAGTCCAAAAAATCCTTGTAAACATACCTTGGGACTGTTGTTTCTTGCTGCCGCCGATGTCAATGCTCTACCAGAGTCAGCGGAATCGCCGGAGTGGGTGGTTGAGTGGTTGAGGCAGCGAGAGAGCCTGATGAAACGTCGGGAGACGCTCGCAAAAAAGAAGGAAGAGGGAGATACTACAGAGAAGACCGCAGCCCAGAAGAAGCGGATCGACAAGCGGGAGGCACAGGTTACAAAAGGGTTACAAAGCCTGGAGCTCTGGCTTCATGATCTGGTACGCAATGGTCTTGCTGAAGTGGGATCACAGGGTTACAACTTCTGGAACAAGATGGCCTCCCAGATGATTGACTCTCAGGCACCGGGGATCGCCGCGCGTCTGCGGACAATGGCGAGCATTCCCAATTCGTCTCCCGACTGGCCTGACCGTTTGTTGGGGGAACTGGGGAAGCTGGAGCTGCTGATTCAGGCGTATTCTCGGATCGACACCTTGAATCCGGCGTTGCAAGAGGATGTTCGTCAGTTGATCGGCTGGACTGTGAAACAGGATGAGGTAATAGCCAGAGGAGAGCCACTCAAAGATGCCTGGATGGTTCTGGGACAATGGACCACCCAGACAGAAGGCAACGCGAACCAGCGCATGCAGCGTACCTGGATGAAGGGTCTGCACAGTGGACGTTCGGCACTGGTGTTGCAGTTTTCAATGTTTCGTGGAGGTTTTGAGGAGCATTTTCCGGCTCCGGGGATGCAACAAGAGGCCAACCTGGTTTTCTGGCCCGGTGCTGCCCCTCAGCGTGCTCGTTTCACGGAACGTTATGGAACCATGGAGGCTGTAGCGTGTGCGATTCCTGGTCACCCTGATTGCGAGTCATTTCTCAACGAAGTAGCCGGGATGCTTGGGCGACAGCCCTGGACAAGCCGTTTCCTCTGTACCCTTCAGAATGTGATCCCGGTTTGTCAGCAAGAAGAGCAGACCTGGTTGCTGTACGATTCTCAGGGACAGGCGTTGCCACTTCAGAACAATAGAGATGCTCGGGATCGGCCTGGGGTGAACTGGACAATGCTGGCCCTCTCAGGCGGCCACCCGCTGCACTTCGTTGGGGAATGGGATGGTGAGCGTTTAATGCCACTAGGTGTGCAAACAAACGAGAGATATTATCACCTGAAAGGAGACGAGTGATGCATCCTCTGACAACTCAGGCACTTCTTGGGACGCGCAGTCAGAAGCCGAAGGAACTCACTGTTGGCTCCGAGGTGGATACCCTGTTCGCTGATGATTCCGGGATGGAAGCGGAGCAGGAGCTCTTGCTGCGAGCTGGCACCCAGGCTGTATATCGTCTGGCTGGCAAAACCGCTCTTACAACGGAGCAGGTGCCTGAAATCGCTTCTGATGAAGCACGCGATTTCTGTTCGCCAGAAATGGTCGAGCTTATTGGAACGATTTCCCGAGATCTGCCGCGTACATTACTGGTGGAGGCGCTGGAGACGCTCAATAAGCGAAAGTTGCTGCTATCTCCCGAACTATTGCCCGGCATTTTGAATCTCTCGGGTGAGGATGTGCGCCTCAAAATTGCCCTGGTGGTTGGTGAGCGCGGTCTCTGGCTGAGCACCTATAATCCTTCCTGGTTCTGGGTAAAAGAAACCGTAATGAGCGCCCAGAAGCAATTGTCTGAGAATGCGGAGATCATCTGGCAGGAAGGGAGCGCGAAAGAGCGACAGATTGTATTGAGTCAGCTTCGTCGGATAGATCCGGCTCAGGCGCGAGAATGGTTACAGGATGGCTGGAAAGGTGAGCGCGCGGATACCCGCAGCCGGTTACTGGCAACCTTTGAAGAAGGTTTGAGTCTTGAGGATGAGCCTTTCCTGGAAAGCTGTCTGGATGATCGTAGCGCGATGATCAAGGTTGTAGCGGCTGACCTGCTCTGTCTGTTGGCTGATGGTGCCTGGCAGCAACGTCTGCTGACTCGTGGTGATGATTTGCTCTCTTACCATGAGAACAAGCTGGTAATATCTTTTCCTGAAGATATAGATCCCCAATGGGAAAGGGACGGCTTTGCCTCAGAGCAGCGACCCTCAAATGTTGGAGAGAAAGATTGGTTGGCTCGTCAGGTGCTTAAACGGATAGATCCGCAACACTGGGAACGGCGCTTTGAGCGTACTCCCCAGCAGTTGTTAGATCTGGCGAAGGCATCGGATTGGCGAGAGACGCTACTAATAAGCTGGACTCAGGCTACTGTGACGCATTCCAGGCACTCCTGGGCCTTCCCGGTATGGGCTGCTCTACGGGCACTTTTACAGGAACCGGGAAAAGATAGAGACCGGGCCTTTTGGGAGGATCTGATTGAGCGAATTGTGAAGTTGATCCCCGTAGACCAGATCGAGGCCCGCATCTTTGATCTAAAGCCAGATACTGAGGAGTGGTTTACTTTGATGGCCTATCTCCCACGCCCCTGGAGCGAAAGGATCAGCGGACAGTGCCTGAATGAGCTTGATCGCTACCTGGAAGCGGCCTATCTCAGAGATAAAGATTCCAACGCACAGGTAGATACATCCAGTAGTGAAAAGGCTCGACAGCTTTATCAATGGTGGTATGGAATGCTACCCAGGATCGGACTTGCGGTATCCCCCTCTCACTTTGGGAGCGCGCAAAATCCCTACAGTGGTCCTGGCACCCATAGCTGGCAATGGAACCAGATTCACCGTGAACTTATCCAAATGAATCGAATTATTGATATACGAAGGAGACTTCCCAATGCGTAACGATACGACTTCGCCCGCCGTTAACTCCGAGAATGGTCAGACCGCCCAGATCGAAGCTGTCTTGCGTCAGCATGCCGAACAGCAGTTTGCCGAGGAGCTAAGCGAGCTCTCGAAGATCGACAAGCGGCAGCGCCCACAGAACTGGAAGCTTTCTCCCTGGGCTGTGCGAACCTACCTGTTGGGCGAAAAGCTGTCGAACGGATTTGAGATCTCTCCCAAGTATATTGGCAATCCGCGTCTGGTCGAGATCGCCGTTGCGACCCTGGTGACCGATCGCGCCCTGCTCCTCTATGGTGTTCCTGGGACCGCCAAATCCTGGGTCAGTGAACATCTGGCAGCAGCCGTCACAGGAGACTCCACCCTGCTGATCCAGGGAACCGCCGGCACCGACGAGAGCGCCATTCGTTACGGTTGGAACTACGCGCGATTGTTAGTGGAAGGGCCCTCATTGAATGCTTTGGTGGTTAGCCCGATGATGCACGCCATGCGCGAAGGCAAGATTGCCCGAATCGAAGAACTGACGCGCATTCCCAGCGACGTGCAGGACACCTTGATCACGATCCTTTCGGAAAAGACCCTGCCGATTCCCGAGCTTTCCACCGAGGCTCAGGCATGCAAAGGGTTTAACGTGATCGCCACCGCTAACAATCGCGATAAAGGCGTGAACGAGCTTTCAAGCGCCCTGATGCGCCGCTTTAATACAGTAATCCTGCCATTGCCAGAGAAGATCGAGGATGAAGTAGAGATTGTGGATCGGCGGGTCGCCACTCTGGGCAAGGCGCTGGATCTACCGGCTGAGAAACCCGCATTGGAAGAGATCCGTCGCGTCGTGACCATCTTCCGCGAGCTGAGATCGGGAGTCACAGGAGATGGAAAAACCAAATTGAAAACGCCGAGCGGCACGCTCTCCACGGCTGAAGCGATCTCCGTGATCAATAATGGTCTGGCGATGGCCGCCTTCTATGGTGACGGCAGTATGAATGCCTCTGATCTGGCCGCCGGTCTCACGGGTGCAATTATCAAAGATCCAGTGCAGGATCGCGTCGCCTGGCTGGAATACCTTCAGACCGTCGTCAAAGAACGGCAGGGCTGGATGGATCTCTACCGAGCATGTCAGGACGTTTTGTAACAACCGCGAAAAAATGAAGATCTGGCCGGGCTACATTTATAAGTGGCCCGTGCCTGTACATAGCAAATATGGAGAGTATTGAGTGAGCGATTTATATCAGAAAATACCGGGGCTGTTTAAGCGGGAGGAGGTCCGGCCCTTTAAGCTACTGGAGGGTGTGTACCGCGAGCCGGAGCTGGAGCTGCTCAAAGATATTGAGTGGGTGTTTACCGAGAAGGTGGATGGGACCAACATTCGTGTGATCTGGGACGGACTAAATACGAATTATCCTATTGCGGTTCTAAAAGAGAATCATCTCACGTACATCCTCAGGAAGAAGCCAATGAGCGTAAAGAGTGTCACTAGATTTATGCGTATTTGCTATGCTCTCTTGAATAGCATCTGTGGTTTCCTCTAATGACCCGAAAAGAAATTGACCATAAGGTGCAAGATCTTGAAAACAACAATATCGTGGAATACTAGGCTGAAAATTCTTTTTACGTCTAATGCCTAATTCAACTGCCTGTCTTTGTATAGTTCTCCATGACCGAGAGGGAAGCAACTGTAAGAGGTCTAGAATAGGAGTATATGTATAATGTTCTCGTAAAATAGTTTCTTCCTGACAAGAAAAATCCTCTCCAGATTTCGGATTATTTCGCCAAACGAGGGCAACATCCGGGCGTCCTTTGAGAGCAGTAAGCCATTCTATTTTGAGCAGCAGCCAACGAGGGCTAACATAGCTAAGCTCTATTCGGGAAACTAAAATGGAGAACAGTCGGTGTTTCTTATGAAGTGGAAGTTTGGGATAAGCTTCTTGAAAATGGATGAGAACATCATAGAATTCTTTGATCTCTTCTTCCCCATCAATCGTACTTCGTTTTTTCTTTTCGTTTTCCAGATCTCGTAACGTCTTCTCGTCTTCTCTAAGCTTTGTTGCTAAGCTGACGAGTGTTTCATCGCCCTCATCAAGGTGACATGCCAGCGTGGCAAGATTTTTGCGAAGTTTTGGGATCTCGATACCATAACGAGCTATTTGGTCATCAATGGCAACAAGATTATTCACTTGTTTCTCATGTATTCTCTTCATCACCTCTTGGATTTTTGTGTAAATGTTTGCATCAGCCTGCGCAAGCTCAAGTAACCGATCAACAATCAGTGCGTCAAAATCTGCACAAGAAACAGAGAAGAGGCTAATATACTTAATCCTGTTCTTTTTTGAATAGGTTATGCAGTCGTAAAATGGCCTGTGGTTCCCGTTCCGGAAAGAAGCGACGCCGACGCGTGTGTACTCTCCTTCCCGCTCTTCCGTTTCCATCCTTCCATGAAACAACGCTTCAGGTAAATCTTTTTCCTCTTGCTTTCGTCTTTGAGTCAATGGTTTTTCTTGTATCAATTCGCCATCTAGAGAGTACCCTGTAAGGTTGATATAGGCTTCCTCAAAAAGCTGTTTATCTAACATGGCAGGGTGATTATCAAGAATGACTTCGTTTACTTCATTGCGTACAGGCCACCAGCCAATTAGCAGCACATTTTTAAACCACCCTCTAATAGTATTTGATTGGCGTGGCTTATACCCCTGTTTAGGATCGAGCCCTATGTTGAATATGTACATGTATTTGTCTTGTTCTGTTGGTTCGGGGAACAGGAAAGGGAGAGCATCTACCTCTTTATTAAGTTGCGGCCAATTCCAGTTTAATTCTCTTGCGCGATTCAAAAGACGCTTCATGACCTTAGCCCAAGGTTGATAAATCACGGGCTTATCTGTTCCATTACGAGTAATAACTAAGCCCGGAGGTAGATGTCGCCCATCATATTCACCTTTTCCTGACTTGCGCTTTAAATTTGCGTGCATATATCTAATTTGGTCCTCTAGATAATCAGAAGCCGCTTGCATTTTGTCTTTAAACCGTCTAAGATCCTCATAGTTGGACATATCATACACAGCATAATGCTTTGTAACCACAGGCGGTACAATAGTCAACACCTTTTTTCTTTCCGCAAGTTCAGTATAGAGACCGCTTTGGTCTCCATGTTTATCGCGAAACAAGCGATCTTCGCGAGCAACAATCACTGTACCAATTATGCCAGAAGAAATATCGTTATAAAGACGTGCGATTTCTGGGCGCTGGTCAATACGTTTTCTCCCTGATTGCCCGGCTCCCTCATCATACATACGAATGAGATCTGTTTGTACGCCTTGCTCAAATCCTAAAAGCTTATAGGCATACTCAATCATGCCAAGTTGGGTTTCCCTACTTTCCCCATGTGCTGTATCCGATCCTGTGCCAGATTGTCGTACATAGACCGCAACGATACGCGATCTATCAATCTGTGGTAATCCATGACTGCTGATATCGGTTTTAGAAGATTTATTAGAAGGACTAAACGTAAACTTTGGTGCTTGTCTCATAGCGTACTCCCTTTTTCTCATTATGAGGGTTATAATGACTCTGAATATTCCTGACTAGGACGGTCTAAAATGCCCATCTAAGTTACAAGCCTTTAGATGGGCATGGATGATACTATCGTGTTTTCCAATCCGGTTGTTGATCTTGTAATTGCTCCTCATTGACGGCATAGAGTCCCAGGAGCCACCCGATATTAAAGGCTCGAATACAGGTTGCATCTACCCCTATGGCCTCTCCTTCCATTTCGCGCACAAACAGGTAGAACTCTGTATCCGTTTGGGGAACAAAGTCACCTTCATTGACTCTGCTATGTTCCTGAGCAGCAAGAAACCCACTGAGCATATCAGCATCCTCGATATCAAACGGGATGTGGAGCGTAAACCCTTTGGGTTTGCCTTCATAGGGCGGCCTGACAATGGGAGTACCTATGGGGCGGTTTTCCTGACATGGGCAAGTCAGATCAGAACAATAGGGGTATTCTTTTGTGTGCAAAATGCTTGTTTGGGGAACGGGAAGCAACCATACAACCTTATCATCATACTGCTGCTGCATAACCTTATCCCTTTCTGCTCTTGAATGTAGGTGTAAAGATCTGTAGCCGTTGGGCACCTGCTGCCAAAGCAACCACGGTCATAGAGGCAATCACGGATTGCTCCGCGCTAGGTCCACTAAATTCTTGAATGGTACTTGTCTTCCCATCATTCAGCAGAACCAGGGTGTAAAATACCTGCTGTTTATCCGATTTAAACGCGCCCATGAGCCCATGAGGAGAGGCCCAAACTCGGAGAGGGTGAATGCTTGCATCCCATTTTTTGACCTGTAAGAAGTTTGCACCATCGCGTGCAGTCATGAGGCTAGTACGTATCATATGGTTCTACCCTTTCGTGCTTGACTCAAGAGCATTCCCTATGTAACACTAGACATAGAGAAGCCCGTAAAAAACTGTGTGGAAACGGTTGAAACAAGGTTTTTCTACCCCGCCCTCTTGTGTGGTCTAGACACTTGGGGGCTTTTTCTTTCTTTCCTTTCTGCACTGTAGGGGATTGTGGTTTATTGCCTCTCTTGTGAATGTAGTACAATGTAATGTCTGGCGTTTTAATGATACGCAATATAATGTATCACTGTCAAGGGACGTAGCATGCTAAAATAGGAGTGAGATCAACTGTAAAGAGGTTTTAGATATGATTAGATTACGAGTCAAAGAAGTAGCAGAGGAGCAAGGGGCCAAAATGGCACAGCTTGCTAGAAAAGCAGATATTGATTTGCGAACTTTACGGCGTATTTATCGGGAGCCTACAAAACAGGTCTCTACAGCTACCCTTGCTAAATTAGCGCAAGCATTAAATGTTCCATCTCATACCCTGATAGAAGATATACTGGATGAATAGAGGCAGAAAATGCCTATTATTAAAACGCGCTAGTCTTTGGATTCCAATACTCTTCTATCGCCCTGTAATTCGATTTAAACGGCCTTATCCTATTTCCTGGTTGAAGAAAACCTGAAGAGAAATAGTCATTTCTCAGCCATCCTAGAGCATTTCTACATTACTCTTGCTCTATTTTATCCCGACGTTTCGCAAATAATTTGCTATATGACACTTTAAAAAGATTCTGAGGCTTTCAGTAGGTGGGACAGTAAAAGGGGGCTCTCATCTTCTAAAGGCCATTTCTTGTTTGGCGGGCGCACTGAGAACGCCCAGATTCCCGCGCACCTGTTGAACAAGCTCAACGAGCTTTTTATTGGTCCGCAGATTGAGGAGATCTTTGAGCAGGTATTCGGCGAGTCGAAAGTGATCCTGTTCGGTGAGGGATACGGGGCCAAGATCCAGAAGGGTGGAGGAAACTATTCGACCTCTCAGGAGTTTGTGTTGTTTGATGTTCGCGTGGGTGACTGGTACCTGCGCCGTGAGGGCATCGAGGATGTCGCCTCAAAGTTTGGACTGAAAGTGGTCCCCATCGTCGCGACCGGTCCATTGTCAGTCGGAGTAAAGCTGGTTAAAGAGAAGATGAAGTCTCAGTGGGGCGATTTCATCGCCGAGGGGCTGGTCGCCAAACCCGCGATCGATCTGTTTACTCGAAAGGGAGAGCGCATCATCACCAAGATCAAGCACGAGGATTTTTATCCGTAAAATGGCCTCCTATGTGCTTCCATAACCTACTGGCAAAAAAAGAATAGTAGTATAGTAGAAGCTTCTTTGGATGACAAAAAAAGATAGCCATCGCCCCTGTTGTGGTGGCTATTTCTATTATTATGAGGAGGAGAAATTGTATGTATAGAGGCCTTATGGAGCGCAAGGAGGTGCAATAGGTGAGTATCTCCATCTTTGGGGTTCGCCACCATGGGCCGGGTAGCGCGCGCAGCCTGCGTCTGGCCCTGGA